>JAHCBC010000007.1 GCA_019634595.1 Akkermansiaceae bacterium
GTCGCCGTTCGGGTAGGGCTGGAAGCGGACCGGGTCCTCACCGCCTTCACCGGAGTCCGACTTCGCGCCGATCCGGTTCATGGCGATGGCGAGGGTCTCGTGGGCCTCCGGGGACAGCGCGCCCAGCGACATCGCCGCTGTGGTGAAACGCTGGCGGATCGTCTCGATAGACTCGACTTCCTCGATCGGGATCGCGCCACCCGCAGACGGCACGAATTCGATCAGGTCCTTGATCGCCACCGGATTGACTTCCAATGAGACACGCACATATTCCTCGTAATCCTCGGCACGACCGGATTTCACGTAGGTGTGGAAATTCTTGATGTTTTCCGTGGTGAAAACATGGCGCTCACCGGACTTCCGGTAGCGGTTGTAGCCCGGGTCACCCAGGTCGAGGGTCTCGCCGACAGGGACTTCCACTTCGTAGGCCGCGCGGTGGCGGATGAGGGACTCTTCCGCGATTTCCGCGAAGCCGATGCCGCCGATCTTCGAGGAAACGCCGGTGAAGGAGAAATCCACGACATCTGTGCCGATGCCGATGGCTTCGAAGGTCTGGGAACCCTGGTAGGAGTTGAGGACGGAGATGCCCATCTTCGACATGATCTTGAGCAGGCCCTTCTCCAACGCCTTGCGGTAGTTGGACATGGCCTTCTCGGTGCTGATGTCGAGCTTGCCCTTGCCTTTGTCCGCGGCGACGAGCTGGCGGACGGTGGCGTAGCCGAGGTATGGGCAGACGGCCGTCGCGCCGAAGCCGAAGCAGCAGGCGATCTGGTGCACGTCCCGCGCTTCACCGGTCTCGATGACCAGGGAGGCACGCATCCGCTTGCGGATCCGGGTGAGGTGGTGGTGGATCGTTCCGATCGCCAGCAGCGTCGGGATCGGCACCTTGCCGGCGGAGGTCGCCCGGTCGGAAAGGATGAGGATGCTGTGGTTCGACTTCACCGCTTCCTCGGCTTCGAGGCAGAGCTTGTCGAGGCGGGGCTTGAGGCCTTCCGCTCCGCTGGAGGCGGCCCAGGTGCAGTCCAGCGTGACAGCCGGGAAGCCTTCCTCGCCGAGGTCCTTGGTCTTCTCCAGTTCGTGTTCGAAGAGGATCGCGCTTTCCAGGCTGACGGTGCGGCAGTGGCCGGGAGTTTCCTCAAGGAGATTCCGCTCCGGTCCGAGGCCCGCGCTCAGCGACATCACCGCCCATTCGCGGATCGGGTCGATCGGCGGGTTGGTCACCTGGGCGAAGAGTTGCTTGAAGTAGGTGTAGAGCAGGCGCGGGTGGGTCGAGAGGACCGCCAGCGGGATATCATCCCCCATGGAGAAGACGGCCTCCTGCGCACCCTTGATCATCGGCGGGAAGACCATGTCCAGTTCCTCGAGGGAGATGCCGTGGGCGACCTGCTGGCGGGAAAGGTCCAGCGGGGTGAAGTCGATGTCCGGCGCGTGGGCGGAGGGCGAGACGAACTTGCGCAGTTCCAGGCGGTTCTCGTCGATCCAGCGGCGGTAGGGCTTCTGCTGGGCGAGTTCTTCCTTGATCTCGCGGTCCATCTTCAGCTCACCGGTCAGGGTGTTCGCCGACATCATCTGTCCCGGGCCGAGGCGGCCCTTGCGGACGATGTTGGAGTCCTCGAAGATCACAGCACCCGCTTCGGAGCCGATGTAGAGGATGCCGTCAGCGGTCACCTTGTAGCGGGACGGACGGAGGCCGTTCCGGTCGAGCGAGGCGCAGAGCTTCGTGCCGTCCGTGAAGACGAGGCCCGCAGGACCGTCCCATGGTTCGGAGAAGGAGCGGTTGTATTGGTAGAAGGCGCGGAGGTTGTCGGAAATGTCCTCGTCGTTCCGGTAGGCGGGCGGCACCAGCATGCACATGGCGTGCTCCGGGGAGCGGCCGGACAGGATCAGCAGTTCCAGCGCGTGGTCCAGCGAGGCGGAGTCGGACTCGCCGTGGCGCATCAGGTCCTTCACCAGATCGATCTCGTCACCCCAGATCGGGGAGGAGAAGAACTCCTCGCGGGAGGTCATCCAGTTGCGGTTGCCTTCCACGGTGTTGATCTCGCCGTTGTGGCACATGTTCCGGAACGGCTGGCCGAGCGGCCAGGCCGGGAACGTGTTGGTGGAGAAACGCTGGTGGTAGAGGGAAATGGCGATCTCGTAGTCCGGATCCTGCAGGTCCAGATAGAACGCGCGCAGGGCGGCCGGCATCGCCAGCGCCTTGTAGGACAGCAGACGGCTGGAGAAGGACGGCATGTAGAAGCCGTGGATCTCCTTCGTTTGGTGCTCGATCTCGCGGCGGCAGAGGTAGAGCTGGCGCTCATAGACATCCGCCTCCATGCCCGCTGGCTTGAGGAGGAGCAGGTGCTCGATCTGCGGGCGGCTTGCCTGGGCGATCTTGCCCAGCGCGTCCACATCCACCGGCACCTCGCGCCAGCCGATGCGGGTGATGCCGCGCCGGTCGGTCACCTCGGCGGCGATCTTCTTGATGTCCGCCGCCGCGCCTTCGTTGTCACGGGGGAAAAAGAACACGGCCACGCCGAGATCGGCCTCGTTCTCCAGCGTGTGGCCGAGCTTTTCAGCCGCCTTGCGGAAGAGCGGGTAGGGGATCTGGGTCAGCACGCCGGAGCCGTCACCGGTCTTCATGTCCGCATCCACCGCACCACGGTGGGTCATGCAGCAGACGGAGGTGAGGGCGTGATCGAGGATCTGGTAGCTGCGTTTTCCCTTCAAGTGGGCGATGGCGCCCATGCCGCAGTTATCATGTTCCTGGGAAAGCCGGTGGAGTGAACCGGGAACGAGCGGGGTGCTTGAATGGTAGAACGGATTCATCTGGGATTCTCTAAATCAAAGAGGTAGAAGCCGGAGTGGGGACAGATGGTCCCTACCTCCGGCGCTGGCCGAATAAAAGCGACCGGGGAAGGTCTGCCAAGCAGGAATTGTGCCCGGAATGCGACAGCCGCCGCGGAGATTCACAAAATGGGGCTTTCCTCCGGAGCGCTTGGCTCCGGGCTGAGGAGGCCGTGCTTCACGAGGAAGCGGTCCATCGCTCCGACGGTCAGTTCGAAATTCTGGTGACTCACGTTGAAGTTGAAAAAGCTGTGGTCAGCCCGTTCGAAATCAACCAGTTCAATCGAATTCCGCCTCCAGCGCAGGCGGCGGCGGAATTTCTCCACTTCATCAAAGGAGGAGATCCGGTCGGATCTGCCATGGAACATCAGGATAGGAGGGAGTTTGCCCCGCACCAGTGAGGTCGGACTCAGCCGCTTTGCGGTCTTCGCATCCGGGAAACGCGCTCCGTGGGGAGACTTCGGGCCGGTGTTCACCGTCGCACTGAAAAGGACCAGCGCCTGGGGGCGGCAGTCCACGCCATCCACCGCCGGGAGATCCTTCTCCTTCGGCAGGGTGGTGAGCAGGGCAAGGTAGGCCCCCCCGGCTGCTCCGCTGATGGTGATGCGGGCCGGGTCGATGTTGAGGGTCTCCGCATTCAGCCGGATCCAGCGGATCAGCTCGCGGGCGTCTTCGACCGCCTCCACCGGGCCGGTGCCATGGCGGGAGGTCGTGCGGGTTTCCGCCGCCACGGCGACTGCCCCACGGCTGGCGAAGTGGAGGCAGTGGGGGACGAACTGGGTCGGCATGGCCGCGTCCCAGAAGCCACCATGGAAAAACACCACCGCCGGCCTGGGAGTGGCGCTGATGCCCTCCGGCTGGAAAACGTGCGCCAGGATCTCACCCTGCGGGGTGGAGTGATAGACGTAGGAAGCGGAGTCCTTGAGCATCTCGCGTTCACGCGCCTCTCCGATAGGTGCCACCTTCTGCAAAATGCTGCTCATACCAATAAAAACGCGGCTCTCCCACACAAGTGGGGAGCGGCGCGATTTGTTTGTTGTGGAAAGGTGGGTCTTGTCCAATCTTTTGCCTCATGATCCGTGCATTTTTTGCAGTTTTCTTTTCCTTCACCGTGGTTGCAGCAGCCCAGGAAGATCTCCGTCCGGCGCTTGAAACCACTTACAACACATGGCGGCAGGCAATCGTGAACAGGGATTTCGGCGCATGGGAGCGGGCCACGGCCAGCAACCGGCGGATCGAGGTGAGGAATCTCATCTACTCGGAGAAGCGGCCTTTCCCGGCGAGCATTTTCAACATCCCCGGGTCTCCGCCCGCCTTGCAGGGACTCAAGTTCCTGGAGGCCACCCAAAGCGGTCCGACGGCAAAGGCTTCCTATTTCGGTAAGATCGACTTCCAGGTCGATGGTACGCCCACGGACAACCTGCTGGTGCTGTCCTTCATCCGGGAGGGGAATTCATGGCTCTATGACCGGGCGGACTTCGTGAATCTGGTGGCTCTGCCGGAGGTGAGGAGGGAATTGGCCGAAGGGAAGCTGGATTACCTGGCGGAGACGCCGGAGGCGCGCGCGTCCGGCCAGTTGCCACCTCCGGCGATTCCGGTCAATCCGGCGAAATACATCGCAAAGGTGTATGTGTTCTCCCCGGGACGGGAGGTGCATGTGCAGGTCAACAAGGTCAGCCGCCACCGCTTCGCCAATGCGAAGGACGCGCAGATCGTCATCGGCGGCCTGAGGGACGGGGCCAATGAGGTCCAGTTTTCCGTGAAAAAGCTTGAGGGTGGCAAGGGGACGGAGGCGATGACCATCCGTGTTTATCTGTTCTCCGAAGTCGAGGGGGTGAAGCCGGTGAAGGCATTCGAATACCAGCTCGCGGAAGGGGACCAGCCGAAGGACTTCGGCACCCAGATTTTCACCGTGGATGAAATGATGGTCCGCCAGATCACCGGCAAGTGAATGAAACCGTGGCTGCGGCGTCCCGCCGCAGGCAGTGGCGATGGCGTCCCGCCGTCGCTCTGTGGGAAGTGGACGCTTCATGATCGATGAAGAGTTCAACCACAGATGGACGCAGATAAGAAAAGGATTGGGATGGGATTCTTCAATCTGCGTCCATCTGCGGTTTAATTACATTTCGGTACTGTGTTTTGGCAGTAGACCGATGATGTCCGGAGCAGTGCCTCCCTGAAAAGAGTTGCGGCGGGACGCTGCAGCCACGGTTTTGATTTTTTCGAAAAAAATCGGGGAAGGATGTCCTCGATTTCCGGGGCCGTTCGTCGTGATATTGGAAAGGGCAGAAGTGTGGTCCATCGGGATCACCACCATGCCCTGGAAAAGTGCCTTCACTTGCTATCCTGATTGCCATGACCAGAAAAATCCTCGCCGCTGTTGCTCTACTCCTCGCCGCGTTCCTGATCTATGTGGCCAGCCGCCCGGGCGAATTCCGCGTCAGCCGGAGCATCACCGTCGCGGCTCCACCGTCTGCGGTGTTCCCTCTCGTGAGTGACCTGCGCGCATTCCAGACATGGTCGCCCTGGGCTAAGATGGATCCGCAGGCGAAGGTGACCTACGAAGGCCCCGCCTCCGGAGTGGGATCTTCCTTCACCTGGCAGAGCGCGAAGACGGGAGAGGGGACGATGGCCCTTTCCGAAAACAGGCAGGATGAGTTCATCCGCTTCATGCTGCACTTCCGGAAACCGTTCGAAGGAACCAACACCGCCGAGTTCACTTTCAAACCGGAAGGCGGCGGCACCGTGGTGACCTGGTCGATGCATGGCAGGAACAACTTCATCGCGAAAGCGGTGAGCATGTTCATGGACTGCGAGAAGATGATCGGCGGTCCGTTCGAACAAGGTCTCGCGGATCTCAAAACCCTTGCGGAGGCAAAACCATGAGCGATCACGATATCCACAGCAGCCGGGCATTTCCTGTTTCCCGCGAGCGCCTGTATGAAGCCTTTTCCGATCCGGAACAAGTGGCACTCTGGTGGGGACCGGCGGGCTTCACCAATACCATCCACGAATTCGACCTGTGGCCCGGCGGCCATTGGCGGTTCACCATGCACGGTCCGGATGGCCAGACCTATGAGCAGGACAAGAGCTTCGGCGAAGTGATCCCCGCTGAGAAAGTCACTTTCCGTCACCACGGTCCGGTGCATGGTTTCCTGATGGAGCTTTCCTTCCATGATGATGGCACGGGCAGCCGCTTCGACTGGCTCATGCGCTTCGATGATCCCGGCGAGGCGGCAAAGCTGCGGGACTTCATTTCCAAAGCGAACGAAGAGAACTTCGACCGCCTCCAGTCCCACATGTCCGCCATCCCCCAACCCTGAACTCTCCATAATGCCATGAAACATATCCCCAATATTGTCGGAGGCCTGCTCGGCCTGATGTTCGTCTTCGCCGCTTCGATGGTTCTTTTCAAACTGGGACCCACCCCTCCGGCACCACCGGAGGGTTCTCCGCCGGCCCATTTCATGGCGGCCTTCGGGCCGACCGGCTACCTGACCTTCGTCAAGGTGTGCGAATTGGTTGGAGGCATCCTGGTCGCGATCCCGAGAACCAGGAACTTCGGCCTGCTGATCCTGGGCCCGATCATCATCAACATCATCGCCTTCCACGGCTTTGTGACCGCAGGGGTGGGCCTTTTTTCGCCAATGCTCATCCTGATCTGCCTCGCCGCGCTCTACCTGCTGTGGGTGGGACGCCGCCAGTTCCTCGCATTGAAAAACTGACCCATCACCAAACCACGAACCCACTACGATCATGGAAACCTACGTTGACGGATTCGTCCTGCCGCTGCCCAAGGACGGGATCGAGAAATACAAGGAAATGGCCACCACCGCGGCCACTGTCTGGCTCGACCACGGAGCATTGGAATACCGCGAATGCCTGCTGGATGACGCCACCTGCCATGACATGGTCAGCTTCCCTGCATTGGCAGGTGCCAAGGAAGGGGAGACGGTCGTCTTCGCCTACGTCGTCTATAAATCCCGCGAGGATCGGGACGCGGTGAACGCAAAGGTGATGGCCGACCCGCGCCTCAACTGCGAGGGCTGCCCGTTCGACTACAAGCGCATGGCCTACGGTGGCTTCAAAACCATCGTCTCGGCCTGAACCCAACCGACAACCGTCATGAGCAAATCCCAATATCTGCTGTTGTTCCGCGACACCAACTGGCACCGTGAGCTTTCGCTCAACGAGATCCAGGAAATCATGAGCCGCACCAACGCGTGGTTCGAAAGTCTGGCCCAACAGGGTGTCATCAAGGCCGGCCAACCGCTGGATGGTGTGGGGGCGATGGTTTCCTACGAATCCGGTGCCGTGGTGGATGGTCCCTTCACGGAGACCAAGGAATCCGTGGGCGGCTATATCCTCATCGAGGCGGGCAGCCTGGAGGAGGCGGTGGCCGTCGCCCGCCAGAATCCCATGGTCCCCTGCGGACTGAAGGTGGAGGTGCGCCCCGTTTCCGATGACTGCCCGGCCAGCAGGCTGGCGAAGCAGAAACTCTTCACCGTCGGTGCGTGAAAGGGGAGCGGGTCACGGTGTCCTCCGCGTCTGAGATCCCGCGGATCACGGAGAAGCTTTTCCGCCATGAGGCGGGGAAGCTGGTTTCCATGCTCACCGGCATCTTCGGCATCACCCGCCTGCAGCTCGCGGAGGACGTGGTGCAGGACGCGATGATCCGTGCGCTCCAGACATGGCCCTACACCGGCGTGCCGGACAACCCTTCCGCATGGCTGATGCAGACGGCGAAGAACCGTGCGCTGGATGTCATCCGCCGGGAGAAGTTCTTCCACGACAAGCAGCCGGAGATCATCACCTCGCTCGAGCAATGGGTGCCGGAGGAGGCGGACCTGAAGTTCGATGACGAGATCAAGGACGACCGGTTGCGGCTCATCTTCGCCTGCTGCCATCCGTTGCTGCCGCAGGACGCGCAGACCGCGCTCGCATTGAAAACGCTCTGCGGATTCAGCCCCGGGGAGATCGCCAGCGCGTTCCTTTCCACCGAGGCCGCGGTGGCGAAGCGGTTGACCCGTGCGCGGCAGAAGATCGCGGAACTCGCCATCCCATTCGAGATCCCCGCCGGACAGGATCTGACGGAGCGTCTGGATGGGGTGATGCGGGTGATCTATTTCCTTTTCAACGAAGGCTACAGCGCCTCCACCGGCGACAGCGTGGTGAGGGAGGATCTGTGTTTCGAGGCCATCCGCCTGGCGAGCCTGCTGGTCGCGCACCCGGTCGCGGACCGGCCGAAGCTGCACGCGCTGCTGGCGCTCATGTTCATGAACGGCGCGCGTCTTTCCGCCCGTGAGGACCGGCAGGGGAACATCCTGAGGTTGAAGGACCAGGACCGCTCGCTGTGGGACAGGAGCATGATCGGCCACGGCCTGCTGCATCTCGCCAGCGCGGCGCAGGGTGGGGAGCTTTCGGAGTTTCATCTGCAGGCGGGCATCGCCGCTTGTCATTGCGTCGCGGAAAGCGACGAAACGACGGACTGGAACAGGATCCTCGGCTACTACGACCAATGGATCGCCATCTCCGACTCGCCGGTCGTCCGATTGAACCGCGCCGTGGCGCTCGCAAGGGTGAACGGCCCGGAAGCGGGAATGGGTGCACTGGAGACCTTGCTGGAGAAAGGTGATCTGGATTCCTACTACCTGCTGCACGCGGTGATGGGCGATCTGGAAGAACGGCTGAACCATCCGAAGGCTGCGGTAGGTCATTTCGAAAAAGCCCTCCAGCTCACCGGAGTCAAATCGGAGCAGGTTTTTCTCGCGAAGCGGCTGATGGATTGCCGGGCGTGACTCTGGTAGCGAAGGTCGTGAGACCTTCGGCTGGGGGGAGTCCATGAAAAAACCGGAGCTTGTTTTCCGATGGACGTTCACCCCGCCGAACCTCTCACGAGGTTCGCTACTCAACGCACCAGCACGAACGGCGAAACCACGACCGCCGTATAGGCCTCCGCACCTTCGCGTTTCCCGAAAGTCTCCTCGTCCGCCTTCACCAGCAGTTCCTCATCAAGCCATGCCTGCACCCGCTTCCGGTCATCACGGATGAAGGCCATGCCGACATCGGCTAGATCGAGCGCCTCATGGACGACGATCAGCACGCCGTTGCGCAGCGGTCCTAACAGATAGTCATAGGAAACGGGTCCGGTGTATTTCCGGAGCCGTTCCTCCCCGGTGAGACCGTCGTCCCCGAGCATCTGGTAGCGCAGTCTGTCGTCGTCCGGGGCAGCCATCAGATCACGCCGTTGGCGCAGTTGGTCTCACCTTCGCCCTTGAGCGCGTTGATGAGGTTTGTGAGGGATTTCATCGCCTGGCGCGGCACGCTTTCAAAGGTGCGGGAGCCGACGTGCGGGGTGATGATGACCTTCGGGTGGTGGAGCAGCGGATGGTCCGGGGAAGGGGGTTCCTCGTCGAGCACGTCGGCGGCGTAGCCCGCCAGTTTTCCGGAATCCAGCGCGGCGATGATCGCATCCTGGTCGATGAGTTCGCCGCGGCCGGTGTTGATGACCCATGAGCCGTCCGGCATCATGGCCAGCCGCTCCGCATTGATGCAGTGGTGGGTTTCCGCGTTCAGCTTCGTGTGCGGGCTGATGATGTCCACGGACGAGAAAAGGGAGTCCAGCGAGTCATGGCGCTTGATCTGGAATTGCTCCGCGATGTCTTCCGGCCAGTAGTTGCCGTAGGCGTGGACCTCCATCCCGAATGCGTGCGCCCGGCGGGCGACTTCCTGGCCGATGCGGCCCAGCCCGATGAGGCCGATCTTCTTCTGGAACAGCTCGTTGCCCGTCTTGCGGTCCCAGCGTCCGGCGCGGGTGCCGTCGATGGCGTAGGGGAAGTTCTTCGCCATCGCCAGCAGCAGCAGGAAAGTGTGCTCCGCCACGGTGTCATGGTTCACCCCGGGGGTGAAAAGCACCGGAATCTTCAGATCCTTGGTTGCCGCGATGTCGATCTTGTCCAAGCCGATGCCGTATTTCGAGATGACCTTCAGGCGGGGCAGGGACTTCTCCAGCACCTCGCGGGTGATGGCGTCGTCACCGCAGAGGAACGCGTCGAATCCACCGGCGATCTCCAGCATTTTCTCAAGGGAAAGCGGCCCGCGCTCGCGGACGATTTCCCAGCCCTGGGCTTCGAGCAGCGGGTGGTGGGGGCCGGGGGTGTCTTGGAAGGAACAGGTGGAGAGCAGGACGCGCATGGGGGAAAGTTGAACATCGAACATCGAACGTTCAACATCGAACATCGAAGTGGAGGGAGTGGGCGGAGGAGCACAAATTTTGCGGCCCTTCGCGGCCTTTGCGACTTTGCGGTGAACTCATTTTCTGGCTAGTTTGCGGCGTGCTCCCTTGGTTCCAGAACAAATTCCCGCTCTACCTCGCGCCGATGGCGGGGGTGACGGACCTCATTTTCCGCCGCATCTGCAAGGAACTGGGGGCGGATGTGATGGTGACGGAATTCGTCTCCGCGGAGGGGATCATGCAGGCGGACAGCCGCACGCGGAAATACACGGAGTTCACCGACGAGCAACGTCCGGTGGGGGTGCAGCTCTTCGGCGCGGACGGGGAGCGGATGGGTGAGGCTGCGAAGAAGGTGGTGGACTGGAAGCGCCCGGATTTCATCGACATCAACTTCGGCTGCCCGGTGAACAAGGTGGTGGCACGGAACGGCGGCTCGTCCTTGCTCAAGGACTGCCCGGTGCTGGCCTCCGTCGCCGCCGGAGTGGCGAAGGCGGTGGGCGACCAGGTGCCGGTCACGGCGAAGATGCGGATCGGTTGGGATGAAAAGACCATCAACGCGGTGGAGGTGGCTAAAATTCTGGAGGACAGCGGCATGCAGGCCATCGCCGTCCACGGGCGGACGCGGGCGCAGGGCTACGGCGGGGAGGCGAACTGGGAGGTGATCGACGCGGTGGCCCGTGCGGTTTCCATCCCGGTCATCGGCAACGGCGATATTTCCTGCGGCGAGGATCTGGTGAAACGGAAGACCACCACGGCCGTCTCCGGGGTGATGATCGGGCGGGCTGCGATGCAGAATCCGTGGGTGTTCCGGGAGGCAAAGCACTTTTTGGAAACCGGGGAAACCCTGCCGTCCGTGCCGCTGGAGGAGCGTTGGCTTCTGGTGCTGCGGCATTGCCGGCTGGCGGTGGAGTCGGGCCGTTATGGGGATGAAAAGCAGACGCTGACCGCCATGCGTTCGCGTCTGATGAGCTACTGCAAGGGATTCCCCGGTGCGCGGGATCTCCGCCAGAGGCTTTGCCAGGTCGGTTCCGTGGCGGAGGTCGAGGATCTCGCCGCGTATTCCATCGGCCAGGCGGAGCTTGCCGAAGTGGAGCCGGTTTTCTGATTCCCGGCTTTCCAAGTTGGCCCGGGCCGTGCAATTTCCCCGCATGGAAAGCCATGAGGTATTGAAGCGGGCATTGAAAAAAACCAGCCCCAAGGCGGTCGCCGCGGAACTGGGGATTTCCCTGTCCCTTGTCTACAAGTGGGCGGAGAAGCCTTCGGAGGACGGCTCTGGCAGCAGGAACCCTCTGGACCGGCTCCAGAAGGTGATCGACCTGAGCGGGGATACCAGCATCGTGGAGTGGCTGTGCCGCCAGAATGGCGGGCATTTCGTCATGGACCCGGAGGTGGAGGAACTGGACATCCAGCACGTGATGCCGGCGACCCAGGAACTCATCGCCCAGTTTTCCGGGTTGCTGAGTCAGATCTCCGCGGCGGCGCTCGATCACTCGATCACCAAGGATGAGGCCAAGGAAATCCGCGGGATATGGGACAAGCTCAAGAGCTACGCGGAGGGATTCGTCCGCTGCTGCGAGAAGGGCGACTTCGAGCGGGTGGTGAACAACCGGCCGCCGAACTGAGGTTCCCGAAGCCAGGTCCGAAGGCTCAATCTTTCACCGCGGGCTGCTCCGTGGCCTCCGCCGGTTGCGGTGCCAGCTTCTGCGCCCGTGCGAGCAGGCGGGTCTTCAGGGACTCATAGGGCACATCCTGGACGGAGACGTTCCCATCCAGCGCCAGCCCGGCGGCCGCGCCCGCGGATTGGCCGAGAACCATGAAGGTCCATTCCAATCTCACGGCCCCATATCCCGCGTAGCTGGAGGAAAGGGCGGAGGGGACCAGGAGGTTGGAGCACTCCGCCCGCTTCGGCACGATGGAGCGGTAGGGGATGCCGAAAGGCCGGTAGTTCGTCAGGTCGAAATAGGCACCTTCATTGTAGATCTTCCCGTTCCGGATGACGGTCCGTGCATTGTGGAGATCGACCGCCCACCAGCAGATGCCGATGGGATCCTCCACGGCAGGGCGTGGCGTGACGGAGCCGATGGGATCCCTGCGCACGTCGGCCTCGGTGATGACGTAGTCGGAGATCATGCGTCGCGCGCAGCGGATGTAGAGCTGGCGGGGCCAGCCGCCGTTGTCGGTGAACTCGTCGGCGGGCAGCCCCCACTTGCTCCACTCATCGCGGATTTCCTGCGGCACGGACGGATCGGTGGAAAGGAAGTGGATGAGACCCTGGGTGTATTCCTTGTGTTCGCGGTAGATTTCCTGCCGCCGGGCATGGCTGGCGGTCGGATAGTCGTGGTTGCGGCCGTAGAAGTTCCCGGAAAGATCATGCCAGCTTCCCAGATCGAACAGCTTGTGATTCGGATTGGAGTTGGGGGAGCCGGGGCCGTCCAGCCAGTCGTTCTTTCCTCCTGCTGCGAGGAATCTGCGGTAGATTTCGTAGTCCGCGGGATCGTAACCGGGTGGAGCGGTGATGGGGATCTTGTTGGCGGGGTTCTTTGTGAGCGGCAGGCGGAGGCAGAATCCCATTGCGGCACGGTCTGCCGCACCGTGGGTGCCCACCGGCTCGTTCTGGACGCCCTTGATGACCCCGGAGGAGGGATCCCCGGGAATAACGTAGGGATCGACCGCAACCGTGTATTGGTCCTTGCGGGTGGGATTGAGGATGCCGCCGACATTCTCCCCATACGCGGCATTTCCCTCCCGGCCCCACGCGTAAGTGACGCCCGCGGCGGCCATCAGGTCGCCCTCCACGGTGCCGTCGATGAAAACCTTTCCATCGATGCGGGTGCCGTCCTCCAGCTTGAGGGCCGTGATCCGGTCATCCTTTTTCGCCACGGCGTCCGGAGTTTCGGCAATACGGGTGCCACGGAGCTGGCGGATCTTTTTCTCATCAAGCCAGGTGTCGATTACCTTTTGCGCGACCTTTGACTCGAAGTGGTAGCGCGGTCCTTTTCCGCCATAGGCGGCCCCGATGCGCCGGTAGAACTCCGCGGTCAGTCCGCCGATGGGTTCGCCGCTGCCGCTGCGTTTGTCGATGTCCTGGTGACCGAGTCCTTCCACCATCATCCCGCCGACGTGGGCGACCGGAGAGACGAGCAGGACATCATGCCGGGAGTCGGCGAGTTCAAGAGCCGCGGAGAGCGCTGAAGGGGATTCCCCATAGACGACGACATCCGCCTGATGGGTTTCCGCGGCAAGGGAGATGGAGCAAAGGAGGAGCGGAAGGGCGGAAAGGAGGCCGGATTTCAACATGATGGATAGGATGGAGTTTCACCGGCGGCGGCGGAAGACCAGAAATGCCGGAGCGATGATGGCTGAAAGGAACACGGAAGGCTCGGGAACAACCGAAATCACCACATTGTCGATGGCGAAATCCTCGGCGACCGATGTGCCCGTGAAGATGCTGAAGGTATTGAAATTGGTGGCGATGCCGCTGCCATCGGTGGCGGTCATCGTGCTGATGATGTTGCCGGAGGTGTCCCGCATCTGGTAGAACAGGTTCATGCTGTCCGCACCGGTCCGGGTGAGCGAGAAGGTGATGAGATAGCGGAGATCATCCGTCGCCAGGTTCGCGGTGCTGCCGATGGAATGGCTGCTGTTCGCCGGAGTGAGGGTCGTGGTCAAGGAAATGGGGCTGGCCGCTCCCGCCCACAGCGTTTCACTGGTGCCGGTGCGCTGGCGGAGGGTGGACTCCGGGGTGGTGTCGATGGCGGTGTCCGCGTGGATGTCGGCGAACGCTCCGTAACCGGTAGCCGCGCTCCAGTTCGGGTCGGAAATGCCGGAGTTCTTGTCCGCGTTGACCGGGGTTGACACATTGAAGAAGCCGACCCGGAAGGGACCGTCATCCGCGGACAAGATCCCTCCGGTCGCATCAAAGTTGAAGCTGACGGACAGGGTTTCCCCGATGTTCAGGGTGGTGCCGGAGAAGGTGGTCCAGACCTGGGCGTTGTTCCTGGTCGCGGCATTGAGCAGCAGATTCTGCCTCGCTCCGTTGGTGGTGAGGGTGGTGCCAGTCAGGCCCTGGGCGTAGTACCACGCGGGGGATGTCCGGTTTCCATCGGAGAAATCATCACTGAGCAATACCGTGGCGGTCACAGGCAGTGCGGTGGCCGAAAGCGCCAGAACGACGGGGAGGAAGCGTTTCATATGGATTTGGGTTTCCCCTGAACCGTGGAGGAAGGGGCGGGATGCGTCCAGTAGGCGAAAGGCTAGTGAACCTGGAAGTGGATCGACAGCCGGATGCGGGGTGCCTATCACGGAAGCGATGCTCCGCCTGCTGCCGATGGTTCTCTCCTGCTGTGTCTGGATGTGTGCCCCAGGCTGGCTTCCTGCGGCGGACCTCACCACCGCGGAGCAGGTGCGCCGCCTGACCCTCAGGGAAAGCGCCTCCCGTATGCCGGTGAAACTCACGGGAGTGGTGACTTACGTCCGCGGGCAGGGAGCGGGGTTGGTGGTGCAGGACGGAACCGGCGGCGTGATGCTGGAGTGGCCGCGCATCAAGGAAAGCGAGTTCCCGGACCCATCCTTCCGGGTGGGCATGAAAGTCGAGGTCACGGGACATACCATCACCTCGCCCCCCACGCCGCGGATCCATGTGGAGGGATTCAGGGTGCTGGGAACCGCGCCTTTGCCGGAGGCGGTGGAGATGGATGTGTCCGCACTGCGGGCTTCGGAACTGGATGGATCGTTCGTGGAATGTGAAGACGTCATCCGCGTGGCAAGGATCGAGGAGGATGTGAAGCCGTCACGGTTGGTGCTGGAACTGGGGCCTGCCTCCGGGCGGCTGATGGTATGGATATCACGGTGGGATGAGGAAACACGGCGGCTGCTCGTCCCTGGCGCGACCGTCCGTGTGCGGGGTGTGCTGATGCGGTGGAAGACCATCAACTGGCTGCCGCTGGTTCCATTCGTGGTGGTGAACCAGCCGGATTGGGTGACGGTGACGCATCCGGTTCCGGAATTCGGCGCGGTGGCCCGCCTGCCATTGGCGGAGGTGCTGCCCGCGGCTGCTGACGATGTGTTTTCAGAGATCTTCCGCGTGGGCGGGGTGGTGAACTATGCGGACGATGAGATCGTGGTCATCCGGGAAAAGGATGAGGTGCTCTGGATCCGGCCGGGCGGGACCACGCCGCTGATGCCGGGAGATCGTGTGGAGGCGGTGGGCTATCCCGGACTGAACGGCCCGCGGGGTGAGCTGGAGGACGCGACGATCCGGAAGACCGGCCGTGAAACCCTGCCTCCGGCGGAACGGATGGAGCCGGAATATTTCCTGGAGAAAGAGTTCCTCTGGAAAGACGGCATGCGCGTGCGGATGAAGGGGACGGTCACCCGCGGCTCCGCGGAACCGGCGGGCGCGCCGCTCCAGTTGCTCTTCGGCGGACGGCAGATCCCCCTGTATTTTTCGGAAAAGCCATCGGACCGGGATCTGCCCGCGGCGGACAGCATCATGGAGGCGACGGGTGTGCTGGAGGCGGGCCTGAACGCCCGCGTCCTGCGCGTGGGCCGTGGGGAGGCGGACTACCGGCTGCACCTCCAGAGCGTGCGGGATCTGCGGATGATCCAGGTCGGGCCGTGGTGGACGCCGTTGCGGATCTTCATCGTGGTGGCGTCCGCGGCGGTGGCCACCGCATCCGCCGCCGTCTGGGCGCTGCTCCTGAAGCGGCGGGTGGCGGAAAAGTCGAAGGCGCTGGTCCATGAGATCGCCGCACGGAGGGAACAGGAGATCGTTTTCCAGGAGCGCCGGAGATTGGCCGCGGATCTGCATGATACCCTGGAGCAGACGCTCACGGGGGCGTCACTCCAGCTCGAAGCGATGGGGGCCGCCGAAGCCCCCAAGCCGCTGGTGCTCGCCCGCCGGTTGCTGGACCGCAGCCGGGATGAACTGCGCCGGGCGGTGTGGGATCTGACGCCGGAAGTCATCGAGGAGCGGGGCATGGCCGACGCTCTGGCGGTCATCGCGGAGGACCAGTCCGAGCGCGGCATGGCGGTGGACGTCACGATTTCCGGCGACGCCGCGGAGATCCCGGACCGCATCGCTGCCCATCTCTGCCGCGTGGTGCAGGAGGCCATCTCCAACGCCGCCCGGCACGGACACGCGGAAAGGGTGGGGATATCCCTGGCGGTGGAGCGGAGCGGCGTGGATCTGGTCATCGAGGATGACGGACGGGGATTCGACATGGAGGTGGCACCGGGGATCTCCACCGGACATTTCGGTATCAATGGCATGCACGAGCGGCTGCGCCGTCTCGGGGGCGTGCTGGAAATCCGCAGCCAAACGGGCGGTGGCACGCGCGTCCGTGCTTGCTGTCCCATCCCCACCGGAGGAAATACGGAGGTGAACCGGTGAGCGGAAAAGCAAGGACGCTGCGCCTCGTGCTGGCGGATGACCATGCCGTGGTCGTCATGGGACTGGAGGCGGTGCTTTCGCTGGAGCCTGATCTGGAGGTCGTGGCGACGGCGGATGACGGATGGACCGCGGTGGAAACCTACCGGCGGGTCAGGCCTGACCTCATCCTTCTGGACCTCCGCATGCCGGACATGGATGGCGTGGAAGCCGCCCGCCAGATCCGCCGGGAATTCTCTGATGCGAGGATTCTCTTCCTCACCTCCTATGAAACGGAGGATGAGATCCAGCAGGCCCTCGCATCCGGAGCGGCCGGGTATGCCTTGAAACGGAGCAAGGCCGCGGAGCTGGTGCAGGCCATCCGCACGGTGGCCGCCGGTGGTACATGGATCCCGGAACGGCTGGTGCGCCGGGCGAAAGAAGCCGCGGACGCGCCGGTTCTGTCCGAACGCCAGCGGGAAGTCCTTTCGTTGGTTTCAAAAGGCCTCAGCAACAAGGAAATCGCCGAGGTGCTGGGCTTCACCGAAAGCGGCACGAAGCAACACCTCCGGCAGATCTTCGCCAAGCTGGGCGTCACCGGAAGGGCCGAGGCCATTTCCGAAGCGATGCAGCGGGGGATCCTCAAGCTGGACGCGTGAAGGTGAAGTAGTGCTATGGAAAGAAGAGCGTCCATCTTTTCCATTTCCGTTGACGCGACAATCTGAAGCTGCTTCTCTCGCCGCCGCGAAGTGCCCCTCGTTGACCCTATGGTGATACTGGATGCAATTCGGCGATGGTTAAGGCCGCTGTAGCTCAGGGGTAGAGCAATTCATTCGTAATGAATAGGTCGTCGGTTCAAATCCGACCAGCGGCTCCATCTAACCCACCTTTTCGCATTTCGACGGCGTGCCATCGCGCATCTCGACGAGATTCTCCGCATCCATCCCTGATAGTTCACAGGCCCACGCGGTCTCCCCGTGTTCGGGATTACCGGCGTGAGCCTGGATCGGGGGGAGGAAAGGGACTCAGCCCGCGAGCAGGGAGCGGTGTCTGACAGCCGGGTGGCGGATCTCAATCTTCTGCTCCGGCGGAACTGGTGGATTGCGGCGGGTGACCACTTCGTGAAGCAGTTTTCCGTGGGTGCTTGCGGAGGTTTTGGTCTGGCCACTGAGGAAGATGGAGGTGGAGACCCAGAAATCCATGACGGGGGCGTTTTTCATGATGTCGGATCATTCATTCATATGGGTTTGATATCAAGATCCCCTGATCACGCAATCACGGGTGGGCTTGATGGCCGGACAAGTGCACCATGCGGACAAGGCGGGAGATCCACCGTTGCCATGTCATCGGGTTGATTCTGATGGACGTTGCTTCGATGTCGGCGGCTCCTCGGGAGATCGATCCGAAGAATCGAGGGAACCTGGACGGATAGAGGCAAATCAACGCGGCCGGAGGAGCTCCCAGGACAATCTGGTGAAGACGTTGCAGTCCGGGACCGTCCATGAGTTCCCAGCGAAGACGGGAAATCGGTGAAACGGGTACCCGACGGACAGGGCTGGCACCGGGATCGGGAGAGCGGCACCCACCAAGAATTCGTCCCGGTCTTCCAAGGGAAGCCGGGACGGGGATATTCGCGGGTGGAGCATCACCTGGAGGCTCCGCACTGGCAGGGCCTCAGCCTTATTTCTTGGTGTCCTCTTCGTCGTCGATGCTGTGGTTCAGGATGAACTGCAGGTCGTCGAGGCCGAGGTTGGAGGCGAAGCCTTCGTCGCCGAGCACGTTGGTGACGAGCTGGGTCTTCTGGTGCTGGAGGATGCGGATCTTCTCCTCCACCGTGTCGCGGGTGAGCAGGCGGTAGGCGATGACCTTGTTCTTCTGGCCGATCCGGTGCGTACGGTCGATGGCCTGGTTCTCCACCGCCGGGTTCCACCATGGGTCATAGAGGATGACGTAGGATGCGGAGGTCAGGTTCAGTCCGGCGCCACCGGCTTTCAGGGAAAGCATGAAGACGGATGGATCCTTGGTCGTCTGGAAGCGTTCGATCTCGCCCTTCCGGTCCTTGGTCTGGCCGGTGAGGTAGTGGTAGGGGCGGCCTTCCAGTTCGAGGCGGGCCTTGATGAGGTCCAGCATCGAGACGAACTGGGAGAAGACGAGCACTTTGTGGCCTTCCTCGTGGAGCTGGTCCAGGAGATAGAAGAGGGATTCCATCTTCGCGGATTCCTCCTTGAGGTACTTCGGATCGATGAGGCCCGGGTGACAGCAGATCTGGCGGAGGCGCATGAGGCCTTGCAGGATCGCGAAGGAGTTCTTCTTCACCGCTTCATCGGAGTCGAGTCCCAGAAGGGCTTTCTGGATCCGCTTGAGCTCCGCCTTGTAGAGTTCGAGCTGGACGTTCTCCATCTTGGAATAGACCTCTTCCTCGGTCCGCGGCGGGAGATCCTGTGCCACCTGGAGCTTCGTCCGGCGGAGAAGGAACGGTCGGAGGCGGGAAGCGAGGCGGGTCTGGGAAAGGGGATCCTTCCGTTTGTCGAACCGTTTCTTGAAGTAGGCCCGGGAGCCGAGGACGCCCGGCATGGCGAAGGCCATGAGCGACCACATGTCCAGCAGGCGGTTCTCGATGGGCGTTCCGGTGAGGACGAGGCGGTTCTGGGAATCCAGTTCCCGTGCGGCTTTCGCCGCCTTGGAGTCCGGGTTCTTGATCTGCTGGCCTTCGTCGAGGATGGTGGTGAGCCACTTCACTTCGTTCAGCAGATCACCGCAGACACGGAGCTGGGCGTAGTTGAGGACGAGGATGTCGATCTCGTTCTGGATCTCGTTGACGTCGATGTCCTCGCGGTTCTTGAGGATCTTGACGCGGAGCTGAGGGGTGAATTTCCCGGCCTCGCTGTGCCAGACGTCCAGAACGGACTTGGGACAGACCACCAGGGCGGGTTTCTTCATGCCCTTCTGGCGGACATTTTCCTCGAACAGCCAGAGCAGGTAGGTGAGGGACTGGATGGTTTTGCCGAGACCCATGTCATCCGCGAGGATGCCGCCGAAGTTGTTCGTCGCGAGATAAGCGAGGAACTTGAACCCGTCGATCTGATAGGGGCGCAGGGTGGCGTTGAGGCCATCTGGTACGTCCGGGTTGACCTCGAGCTGGATGTCGCCGGCGCGGTTCTTGATGCGCTCCCATGCCTTCGGGTCGAAGACCTCGGCCGCTTTCGGATCGGCGAGCTGCAGGGCGTGCATGCGGTGGGTTTCCCCGGAAAGGTCGAACGGGTCGAGGCCCAGGCGGGTGACCGCCTCGCGTTGGTCCGCGTCCAGCTTGATTTCGAGGCGCATCCACGAGCCGTCCTCCATGCGGACGTAGCCTCCGCGGGCGGCGACGAGCTGGCGGATCTGCGCCTTGGAAAGATTGACGCCCTGGACGTCGATGACGATGCGCAGGTCGAACCAGTCGATGTCCTGGCCGACGACCTCGAACCGCACCGCGGCGGTGACCGGGTCCGCGAGGATGGACCTCAGGCGGAGGTCGATGTCGAGATCGACATTCTCCGGCATCGCCTTGATCCATTCGGCAAATTTCTCCGGGAACTGCTTCGTGATGCGGGATTTGAAGGAAAGCAGCTTCTCATCGTAGGTGAGGCCCATCTCGTCGAGGATGGACGGCACCGGATAAAGGTCTTCGCGGGCGAAGCGCAGGAGCTGCTTGCCTTTGAGCGGCTGTTGCTCGACCAGCTCCCAGCCTTCCTTCGTCAGGCGTTCGGTGCGGCGGCCTTTCGACTCGATGGCCTGCACGTCGATGACGAGGTGCTCGGTCTCCGCTGCGGTCAGGCCGGCGACCAGCTTCATCTCGAAGCGTGGCTTCAGCTCCAGGTCCACCACGCGCTTGACGAGGGACTCCGGAAGGGAGGCACCGATCTTGCGGAGGAACTCCACGCCTTCCAGCGAGTCGATCACCCGCTTGGGGATGAGGTAGCGGGGCATGACTTCCGTTTCCTCCAGCCAGCGTGGCGGGCCGGGGAAGACGGTTTCATCGGACTGATAGAGTTCCTTGCGTCCCGGCAGCAGGCGGACGGAGTGGGAGACATTCTCCCCGGCGGCGGTGACCAGTTGGAGGGCGAAGGATTTCGGATCGTAGGGATCGTCCTCGCAGACCCACTTGAGCGCTTCGGTGACGACCTTGAAATCCTTGTCGTCGAGGTTGACGATGTAGCCCTTCAGCGCGGGCTGGCGGAAGATCCGGTTCATGAACCGGCAGGCTTCCTCCTGGTCGAAGTCGAGCGTGGTGTCGCCCAGCTTGCGGACGTAGGAAAGGAAATGCTCCCACAGCGTCTGGCTGGAGGAGTCCATGAGGAGCGCCGCTTCATGGTGGAGGGAGACGTAGTGCTCGATCTCGTTTTTCTCGCGGAGCTGGACCCATACGTTCGCCTTCTTCTCGCGGACTTCCAGGCGGGCTTCGTTGATGGTGGCCACCAGCCGGAACTCGACATCCAGCGGGGCTTCCTGCGGCGGACGCTCGTTGACCTGTTCGATGCGGTCATACCAGGCGGCGACTTCGCGCTCCTGTTCCCAGTCCGCCATTTTCTTCTGAACGTGGCCGAGGTCGGTGATCACGCTCATGAACTCCGGGTAGGGGAGCTTCTTCTTGTAGAAGGCGTAGGCGATGTAGTTCCAGAACTCCAGGATGTCGCCGGGCGGCATCGGCCACAGTTCCAGCGGCTCGTAGGTGGTGATCTCCCAGCGCGGGGTGATGCGGACCATGTCGTGGTCGTGCAGCTCGCCTTCGATCACATAGCGCCGGTAGCGTTTCTCGATCTTGGTGACGAAGTCCGCCTCCTTGTCATCCAGCTCGCGGCCGAGCTTCTCCTCGATGATGTCGAGGATGGGGGTATCGTCGAACTCGTTGGGGGATTCCGGCAGGTCTTCGCCGCGGTGCATCCGCTCCATCATGGTGGCGTACTGGCAGGCACCGGAGACGATGTCATCTTCCGCGGTACAGGACCCGAACCAACGGTTACCCTGGAGGCGGAGGCTGGTGCGGAAGGTGCCGGTTTCGTCTTCGACGCGGCCCTGGATGAAAAGGTGATTTCCGAAAATTTGGGTGACGGCACCGTCCTTTTGAAGCATTTCACCGCGTTTGCGGGCCTCCTCGGGGAAGCTGTTCAGGAAGTTCAGTGTGGCTCTGTCTGGATTCATCGTGTGATGGATAAAATGGCTCCGGGATGAGCTGTATCACCATCCCGGTACAAGCGGTGGGGGCGCAGCATACTGCACGGCCTTTCATTCAATCAACAAAAACTTGAATGAACGCGAAATGCTCAGAACCGAAGCTTGAAACGGAAAAATGAGCCGATGAAAAGCACTCCTCCTGTTAGGATGATCGCCGCGCCGAGGTTGCAGTTGGCCCAGGTGGCCAGATAGATGCCACCGATGGAGGAGAGCACGGCGTGGAGGATCACCCCGGTGAGGACGCCCGGCAGACGCTTGGACACCAGCAGCGCGGAGGCGGCGGGCAGCACCAGCAGGGCGACCGACATGACCGCTCCGACCGTCTGGAAAGCGGCCACCACCACGGCGGCGGTGGCACCGAGGAGCATCGACTGGGACCGGGCCGGGGCCTGGTCGGTCAGCTTTGAAAGCACCGGATCGAACGAAGTCGCCAGCAGGCGGTGGTAGAGCAGGGTGATGAAAAGGATGGCTCCCGCGGCGGCGGCTCCCGATGTCAGCGTGATATTGGGGACGTCCAGATTGAGAAACCGTGTGGTCTCCCCGTGAATGGCGGTTTCCAGGTTTCCGAAAAGCACGCAGTCCGGATCCAGATCCACCTTTCCCGCAAATTGGCGGAGCAGCAGCACGCCGATGGAGAACATGGCGGTGAACACCACCCCGGTGGCGGCGTCCTCGCGGACCCCCGCCTTGCGGTGGAAAAACTCGATCACCATCACCGTGAGCCAGCCGGAGAACGCCGCGCCGAGGATGATCCACGGGGAGTCCAGCGTGCCGGACACCAGGAAGCCGATGACGATGCCCGGCAGCACGCTGTGGCTGATGGCATCCCCGGTCAGGGACATCCTCCGCAGGACCAGGAAGGCACCGGGCAGGCCGCAGGCGATGGCGGTGAAGGCGGCGGTGACGGCCAACCAGAGGATGGTCGGGGACTGCCACGGGTCGGTCCAGAAAGACAGGTTCATGGTCGCGCCTCCTTTCCGTCATCTTCCGCAGGGATGCGGCTGCCGTGCGGGTCCAGCTCCTGCCGCCCGAGCCGTTCCTCCAGCCGGCGGCGGCCTTCCTCATCCAGCCAGTGTTCCGCCCGCTCGGCGGATTCGTGGACGTGGTCCGGCTTGTAGGATGCCCGCTCCGTCAGATAGCGCTCCCACAGGCGGTGGGCGCGCACCAGGCTGGCGGCGAACTTCCGGCCGGACCGGGTGAGGGATACCTTGTATTCGCTGACCTCCACCCATCCCGAGGAGGTGAGCTTGCGGAGGGCGGCCGCGACATTTCCCGGGATCGCCTGGCGGAACTCGGCTGTGGGCAGCGCGACATCCTTGCCCACCACTTCCTCCCGCTGCCACAGGCGTTTCAGCATATCCTCACCCACGATGCGGATGCGCTCCCGGCGCCTGCGCAGCAGGGTGGGCACCCATCCGGAGCGTTTGCCGAAAAGGGTGGCACCGAGAAAGATCGCGGTCACGGACAGCGCCATCAGCGGGCCGGTCGGCAGGCCGCCGCCTTGGGCGGAAATCGTGACGCCGGACACACCGCCCGCCGCTCCGAAGATGCAGGAAAGCAGCGCGGTCCGTGGGAGGGAGGCCGTGCAGAACCGCGCCGCCGCCGCAGGGGTGACCAGCATGGCCGTCACCAGCACCACGCCCACCGCCTGCATGGCGATGACGATGACGATGGTCAGCAACAGGAAAAACCCGATCTCGATCCATTTCACCGGCAGCCCCATCAGACGGGAGAAGGCCGGATCGAACGAAACGATGCCCAGCACCCGGAACAGGAGTGGCAGCAGGACCGCCGTGAACAGCGTGACCACGGTCAGCAGGATCAGGTCGTTGCGGTCGATCGCCGCCACCTGTCCATAGAGGAATGCCTGCACCCCGGCGGGCTGCAGCTTGGAGATCATTGCGATGCCGAAGGCGAAGAACACCGACAACACCAGTGCCAGCGCGGCATCACCCTTCAGCTTCGTGTGGCGGAGGATGGCGGTCAGCGTCAGCGTGCCGATGACACCGGCCGCGACGGCACAACCGAGGACAACCAGCGGATTCCTCGTGGTGCTCCATGCCAGACCGGCGACGATGCCCGGCAGCACGGCGTGCGAGATCATGTCTCCCGTCAGCGCCATCCGGCGCACGACCACAAAGGTCCCGAGTAGTCCGGAAACCACGCCCAGCAGCAGGGCGGCGATCACCGCCGAGGAGATCGCCGCGACCGTGAACGCCATGGTCATGGAGCCTTGCCTCCTTCTCCGCGTGCGGCGCGGTTGGAAATCTCACTGAGCATCGTCAGCTTTCCGCCGTAGGTCTGGTTGAGGATCTCCGGCACGAAGACCTCTGTCGTCGGACCATGGGCGACCACATGGCCGTTGAGCAGCAGAAGCCGGTCGAAATAACGCTCCGCCG
Source organism: Akkermansiaceae bacterium (assembly GCA_019634595.1). Taxonomy (NCBI): domain Bacteria; kingdom Pseudomonadati; phylum Verrucomicrobiota; class Verrucomicrobiia; order Verrucomicrobiales; family Akkermansiaceae; species Akkermansiaceae bacterium. The sequence continues at coordinate 24,041 of JAHCBC010000007.1, forward strand.
TCTGGAGGTCATGGTGGACGACGATGACCGTCTTTCCCTCATCCCGGAGTCCATGGAGCAGCGAGACGATGGTGCGCTCCGTGGCGATGTCCACTCCGGCGAACGGTTCATCCATCAGATAGATCTCCGCCTGCTGGGCGAGCGCCCGTGCAAGGAAGGTCCGCTGCTGCTGGCCGCCGCTGAGTTCGCCGATCTGGCGTCCCGCGAGGTCCGCGATGCCGGTCTGCTCCAGCGCCTCCCGTGCCCGCGCCTTCTCCGCCTTTCCGGGTCGTCCGAACCAGCCGAGCTTCGCATACGTCCCCATCAGCGCCACATCCGCCACGGTCACCGGGAAATCCCAATCCACCGACTCCCGCTGCGGCACGTAGCCGATACGGCCCAGCACCTGGTCCAGCGGCTTGCCCAGCAGTTTCACCCACCCGGTGTCCGGCTTCACCACATCCATGATGGCCTTCAGCAGGGTGGACTTTCCGGCCCCGTTGGGACCCATGATACCGGTCAGAGAACCATAGGGGATCTCCACGTCCACACCATGCAGCACGGGCTTCCCCCGGTAGGAGACGGACAGGTCGTGGGTTTCCAGGGCCGGATTGCTTTTCATGTCAGAAACGGAAGGTGACGCCTTGGGCGACGGAGAAGTCCTCCGCAGCATCGTTCAGGCCGACTCCGACGGCAATATCCCATTGGAGGTTTTCCGTGGATGCCCAGGTGAGTCCCACGTTCCCGGTGGCTTCATAGTCACCGTCACCCGCAACCCCCACATACTCGATGAACAGGCCCAGCTTTTCCGTGAGGGAGACGCCCAGCACGGCGGAGTGGAGGAAATCCCACTCGTATTCGCCGCTGTCGCCTTCCCATACCCGCGCCGCCTCGACCTGGAAGCCAAGGCCGAGCCGTTCCGTCAGCTCGATGGAGACGGGGAAGATCACTCCGCCTTCCCACTCGCCGCTGCTGACGGCGGTCTGGGAGGGGATGGAAACATAGGGCATCAGCGCACCGGCGGTTTTGCCTCCGTCATTTCCCCAGAGGTTGTGTTTCAGCCGCAGTTCGATGTCGCCGAAGCCTTCGCTCGTTTCACCATCGGCCTGCTCGTGGATCCATGGACGCAGGACAAGCTGGAGGTCGCTCGAAGCGGTCAGGCCCGCCTTGAGGTTCATCTCGCCGAGCGTCCATGTTTCGTCGGAGCCATCCTTGCCGAAGGCCCACACGCTGGACTCCACCTGGAACCTTCCGGCCTCCACGGTGATCGGGCTTTCCGTGGTGTCCGGCCGGTCGGCGGAGAGTTCGCGCTGGAACTCCGCGGCGTGGAGGGTAGGGAGAAGGAGAGGGAAAAGGAACAGTGGTTTCATGGTGGTGATCATTTCAGGCCCTTCACGACGGAGTTGATGTTGTGCTTCACCATGCCGATGTAGGTGCCCTTGTCGTAGGTCTCACCGTCCACGGTTGCCGTGTCACCCGGCGCGCCCAGCGCGTCGGAAAACAGGGGTTGGTCGGACACTGCCACACCGGCCTCTGCGGCGACGGCGGAGATGCCTTTCTCATTGATGGAGGTTTCCGCGAACACGGTCTTCACTCCCTGGCTGCGCAGGTATTCCACCAGTTTGCTGCGGTCTTTCAGGCCCGCCTCTGCGGTGGTGGAGACGCCTTGGAGTCCCCGCACCTCGAAGCCGAACGCGCGGCCGAAGTAGAAGAAAGCGTCATGGCTCGTCACCAGGATCCGCTTTTCCCGGGGGATCGTGGAGATCTTCTCCTTTGCCCATGCGGACAGCTCGTCGAGCTGCTTTTTGTAAGCTTCACCGTTCGCCTGATAGGCCGCCGCGCCATCCGGGTCCGCCTTGGTGATCGCGGCCACAGCGGTATCGACCGTCTGTTTCCACAGCAGGGGATCACCCCAAACGTGCGGGTCCTTTGTTCCCTCGAAGTCTTCCTGCGGGGAAAGCAGGCTGGCCGGATCGATCCCATCGGTCACCGCGACCACATTTCGGCCGCGCTTTGCCATCGCCTCCAGCGTGGTCTGGAAGCGGCCTTCCAGGTGCAGGCCGCCATAGAGCACGACGTCCGCCTTCTCCAGCAGGTTCGTGTCGGCCAGCTTCGGCACATAGTTGTGGGGATCCACACCCGGTCCCATCAGCCCGCGCACCTCGACGCGGTCGCCTCCGATGACCTTCGCCAGGTCCGCGACCATGGTGGTGGTCGCCGCGACCACCGGCTTTCCGCTCCTGGCGGTTTCCGACTTCGTGCAGGAGACAGCCAGCAGAGCGCCGGCCATCAACATCAATGGTTTCATGAACATCATGGACGGACCCTAACAACAATCGGATCACTCGCAACTGAAAAAATTAGCTTATGCTAAAATTGATTGTAATGGATAAATGATCGGTTGTCAGATTGACCTGCCTGAAAACAGCAAGGCCGCGCCGTAAATGGCGCGGACGGAACGCGGGGAGCAGTTCGGGATCAGGCTCCCATCACCACTTCACCTCGCAGCCGATGCCCAGCACGCGCGGTGCGCCGATGTCCGCGTTCATGGACGGCACCACCAGCCCGACCATCCGTGCCTTGGCGTAGCGGTCGTCCAGCAGGTTGTTGCCGAACACATGGACACTGACGTTCTCCCACGCGTAGCCGAGGCGGACGGAGAGGAGCTTGCGCGTTTCCACGCTGGTCACCGCGGCGTCCTGCACCGTGGTGAAGCTGGTGTCCGCCCAGGTGAAGCGTGAGGATGCGAACCACCCGCTGGGATGTTGGAAGGCCAACCCCACACTCGCGGTCAGCTCCGGTGCGTTGGAGAACTTGCTTCCGGAAAAGTCGGCTCCCTGAAGCTGCAGATCCCGGTATTCCGTGTGCAGCCATCCCAGCCCGGCATGGCCGGTGAAGCATTCGGACATCTTCCAGCGTGACTCGATCTCCGCCCCGTAACGTCGGGAACTGGATGAGTTCGCGATGAGCTGATCCAGGACCGCGACCCCTCCGGCAGCCGCGAATGGCACCTGCTGGTCCTCGATCGCCGATGCGAACACATTGAACGACACGGCCAGATCCGTCCGTGGCTTGTAGTCCACGTAAAGCTCCGCGTCCCAGCTTGATTCCTCATCATAAGGACGGGCGATCGCGAGGGTCGCCGCATAGGCGACGCCGCCCGCACGGTGACCGCGGCTCACCCGGAGTCCGGCTTCCACCTGTTCGTGCCCCGTCCAGTGGATGCCGAGTTCCGGCAGGATGGCGCTGTCGCTCGTCCTGTCATCCGCGAAGCGCGCGGGGAAAAGGAACCGTGTGGAGGCGTCCACATCCCTCCGCTCATGCAGGGCTCTCAATCCGCCGCTGATCCTCCATGCGGGGGAAAGCTTCCAGTTGAGGCTGCCGAACACGGCATACTTCGTGACATCCTCATCCAGTGTGATGTCGAACGGGCTGCCGCCGGGGAGGGGGAAGATGCCCACGCCCGCGTTGCCGGTTTCATAGCGGCTCGATTCGAAGTAGGCCCCCAGCTTCCAGTCCAGTGTCTCACCCTGCCTCTCAAGCAGGACGTCCTGGGTGACGCGGAATTCATCGTTGTAGCCTTTCGCGAACCAGTTGAGGAAAGGGGAGGAGTCCAGGTCCAGCAGCCTGCCGAGGTCGAACCTCTGGACCGTGCTCAGGGAGGTCAGCGTCAGATCGTTGCCCAGCGAGAAATTGCCCTTGAGCGAGCCGAACCAATGGTCCGCCGGAAAGGAGGGTTCCGTATTCCGTGCCGTCTTGCCATCCAGCTCATTGCCGATCAGGCCCGCCACCCGGAGTGTGTTGCCCAGGGAGTTTCCCCGCGAGCCATCATACCCAGCATTCAGAACGACGGAGTCCCCTCCGCCGAACCTGGGTTTCCACAGCAGGGTGGCGGTATGCCGCTGGCGTTCGGTGGCGGCGAACTGGTGGTTACCATAGGTGATGTTCTCCAGGTGGCCGTCGGACTCCTCCCAGTGGGAGGAAAAACGGAGGGTCAGCTCATCCGGGAGGATCACCAGGTTCTGCGACAGATAGGCGCGGCGGAAGCCATAGTCACCCGCACTGAGGGCCGCCTTCCCCGCGAAGGAGAACTCCGGGAGCGGGGAGGTGAAACGGAGCGCACCGCCCAGCGACGACGCGCCGGGAGTGACGATCTGGGGACCATTGGCGATCTCCATCCCATCCAGATCCGTCACCAGCGGCGGGAGGTAGGTGAGGACATGGTAGGAAAGCGGGATGCCATCGCGGGTGGCCGTGATCAGCGGGTTCGAGCTGGTACCCACCGTGGAGAACATGCTTTCCTGGCCCAGGCCACGCAGGGTGAAGCCCAGCGAAAAATCCCCGGACACATAGGCATTCGGAACGGCAGGCAACAGGTCGAGGAAGTTGGGGCTGGCCGTGGCCGCCGCATCGAGATCCTCTTTCTGGATGGTGTGCGAGTAGGAGGAGTCCGAAGTCGTGGCGCGTTGCGCGGTGACTTCGATCTCGGGAAGTGCATTCACATGCAGGCTCTGGGCGAGGGACGCACAGAGGATGATAGGAGTGTTCCGACGGCTCATCCGCATCAGGGTTTTTTCCACGCGGAAACTGTCAGCCGCTGCCTTTGAGGCAATCTTATTCAAACACGAAAATTTCCGCTTTTCCCCAAAAGGGATGACCTTGCAGAAAGCTGGGTTCATGCGCTTTCCGGCGGCTTCCTGCCTGCCGTGAAGGCCCGCACGGTGATGCCGAGTCCGCCGGCCACGAAAAGGGCGGGGAACCAGATGGAGTAGCCGGGGGCCTTCGTGTCCGGCTTGAGAACCGAGAAATCCGGGTTCTGCGGATCGACCCGGCAGGTGGTGCTGGTGCCTTCCTTGAAGGCGTCCAGACGCTCCTGGATCACATCGGGCTTCGACGTCCACGGATTGCCGCGCCAGGTCATGTGGTCACCCGTCCGCGCCTGGCCGTTGAACTCGTAGCCGTAGGTCACGTTGACCCGGTATTCCGCGGGCGAGTTCGGATCGATCCTGCGTTCTTCGGCTTTGGACTCGATGATCACGCACCGCACTTCCGGCCATGATTGCATGTGGCGGGCACGGTCAAAGCTGCGCCACATGAGCCAGAAAAAGACGCCGCCCATGAGGGCGAGGCTCAGGCCGATCGCGGCGAGATAGAGACGGGCGGCGGTGGAAGGTTTCGCGGAGGCGGACATGGAAGACCGGCGGAGATGATGGAAGGTCAGAGGCCGGGCTTGGGCGCGGCGGCAGGGGCATCCCAGGCGTTGATGCCGGTGAGTTTCGTTTCACGCTTGAAGACCTTGTCCCCGGCGGTGGCGAAGAGGGTTTTCCTCTCCGGTCCCGCGAAGCAGAGGTTGGAAGGGAACCGCGCGCCGACCGGCATCGGGATAATGAGATTCACCCGGCCCGGCTGGTCGCAGACCTGCACGCCCATGGAGGTGGCGACGAGGAGCCAGCCGTCCTTCGTCATTGCAGTGCCATCCGCGCGGCTGCGGTTGTCCAGATCACCCGGAGGCAGGTGGAGATGGTGGTAGGGCTGCGCGTCCGACAGGGAGCCGTCCGGCTGGCGCATGATGGACCAGACGAAACGGTTCCCCGGATCCGTCACGTCGAAGCGTCCCTGGTCCGGCACGGCCTCGATGCCGTTCACGCCGCCGAACTTGTCGCTGCCCAGCACCTTCTCCTGGCCGGGACGGATGATCCACACGGACTTCGTCGGTGGCTCGGTGGCATAGATCACCCCGTCGTGGGTGACCACCAGATCGTTCGCCTTGATGTCCTTCGCGTGGATCTTCTCTTCCTTCGTCTTCACGTCCCATGAAACGATCTCACCGGCACCGGCACGGCAACCGTAGAGCCGTCCGTCCGGACCGAAAGCGAGGCCGTTGGTCTTGTTGGTGTTCTCAAGGAAGACGGAAACCTTCCCATCCGGAGCGATGGTGTGGATCTTGCTGTTGGGGATGTCGGAGAAATACACCGTGCCATCCGCGGAGGCGACGGGGCCTTCGGTGAAGCCGTGTCCTTCGCTCACCAGTTCCCAGCCTTTGCCGTCCACCAGCATGTCCTTCGTCCTGCCCTTGCAGGCGTCGAAGTGGGTGGTCACGGGCTGCGGGTGGTCCTTCCAAAGCCAGCGCATGGCATCCGGGAGGATGGCACCGCCGTGCTGGCCGGAGTGCTTTCCTTCGCCCCACACGTGGTTCACCTCGTAGCCGGAAAAGGTCAGCGCGCGCTCCATCGCCTGGTTCGCCATCCACCAGTCGCCGCAATAGATGTTGTTGTCGTTGGAACCGTCCTGGAGGAAGATGCGCAGCGGCTTCGGCTCCGTCTTGCGCAGCAGGGTCACGATCTCGTCGCCACCACGCAGGCCGACGTAGGTGCCGATGGTGGAATACACGCGGCGGAAAGAATCCGGCCGGAACCACGCGACGTTGAACGCGGCGATGGCCCCGGAGGACGAGCCGCAGATCCCGCGGTCGTTCGGGTCCGTGCTCACCTTCAGGTCCTTCAGCGCGACCGGCAGGATCTCATCGATGAGGAAGGAAGAATAGTCGGCGGTGAAGGCGTCATACTCGTAGCTGCGGTTGAAACGGGGCTGTCCGTCCGGCTTCGTCGCCGGAACCACGCCGGGGCTGATGAAGACCGCGATGGTCACCGGCATTTCCCCGGAGGCGATGAGGTTGTCGAAGACGATCGGCACCTTGAACGATCCCTTTTCCCCGATGTAGCCGCCGCCATCCTGGAAAACCATCAGGCAGGCGGGTTTCGAACCATCATATTGGGAGGGCACATAGACCCAGTAGTCCCGTTCCGTGCCCGGGAAGACCTTGCTGCCGGAGAACTTCGCCTGGGTGACCTTTCCGGCGGGGATGCCTTCCTTCCGCACGGAGGCGGGGTCCACGGGATAGGGGCCTTCCGCGAACAGCGGGGAGAACGGCAGCAGCAGGAGCAGGGCGATGGATTTTTTCATGGGCGGCGCGGATAGTAAGCGGAGAATACGGCGGATCTTACCAGCAGTTTCCGGAAGTGATTGAGGGGTGGACGGCCCGCGATTGATGCTCCAGATTGCGCGGCAGTGAAGCTTGATTCATCCCATCTCTCCTACTGCACCAACATCCACCCCGCTGAAACGTGGGAAGCCACCGCGGAAGTTCTCCGGACGCACGTGCTGGCGGTGCGCGAGCGCCTGCTGGCCGACGGTGAGCTGGAAGATGGCGCGCCATTCGCCATCGGGCTGCGGCTGTCCGCGGTGGCGGCTGAGGAACTGCTGGCGGGTGAGCGGCTGGACCGCTTCCGCGACTGGCTGGCGGAGACGAACACCTACGTTTTCACGATCAACGGCTTTCCCTACGGCAGCTTCCACGGCACGCGGGTGAAAGAGCAGGTCTTCCTGCCGGACTGGACCGACCGCGCGCGGCTGGAATACACGAAGAATCTCTTCCGGATCTTGTCCGTCATCTCCCAGCCGGGCACCGGGGCGTCCGTCTCCACGCTACCCGGCTCCCACAAGACCTTCCACCCGCAGGAAGGACCGATCCTGGCTCACCTGGTGGAGCTGGCGTTGTTCCTGGATGAACTGGCGAGGGAGCACAACAGGGACTTCCACCTCGGCCTGGAACCGGAGCCTCTGGGCCATTTCGAGAACACGGAGGAAACGCTCGCCTTTTTCCAACGCCTGCACGCCTCCGCACCGGAGTATTCGGAGGTCATCCGCCGCCGCATCGGCCTGAACTACGACGCCTGCCATCTGGCGCTGGAGTATGACGAGGCGCGGGAATCGCTCGATGCCCTTGTGACCGCGGGCATCCGCATTTCGAAGATCCATCTTTCCAGCGCGCTCGCGCTCGATCCCCGCGACTCCGCCGCCCTCGAAGCGATCCGCGAGTTCGATGAGCCGATCTATTTCCACCAGGCGTTGCTGCGCGATCCGGAAGGCCGCATCAAGCGTTACCCGGATCTGCCGGACTTCTTCCAGTCACTCGATTGCGGCGAGGCGTCTCCCGCCGACTTCAGGGAAATGCGTGTCCATTTCCACATCCCGCTGGATGCCTCACCGGAGGCACCGCTCCGTTCCACGCAGGACCAGATCCAGCAGGTGCTGGCATGGCGGCGCGACAACCCGGAGGCCTGCAACCACTACGAGATCGAGACCTACACCTGGGGCGTGCTTCCGTCCTCCATGCACCGTCCGGTGGACGAACAGCTCGCCGCGGAATACCGCTGGGTGCTGGCGAACGCGTGACCCTGCGGACGCATCACCTCCGCCCGTATCGGAACCCGGGAAAGGCCCGCACCAGCCGCCGCATCTCCAGCTTCATCAGCGTGGCCGTGACCACCTGCGCGGGCAGGCCCGCACGCTCGATGATGCGATCCACCGGTTGGTCATCCACTGTCACGGCGGCGAAAACCTTCGCTTCCTCCTCCGGCAGCTCCGGTTGACCGGATGGGGCTTCCGACTCTGCCGCCGGCTGCTGTTGGAAAGGCAGCTCGCCCAGATCGTCCAGCAGGTGGGACGCATCCGCCACCAGGGTGGCACCGTCCCGGATGAGCTGGTTGCAGCCCATGGAGGTCGGCTTGTCGATGGGACCCGGAACGGCGAAGACGGGCTTTCCATACTCCGCCGCCAGATTCGCCGTGATGAGCGAGCCGGAGCGCAGCGGACACTCCGTCACGAGCAGCGCGCGCGACCACGCGGCGACGATGCGGTTGCGCATCGGGAAGGTTTGTTGATCCGGCGGGGTGTGGAGGGAAAACTCGGAGACCACCGCGCCGTGACCTTCCGCGATCATCTGGGCAAGGCCGAGGTTCTCCGGCGGATAGAGTTTCCCCAACCCGGAGCCGAGCACCGCGATGGTCCGCCCCTTCGCCGCGATGGCGGCCTCATGGGCGGTGGTATCGATGCCCCGTGCGAGTCCGGACACGATGGTGAAACCGGCGTGGGCGAGCTGGAACGCCAGCTTCTTCGTCACGGCCGTGCCGTAGTGGGTCGAACGCCGCGAGCCGACGATGCCGATGGCGTGGCGGTCCCGAGCCTCCAGCTTTCCCCAGACGTAGAGCAGCAATGGCGGGTCATAGGTATTTCGCAGCGGGGCGGGGTAGTCCTCGTCCGCCTGCGTGACGATGGAAATGCCGCGCTCCTCCGCCTCCCGCAGCTCGCTCCCGGGATCCGCATGGTCGCGCCATCCGGTCAGGATCTTCGCGGTTTCCTCACCGATCCCATCCACCCTCATCAGGCGGTCCTTCGGAGCGCGAAGGATCGCGTCCGGGGTGTCGAATGCCTCCAGCAACCGCTTCACCCGCACCGGCCCGATCCGGGGCAGCAGGTTCAGGGTGACGATGGCTTCACGCGGACTCATGGACGGACCCGCAGGATGCCGGGATGGACGGGCGAGTCAAAGGGGAAACGGTAGTGGGGGGCTGGGCTTTTGGCCAAGACACAGGCTAGCTCTTCGATTCAATCCATTGATTCGATCTGCTGGTTTGCCCTTTTGATTTTTATGTTGATCTCCGCTGCGACAGTTTGAGCTTCCCTCATCATGTCGAGGATCTTTCTCCAGTTGTCCCAGTGCTTCGTCCAAAGTTCTTCACCAATCATGGAGCTAAAATCGTGCTGTGACGGCTGGAACTTTTCTTCATATGCATCAAGAAGGTCCATTTTTTTGCGTAAGTCGGCGATGTTCCGTGCTTTTGGCGCACGGGGCGCCGAACTAATCATCCATGGTTTCCAATGTTTATTCCCCTTTGACTGGTTGCACTTGCCGCACGCTGGAACGAGGTTGGCAATTTCAGAAACGTAACCCGTCGGTTTTTTGTCTTTGACCAGAGGATTGAGATGATCCCATTCGGTGGAGGAGTCCCCACAATATACGCATCTAACATCATGCACGTCCATTTCCAGGGTTTCAAGAGCTTCTCGGATTTGATCCGACGTTGGAGCAAGAACGGGAATTATCGAATTGATGAATGCATTGGTAATGGATGAAGACCTCCCTGAGATTTTCATTGGGGTCGGCATCCGGAATATCGAGAGATAGGGCATCTTGTTTTGAACTGACGGATAGGATTGGGTGCGGAACTCTTGTTGTCTGTATCTGGTGGCTCGGTCTAATCGATCCCAACCACCACATCGTCCTTGATGATCTTCCCTGAGGGCAGGCGCAGTTCGATGGGAATCACTGAAAGCGTGTTCCTGGTTTCGGTCTTGATGGATCTCGGTGCATCCCACTGTACCCATTTCGTCTCCCCGTGACCGATGATGTTGATCCGTTGCGTCTGGATCCAGGTTCCCTCGGGATTGATCACGGAGAACCAGACTTCAGTGGCACCGATGCCGACGATGTTGCCTATGGATCGCGATTGGACGATCTGGCACCGCAGGTTGGTTCCTTCGATCTCGGCTGATCCCAAGGTTCTTTGGGAGTCGATCCGCAGAATGATCACCGTAGCCAATGCGAACGCCAAGCCGATAGGGACGGATTTGTTTTTCATGGCATCTGAAGGGTAATAGGGATCACGGCGTCCGTGTTGCTGTGGAAAACCTACGCCTTCACCCTTTCCAACTTGATCGGATAGGTGTTCCCGGAGTTCCACTGGGCGATATAGACGCTTTCCTCATCGTCGATCAGGATACCATGAGGATTGGTGAAAAGCTTCGTGTCGCTCCCCATCGGTTGCAGCTTGCCGTCCATGTAGTCCGGTGCCGGAGCGCCGAGGTTGGAGAGGACTTTCAGGTCGGGGCCGAGGATGCTGATGAAACCACTCTGGATCTTCTTTTTGTCCCCTTGGTTGCCATTGAGGTAGGGGACCATGGTGAATTCACCGAAGGGGACGATGAAGTTCGGCTTGGTGCCCGGGAGGTCGATGACATCGACCAGTTCACCCTCCATGGTGAAGCGCTTCAGCTTGCCCTCCGTACGGGAGGTCACCCACAGGAGGTTCTTCGCATCCCGGGTGTCCACCCAGGCTCCGTGGGCGCAGGCGAGGCTGCGTCCGTCCGGCTCATTGCCACCGAAGGAAGCGACGTATTCGCCCTTCGCGTCATAACGGTGGACCCAACTCTTGCCGTAGCCGTCCACGACGAAGAATCCGCCATCCGGAGCGAGGGCGATGTGGGTGGGCTTGAACTCCTCCGGCTTCGTGTATTTCCCGCTCGCCTGCGGATGGTCCCAGGTGCGGAGAACCTGGCCGTCCAGTGCCAGCTTGTAGAACTGGTGGCGGCTGTGGTCGGTCATGTAGAAAACTTCCTTTCCGTCCTCGACTGCCAGGGTGAGGCCATGCGCGCCCGGATACTCCGTGCCCCATTTCCCGAGCAGCTTGCCCGCCTTGTCATAGATGATGACGTTGTTCTTCGTGTGGTTGGTGAGCAGGAAGATCCGTCCGTCCTTCACCTGCACCATGGCGTGGCAGTCCTTCACCGGCGTCTCCGCGTCCAGCACGCCCCAGCCGGGGACCACCTTCCACTGGTATTTGCCCTGTCCCAGCACGGCGGCTCCGGTGGTGGGGTCCTGCGACTGGGCGGAAGCGACGGCGAGACCCGCCACGGCGGCGGAAAGGGAGGCGATGAATTCGCGGCGGTCGGTGTTTTTCATGGGTTGGCTGCCATTGAATGCATCCGGCGGAAGCTGGCAAGAAATCCCGCATGGAACCTGTTCGTGGCCATGGACGGCGGGCGGATTTCCGCTAGGATGGGGGCCATGATGATTATCGAGGAGTCGGTGAAGCTGCCCGCCCAGTTCCGCGTGGAGGAGGAACTGAGGGAGCAACTGAGCGGCAGGCCCGGGCACCAGCGCTGTCTGGAGGGCCGCGGCGAGCTGCTGCTGATCGTCCACGAGGTGCCGAAGCCCCGTGTCCCGGAACGCACCGGCCTCTATTTCTGGAAGAACCGTGACGGCCGCTGGCATCAGGCGGCAGGTCCGGGCCTCAGTGGCCTGGGTGAGTTGCTGGACCGTTATTCAAAAGCCATCGATGGACACGGGGAAGTGGTCGATGAGGCGGACACGGCGGCTGAAATTTTCACGATCCTGCGGCATTCCGGACCACTTGCACGATCCACGCGGAACCTGGTCCAGGCGCTGGAGCAGACGCTGGCGATGGACCCGGACGACCGGGAGATCCGCGGCTTCCGCGACCGGGCGCGAGAGATCGAACGCGCGGCGGACCTCCTCAACAACGACGCGCGGGTGACCCTCCAGTTCTGGCAGGCGGAACGCTCCGAGCAACAGGCCCGCTCCGCCGCCCGCCTCGGACGGATCGCCTACCGGCTCAACCTGCTGGCGGGATTCTTCCTGCCACTGGTGGCGCTGGGCGGTCTGTTCGGCATGAACATGGATCGCTGGGGTGGCATGTTCTGGGTGGTGGTATTCCTCGGCCTGATGATCGGCGGGTTGCTGCTGTGGGCCGTTGGCCGGAACACCGGCAAGGACGCGGATTTCGAGGATGAAGAAGGCTCTCCCTGATGATCCCTTTTTATGACCGCAGGTGTTCGATCGCCTCACGCAGATCCTCCGCGGTGATTTCCCGGCTGACGAAGGCATTGCCCGGGGAGTCGATCAGCACGTAGCGGATCTGGCCGGAGGAGAATTTCTTGTCCTTGGAAAGCCGGTCCATGACCGTGTCCGTGGTGATCCGGTCCGGCAGGATGACGGGAAGATGGAACCGCTCCAGCAGGCCGATGATGGCGCGGGCATCTTCCGGAGGAAGGCCGGCTTTCTTTTCGGAAAGGAAAATGGCGGCGCGCAGGCCCAGTGAGATCGCCTCGCCATGGAGCATCTCTCCATACGGAACGGATGCCTCGATGCCGTGGCCGATGGTGTGGCCCAGGTTGAGCAGGGCGCGGATGTCCTTCGTCTCATACTCATCCTCCTCCACAACCCGGGCCTTGATGCCGATGTTGCGGGCGATGAGATCCGCCGGGACGTCCCGGCTTTCCGGATTGAGCGCGGCCAGTTCACCGACCATCCGCACATCCCGGATGGCGGCATGCTTGATCGCCTCCGCGAAGCCTTCGTGGAACTCCCGGGCGGGCAGGGTGCGGAGGGTATGTGGATCCACCAGCACGCGCTTTGGCTGGTGGAAGGCCCCCAACAGATTCTTCCCTTCCTCCACGTTGACGCCGGTTTTCCCTCCCACGGAGGAATCGACCTGGGCGAGCAGGGTGGTGGGCACCTGGATGAAGGGGATGCCACGGTAAAAGATGGCTGCGACAAATCCGGCGAGGTCTCCCACCACGCCACCGCCGAGGGCCACGAGGAGGGATTTGCGGTCGTGGTTTTCCCGGATCATCCCGCGGCAGACCTCTTCCGCCTGGGTCATCGATTTCGATGACTCTCCGGCGGGAACGACATGGAGGGTGGCCTGGAAACCAGCCTCAGCCAGCGAGGCGAGGAGGGCCTCCGAGTGGAACTTCACGACGTTGCTGTCCGTGACGACGGCCACCCGGCAGGGCTTGACGTCCGCTTCAAGGATGGCCTGGCCCGCCCGCTGGAGCAGGCCGGGTTCGACAACCACATCGTAGGAACGGTCGGACAGATTGACTCGCACGGAAGGCATGCGCGGAGGATTGGCGAGGATCGGCAATTTCCAAACCCAAAATTCCAAATTCCCAATTCAAACCGGCTGTGATGGGTTGGCGCATGGAGATCCGCAAATACGACGAACAGGTGCCGTTCACGACCAAGGACGGTTCGACGATCCGCAGCCTGCTGGACCGTGCGAACGCACCCGTGGCCAACCAGAGCCTGGCGGAAGCGACGCTGCCTCCGGGAGGGGCGACCGAGCGGCACTATCATGGCGTGAGCGAGGAGTTCTATTACATCCTCGAAGGGACCGGGCTGATGGAAATCGACGGAGAGGAACGCAAGGTGGCCCCGGGTGACGCCATCCTGATCCCGGCAAAGGCCTGGCACCAGATCACCGCGGAAGGCGCGATGCGCTTCCTCTGCTGCTGCGCGCCGCCCTACGCGCATGAGGACACATTCTTTGCCTGAGGACAAAAAAGAGCCGGGGCTGGATGGCCCCGGCTCCTTTCCTTGATGGGAAAATCAGAGTTCCTTCACTCGCAGGGAGCGGAAGGAGACCACGTCACCGTGGTCCTGGAAGACGAGGTGGCCCTTGGCCTCCTTGTTGAACTTCTCCCACTTGGCGAACTTGGACTTGGCAAGCAACTCCTTCCACTCATCCGTGGAGGTGTCCACATCGGCGGTGACATTGCCATTGATGGTGAGGGTGATCTTGGTGCCGTCCACCTTGATGCTGCCTTCGTTCCATTCGCCGGCCGGCTTGGAAACCTCAGGCTTCACCGGGACGATGTCGTAGAAGGCACCGGCCAGGTTGCCGCGCTTGATCTCATGCTGGTAGGCGGTCTTGGAGAGGGAATCCAGCACCTGGTACTCCGGGCCGGTTTCGTAGGGGGCTTTGCCAGCCTCGCTGGAGCGCCACATGATGCCGGAGTTGCCTTCCGGGGCGATCTTGAACTCGAATCGGAACTCGAAGTTCGCGTACTGCTCCTTGGTGAGCAGGTCGCCGCCGCCCTTTTCGGTGAGGGTGATGGCACCGTCCTTGACGATCCACTTGGCGTTGACGTCTTCCTTCTTGAAGTTGCGGAAGCCGTCGAGGGACTTGCCGTCGAAGATGAGCTTGAAGCCGTCCGCCTTCTCCTTGTCGGAGAGGGTATTGGGTTCGCCGGCGAAAACGGGGAGCGCCAGGGCGCTGAGCAGGATGATGGATTTCATAAAAGCGATGCCCATACGAGCGGGTCCCGCTCATTGTTTCAATGAAGGATTTTCACTTGGAGATACCCGGAAGCATAGGATGATGGGGGATGATTTCGTTCCGCGAGGCGCTCGGCAGGTTGTTGGAGGCGGTTCCCCGTGGCGGGACGGAGCGGGTGCGCATCGAAAACGCGGCGGGGAGGGTGCTGCGGCAGGCCATCCTGGCGGATCGGGAGTTTCCTCCGTTCGACCGCGTGATGATGGACGGTTTCGCGCTGCGGAGTGCGGAGTGGGCGACGGGGACGCGGGTTTTCAAGGTGACCGGGCAGGCGATGGCGGGAATGCCACAGGTGTCCATGGCGGAAGGCACGGCGACCTGTGTGGAGGTGATGACCGGTGCTCCATGTCCGGCGGGCGCGGACTGCGTGGTGCCGGTGGAGGAACTTGCGGGGATGGAGGAAGGCGGGGCGAGGTTCAATGACGGAGCCGATCCCGTGGCGGGGCGGTTCATCCATGCCCGGGGAAGTGATGTGGCCGCGGGAGCGGTGGTGCTGGAAGAAGGGACGGTGCTGGGTGCCCGGGAGATCGGCGTTGCGGCATCCTGCGGAGCCGGGTGGCTGGAGGTTTCCAAGCTCCCCACCATCTCCGTGATGGCGACGGGGGATGAACTGGTGGCGGTGGATGAAACGCCGCTACCGCATCAGATCCGCCAGTCGAACGCCCACGCGCTGGCCGCCGCGCTGGGGAGGGCCGGACTTCCCGCCGCGAACGTGGGTACGGTTTGCGATGACGAGGAGGTGGCGGTGGCGGCTCTGGCGGAGTGGCTGGCCGCAGGGGATTGGCTGATCCTGACCGGCGCGGTGTCAAAGGGAGCGAGGGATTTCGTGCCGGTGGTGCTGGGGGAACTGGGATGCACGGAACTTTTCCACGGAGTGGCCCAGCGACCGGGCAAGCCGGCGGGCTGCTGGATCGGCCCGAAAGGACAGATCGTCATGGCATTGCCGGGGAATCCCGTCTCCGCGATCACCGGGCTGCATGCGTTCGTGCTGCCTGCGTTGGCCCGGGCGTTGGGGCTTGGGGAAAGGGCGGCGCGCAAGGTGGTGCCGGTGGACTGCCGGGGGCTGGAGGGGATGACACAGCACCTGCCGGTGGTGCTGCGGGAGGACGGCAGGGCGGAGGCCGCGCCTACGGGAAACAGCGGGGATTTCATCGGCTTGCTGAAAAGCGATGGCTTTGTCACCCTGCCGCCACGCGGGGAACATGCGGGCCTGCCCGCCGCAGTGCCGTTCACCCCGTGGCTCTGATCACCCATGGAAGACAACACATTCACACACGTCCGCGATGGCAGCCCGTCGATGGTGGACATCACGGGAAAAGTGGCGAACCGCCGGACGGCCGTCGCGGAGGCGAAGATGACGCTGGGCGCGGACATCATGGCCAAGCTGGAAGGCGGCGACCTGAAGGGACCGAAGGGGCCGGTGTTACAGACGGCGATCATCGCCGGAACCATGGCGGTGAAGAAGACGAGCGAGCTGATCCCTTTCTGCCACCCGCTGCCGGTGGAAGCCTGCGATTTCACGATCAACCCGGAGGGTGATGGGATCTCGATCCTCTGCACCGTCACGACCACCGGGAAAACGGGCGTCGAGATGGAGGCCATCACGGGGGCCAGCGTGGCGGCGCTGACCGTCTATGACATGTGCAAGGCGCTGAACAAGGGCATCGTGATCCGCGAAACGCGGCTGATTTCCAAAACCGGCGGCAAGTCCGGCGACTACCATTACCAGAATCCATGAGCGGGGAGATTCGGAAGCCGCTTTGTGGACTGGTGCTGGCAGGCGGGCGGAGTTCCCGGATGGGGACTGACAAGGCATCCCTGCGGCACCCGGACGGACGCACGCTCGGCAGGCGCTGCCATGACCTGCTGGAGCAGGCGGGTTGCGCGGACCTGTATCTTTCCTTGCGGGCGGATCAGGAGATCCCGGACGGTTTCGCTGACAAGGCGGCAGAAGTGCTTAGGGACGCAGACGGCAGTTCCGGCCCCGTTTCCGGCATCCTGGCGGCGATGAACTCGCGTCCGGAGGCGGACTGGCTGGTGGTGGCATGTGACCTGCCACGGCTGGACCTTCCCACGCTGGAGCATCTGCTGTCATCCCGGCGGGAAGGGGAACTGTTCCTCGCCTACCGGAGTGAGTTCGACTCTCTGCCGGAGCCGCTCTGCACCTTCTACTCCAGCGAGGCACGGGAGGTGGTGATGAAGGCGGAACTTTTCTGCCCGAGAAAGATCCTCATCCGCAACGGATGCCGCCTGCTGGAGCCGATGACCGGCGGAGCGCTGGACAATGCGAACACACCGGAGGATTGGAAGGCCGCTACGGGATCATGAGGACGTTCAAAGTGCTTTATTTCGGCCTGCTGGCGGAGCGGAGGGGGGTGGCGGAGGAGCGGGTGGACTCGGCGGCATCCACGGCGGCGGAACTTTACGCGGAGCTGGATGCCCGGCATGGACTGGGGCTTTCCACCACGCATTTCCGGGCGGCGGTGAACGATGAATTCGCCGCATGGGACGGGGAAATCAAAAGCGGGGATGTAGTGGCGTTTTTGCCTCCCATGTCCGGTGGTTGAGGGGTAGGCTCCACAAGTCATGAACGACGATATGCCGATCCGGTTCTCGCTCGCGGGTGGGGGCTTCGATGCCAACCTCCTGGCGGATGAGTTGACGGATCATCGGGCCGGAGCGCGAGTCATGTTCGACGGTCGCGTCAGGAATCACAACGAAGGTTCCGAGGTGGCGTGTCTGGAGTATCAGGCCTATCCAGCCATGGCGCTCAAGGTGGGGCAGGCCATCATCGAGGATGAGGCGGCGAAGCACGGACTGCTGCGGGTGAGGGCGGTCCACCGGACGGGGGCGCTGGAGATCGGTGAATCCGCGGTATGGGTGGGTGTGGCATCAGCCCATCGTGCGGCCGCGTTCGATGGCGCGCGGGCGATCATGGAGCGGCTGAAATACGAGCTACCGGTGTGGAAGAAGGAGACCTATCTGGATGGCCGCATCGACTGGGTGGGACCGGACAACAAATCGGCGGAAACCGGCATGGAGAAAGCCGGGGAGGTCGCGGAATGGGACGGACGGATCCGGACGATCTACATTTCCGATGGCCATGATTTCCGCGGGCGTCATGGACTGGGCAGGCAGGACCATGGCATCCGGGCGGTGGATGCCGTCCTGTGCGTGGCGGGCATGGGGCTGAAGGGGGACCGCTATTTCGGGATGAAAGAGGACTACAAGGGACAGATCACCTTTTTCGATGCGCGGATGGTGGAGGCCGTCCGCGGACGGTTCGGGCTTCCGGATCTGGAGGCCGGGATTTTCCGCAGGAATGTGATCGTGGAGGGAGTGGATCTTTCCGCGTGGGTGGGCAGGAAATTCAGATTCCAGGGGGTGGAGTTCGAGGGCAGTGAGGAGTGCAAGCCGTGCTACTGGATGGATGAGGCGGTCGCTCCCGGAGTGGAGGATTTCCTCAAGCCGAACTGCGGTGGCGGACTGCGGGCGAGGATCCTGTCGGATGGCATGCTGAAAGTGGATGCGCCCGGGTTTCCGACGTCATCATGAATCCGATGACACACGGTGCGCCGAAAGGTTCATGGGCGGGGGCGTTTGGCCGGTTGCCCTGACGACCATTTCGCCCTAGGATCCCCGCATGGACTTGCAGCCGGTGACGGACCGTATGGGCCGGGGATTGCGGGATCTCCGGATCTCCGTGACGGATCGTTGCAATTTCCGCTGTCGCTACTGCATGCCGGCGGAAATTTTCGGTCCGGGCTACGCCTTTCTGCCGAAGGGTGAGCTGCTCAGCTTTGAGGAAATGGAGCGGCTGGTGCGGGTGCTGGTGCCGCTGGGGGTGGAGAAGATCCGCCTCACCGGCGGCGAGCCGTTGTTGCGCCGGGGGCTGGAGGATCTCGTCGCCATGCTGGCGTCCATCCGGGGGATACGGGACATCGCGATGACCACGAATGGCATCCTGCTGGGGCATCATGCGGAGGCGCTGGCACTGGCTGGCCTGAATCGGGTGACGGTGAGCATGGATGCGCTCGACGGGGATATTTTCGCACGGATGAATGGCACGGGGGCGAAGGTGGAGCGCGTGCTTTCCGGGATTTCCGCGGCGCAGGTTTTCGGCCTGCCGGTGAAGGTGAACGCCGTCATCCAACGCGGGGTGAACGAAAGCCAGATCCTCCCGTTGGCGCGCTGGGCGAAGGATGCGGCGGTGGATCTCCGGTTCATCGAATACATGGATGTGGGCGAGACCAACGGCTGGCGGATGGACCAGGTGGTGTCCGGGGAAGAGATCCTGCAGATCCTGGGGCAAGAGTTCACGCTGGAGCCACGGCAGGCCGCCTATCGCGGGGAGGTCGCGGTGCATTGGCGGCACGCGGATGATGGCAGGGAGATCGGACTGATCCGCTCCGTGAGCAAGCCGTTCTGCCAGGACTGCCAGCGCCTGCGTGTTTCCGCGGACGGGAAAATTTTCACCTGCCTCTTCGCGGCGGATGGTTTCGATCTGAAAGGCGTGCTGCGTGGCGGTTTGCCGGATGATGCGCTGCGCGAAACCGTGCGCAATGTGTGGCAGGGCCGCACCGACCGATACTCCGAAGAACGTGGTTCGGTGGCGAAGCCGAAGGCGGAGATGAGTTATCTGGGTGGGTGAATTTCCTCGCGGCGATCCGCGGGACCTTGGTTCAAGCCGATGAACAGGGCCAGGGACATGCCGTAGGCAAAGCCCATCAACAGGATCTTTCCTACGGATGTCGCTGTCACGGCGAGCGGACCCGGCAACGTGAGTCCGGATGCCGCGATCCTGATGAAGAGCAGCAGGAGCACCACCGCCACCACACCGGATATGCCCCCAATCATAGTGGTCGGGAACAGGTGGCGATCATACCTACGGGAAATGGCCCTGATCCCTGCCAGAAAGGGCGCGGAAAGCAGGACCAGGAGCGGCAGCGCCAGCAGGAGGCTCCCGGCGAAAACACCCATCGTCCAGACAAAGGCGGTTTCTTCGGGCAGGTCGCCGTGGAAGATGAGGGCGGTGAGCAGCGAACCGAGAAAGGCCCCCATGGAGACTGACTGCCACAGCATCTTCACCGTGCGGAGGATCGTATCTGGCTTCGGGTCTGTGATGCGGGACGGCATGTGTCGTGTTGATAGCGGATGTGTCGTGCGTGGCAAGGTTTGGAGGAGGATCACTGGGACCGCGGAATTCATTCCGCCCCGGAGAATCCAGCCAGCAAAACCAAGCGGAATGAATTCCTCGGTCCCAGTTCCTGGCTGCCGCGCCAAAGCATTCCGGCTTGGCTTCCTGCGGGAAGCGGCAGAGCTTCATCACCATACGCCATGCCTCTTTTCCGTAACCAACTCCGTGCCATTGTCGCCGCCTGTCCGCTCATTCTCGCCGTCATCCTGCCTGCCGGTGCGGCGGAGGAGGGGAAATGGGTGAAGCTTTTCAACGGCAAGGACCTCACCGGATGGACCCCGAAGATCACCGGCCATCCGCTCGGGGAGAACACGCACAATACCTTCCGCGTGGAGGACGGCATCCTCAAGGTGTCCTACGATGGCTATGAGAAGTTCGGGAAACAATACGGCCACCTTTACACCAACATCGCCTACTCCCGTTACATCTTCCGCTGCGAATACCGCTTCGAGGGAAAGATGATGGCGGACGCCCCGCACTACGTGAACCTCAACAGCGGCGTGATGATCCATTCGCAGTCGCCGCAAAGCATGGGCATCGACCAGGAGTTTCCCTCCAGCATCGAGTGCCAGTTCCTCGCGGATGAGGGCAAGGGCGCTCGCCCGACCGGAAACATGTGCTCGCCGGGCACCCACATCGAGATGGATGGAAAGCTGGTCACCAAGCACATCGTCAATTCCACTTCGCCCACATTCCCGGCGGACGAGTGGGTGAAGGTCGAGGTGGAGGTCCGTGGCAACGAGGAAGTGATCCACCGGGTGAATGGCGTGGAGGTGCTCCGCTTCCAGAAACCGCAGCTCGATCCGGAAAACGCCATCTCTCCGGCCAGCGAGCTGCTGGATGCCGGTGCGGCGCGCCTGCTCAGCTACGGACACATCGCGCTCCAGGCGGAAGGGCAGGGCGTCTGGTTCCGGAACATCGAGCTGAAGTCGCTGGAGCAGCCTTGAACTGAGGTGATGCGCGCGACCGGCCTTGGCAACTGTTAGATACACAATGGGCCGCGCGACCTTTCCCTGAGAGGGTATTGTAGTTGAACATAGGTCCGGGATATGTTTCATCGCCCGCCCGTGAAATCCCCGGTCCGTTCCTTATCCCGTGCCGCCGCCCTGTTGCTGGCGGTTTTCCTATCTCTTTCCTGCTATCTCTCCGCACAGATCACGGAGTTGAAGGTATCTTCGCACCGGCTCGACGAACAAGACCGCTTCATCGTCACTGGATCGGTTCCGGCCGGATCCCGCCATGCGATCCTCGAGGCGATGATTCCATCCGAAACCGGAATGGCGTGGCGGCCGATGATCGCCACCGTGCTCGACGGACGTGCCGCCACGGTTGAGTTCCGGCTGCCACGGAATGGAGCGAAGACCATCCTCGCCCGGATCCGCGCGGGGGACGCCACCAGCCACCCCACGCCAGTTCTGACGGACCCGGCACTCTGCAGCGTTAGCTACAGCATGACGGATCGGCAGAAAATGGACTTCCTTGCTTCGGCCAGCGTCAAGTCGAAGGACTGGGATCATCTCGGACCGCAGGCTGGATTCGAGGCTTTGGCCGGTTGGCTGAAAACGCAACCCGGAGTGGCGGATGCCTACCTTTCCGAGACCGGGGCTTCCGTGCTGATCGAACTTGAGGACGGAGACAGCCTGACCATTTTCAATCCGAAACCCGGAGCTACGGCGGAGCCTTCGCCCTTCCGCGGTGCCACCCCATCGTCCGCTTCCGGCGCCCTTTCGAACGACGGGAACAACCAGGCACCGGCGGCTGCCAATGGCATTGTCAAAGGACTGCCTGCCTCCAACCGCGTGATATGCGCCAACTTCCTGGAGCCTTATTTCCCTGATTCCACGCACAAAGTCGCCGGTTGGTTCAACTCCCACGGTTATGCCGCCATCGTAAAGCAGATGAACACGGTGCCGGAGGTAAAGGCTTGGTTCAACAACGGGCCGCTGGGGTCCTTGTTCATCCAGGCCCATGGTTTCGAGTATCCGCACAAGGAAGGCACCATGCTGGCGATCTCGCTCAACCAAGTGACCCAGGAGACCGCCGAAGACGTCCACTACGCGGAAATGCGGCGGACCGGTGAGCTGAAGATTGCCTGTGAGCGGGGCAAAAACACGCCGCTCTATGGCATCACCCGCGTTTTCATCCGCAAGCACATGCTTTTCTCCAATCACGCGGTGGTGGTCGCGGATACCTGCAATGGTGCCAATGCGGAACTGGGCAAAGCGTTCATCGACCAGGGTGCGGGAACCTATATCAGTTGGGATTGGGAATCCGGACCGCAGAGTGTGTTGCGATGCGAACAGATTTTCGACCGCCTGCTGGGAACCAACAAGAGCGCACCGGTTTCCGTGCCGGAGGAACGTCCGTTCTCCATGCAGGCGATCCAGACATGGATGACCAACAAGGGTTACGACCTGGATCCCACCACCGGGCTCCAGACAACCGCACGGCTCAAGTTCCGCCATCACCTCACCATGCCGGGCCACATCCTGCGCCCTGCCATCCGCAGCATCGAGTATGACAATTCGCCCACCCAGACGATGTTGAAACTCACTGGGGACTTCGGCAAGGATCCGGGCGCGGAAGGAAAGGTATTCTGGGGCGGACGGGAAATGCATGTCGCCAAGTGGGACCAGGATGAGGGGATCACCATCGATCAACTGACGGTACCGCTGCCTGTCGGCGATTTCGAGGTCCGCATCCGCGACCGGCACAAAAGCAACCTCACGCCGATGACGGAGTGGACCATTCCTTTCACCTACGAGGTGAAAGGGAATGGCACGCTGAAGTACAACATCAACGGGTCCTACAAGGTCCGGTTTGACGTTCACGGCTTCCGCAACCTGCCGGAGGATCCCGTGAACTATCCGCTGGTGCCGTTCCTCAATCACGCGGATTTCAGCGGCACCGCCACCGCGTCCGGGCAATACGTTGAGCCACCTGTCGGCGAGGGTGGTATCGAGACCATCCACGCATGGAGCGGCAACCGCACGTTGAGGTCCTATGACCAAGGGGGCACCGGCAATCCTGAAAACTTCCTGCTATGCAGCGCGCAGCTCAACACCCGTACCGGTGTTCCTCTGAGCTTCATCATCGGCGCCAGCAGCTATATTGATGTCAGCATGAACGGCTTCCAGATTCCTCCGCTGACCGTCACCTACGATTACAAAACGATGTCCATGCTGCCGCTCGTATTCGACCCCGCCGACAAGTGGAAGTTGAAAGGGGACATCTACCGCAGCGATGCCCCCCTCAGCATCCCGCAGGCGGTCTCCGCCAGCATGACCTGGCCCACCATCACACCGCAGGCGTATCCGGATACAAAAACAGCCAGATGATGGGATGAGGTTCCTGTCTCCGGCCGCTTGTCGACGAGCGGGCGGAGATCAACGTGCGGAGGAGCAATATGGTAGATCGATCCTTGTTTCAAGATGGTAAGAATCGGATCGCCACGTGAGTATCGGCGACTGATGAAAATCCCGCTGTTCCTTTCACTGGCCGTCCTGTCGATGGCCGCTACCGCACAGGATGCCCCGGAGTCATTTCCCGCGCCGAGGTCGCTCGGTGACGTCACCGGGCGGGGAAAGAACATCCAGCGGACGATGCGTCTGCTGGCGGAAAGCACCCCGGAGCGCAGGAACACGGTGCGCATCCTTTTCTACGGCCAGAGCATCACGGAACAGGGTTGGTGGAAGATCGTCGCGGATGACCTGCGGAAGCGTTTCCCGCATGCCGATCTGGTCATCGAGAACCGGGCGCTGGGTGGATTCTCATCGCAACTCCTGGTAAGGACAGCGGAGTCGGACCTCTATCCGTTCCAGCCCGACCTGGTGATCTTCCACGTCTATGGAGCGCATGACAAATACGAGGACATCATCCGCCGCATCCGGGAGCGGACCTGTGCGGAGATCCTCCAGCAGAACGATCATATCACCAAGCCGGAGGCACTGGCGGAGGAAACCGATCCGGCGAAGGCGACGATCCAGGCGGGCGATTGGGACGCGTTCATGAACCACAATTTCCTGCCATCCGTCTCTCGGAAGTATGGCACGGAATTCTGCGACCAGCGTGCGCTGTGGAAGCAGTATCTCCGCGACCATGCCTTGCAGCCGCAAGCGCTGCTCAAGGACAATGTCCACCTCAACGCGCATGGGGAGCATGTGATGGCGGAGTTCGTGAAATCCTACCTCCGGTACGATCCGGCGCTGGGATCATCCCCTGCGGAAGATTGGGTAAAGACCCTGGCGGCAGGAAAGGACTTCCGGTTCAGTGATGGCAAACTGAAGCTCGGGTTCACGGGCAACCGGGTGGATGTCATCTGCAAGGCAGGCGAGACGGCCCCCGCAGCCATCCTGATCGACGGCAGGAAACCATCCGCGCATCCCGAACTCTACGGGGCAACCCGCGCGCAGCCGAAGCCCGGCTGGAAGTGGCCGCCGGTCGCGCCGATCACCCTCGGCGGCACGCCAGAGGTGGAGGACTGGACCATGGAGGTGACCACGGATGCGGGTGGTCCGAAGGTCCATTCATTCACCCTCACCGGCAGTGTTACCGGCGCGGATGGGGAGGGCAGGAGCGACCAGCCCTTTGTCTCAAAATCAGGGAGGATCTCCATCGCACCGGATGCATGGGGCGTTGAGTTCGCATTGGGAACGCTCGCCGGGCTGAAGCCGCTGCCGCCGACGTTCACCGTGACCTGGAAGACCGCGGCCCATTTCACCGACAGCTTCATTTCCCCGGGCATAAAGGATCCGGCGGTGGAAACCACAGTGACCCTTGCGCAAGGGTTGGAGAACGGAACGCACACCCTCGAGATCTCCGGAGGGGAGGCGACCATCTCCGGACTGCGGATTTATCATCCGCCGCTGGGCGGCAAATGACCGCTTATTTCCGCAGGTCCAGCCGGCAATCCGCTTCCGGCTTCACGGGATCCCCGGCTTCTTCCACCGGATGGGTGTAGAGATAGCGCCAGACATCCTCGAACAGGAGGTTGCCGTCCTTGTCCTTGGGCGAACTTTTGCCAGGGGTGACGCAGCTATGGGCCTTCTCCGCGTTTCCTCCCACATCGGCGGCGGTGACCAGACGGCGGGTGTTGCCATAAGGCGGCTTCGCCTCCGCAATATCCACAACGGGACCGAAATTGTTCAGACCGAGCATGATCCATGAGCGGCAGTAGTGGTCGCCGGACCAGCCACCGTCGAGAACGTGGGAGAATCCGAAGTAGCGGTTCTCCGCAGTGGCGGACGGGAGTTTCTGCCACGCCTCGAACTGGTCGCGCGGACCGCAGAACATCACCACCCGGTCCACCTTCGTGTGTTTGGCGAAACGCGCCGCCGTGGTGGCTCCGTGTGAGGCACCGCTGAGGATGACCTTTTCCCATTGCAGTCCCTTGCCGTCCGCCGTGAGGAACTGGCTCCAGTTGCCCTGCGGATTCTCCTTGTCCAGCCACTTCACGAACTGGAAGGACCGCTCCATGATGGAGTCCGGCTTGGGGATGTCGATGGCAGGCCCCTGATCCTCGCCGATGGCGGCTTCCAGACGGATCTTGGACAGCCACAGGTCATCTCCCGGAGGCGTTTCCTTCGACAGCTTGCCGAACCATCCGTTCGCATAGTGGACCTGGATGGCATGGAGGCCGTAGCTGGAAATGCGGTCGAAGTGGGCCTGGTTGTGACCCATCAGCCAGATCACGAGTTTTCCCTGCGAGGCGACGCGTGTATCGACGGAGGCTTTCTCCGTATCGGCGGGTTTGCCTTCCTTTTCGAAAACGAAGCCCACTTCGGGATGTTCCTTCGCCCGTGGGTCGATCTGGCTCGCGCGGGCCGTCAGGTCATACCGCTTGGGGTCGGGGTCGTTGTAGGCGGGAGGCGCGGCGAAGGCGTGGGAGACAAGTGCGAGCGCGGAAAGAAGCAGGGCGGGTTTCATGGAAGGCCAGCACTACGCCCGGAGTGGCGGTGTTCTTACTCCGTGATGTGGGGGATGAACTTCAGGACGTCACCCCGCGACGGGGTCACTCCGCCCACTCGAAGTCGAAGATGTAAGTGCGCTTGTCACCGTCGTTCTTCGCCTGGGCGCGGGTGGGGGAGATGAACTTCACCTTCCATTTGTCCTTCAGGTCGAAAACGAACTCGCCGGTGCGTTTCCCGGTCTGGTTGTAGATGTAGAGGCCGCGGCGGATCTCGCGGTTCTTGCTGCCGCGCGGGGAGATGACCAGCTCCTCATAGGTGCCGAGCTTGGAGAGCTTGTAGTAGTATTCGCCGTGGTTGTCCTTGTATTCCATCCGGCTGCCGCGCGGATCCTTCACAAAGGAGTTGGTGGTGCCCGGGGAGATGGCCTGCACCGGCACTTCGGACGCGGGGTTGAACATGGACTCCGGACCGCACTGGGTGAGCAGGAGCGCGCCGCCGAGGATGGGGAACAGATGCCGGATCTTCATGATTGGGGAAGCTTCAGTGGAGTTGTTAGATTGTCAAGATGCCGACGGAGGGAAAGTCCGGGTTGGTTTCCTGATTTTTTCAACCGCGAATGGACACGAATGGACGCGAATGAAGAAGATTCAGCAGTCCTTGCGGGTGGTTTCCCCCATGAGCCGGACTATTGGAAGAAGTGGATCATCCGTGCGGTTTTTCCATCCTCCCATTTCTGCCCAGATCCGCCTGAATTTGAATTCGCGTCCATTCGTGTCCATTCGCGGTTGGAAAACTCCGGAAACCTTTCCGTTGAAACCCGGGGCCATCTATCCTTGATTGGCAGACCATGAAACCATTCAGCCGCCGTCATTTCCTGCATCTCGGCGCCGCCGCCGCGGCCGTCCCGTTCCTGAATCTCCGCGCCCAGGAGGGTGGCGGGAAGAAACTCGGCATCGCCTTCGTCGGGCTGGGGGACTACGCGACCAAGCATCTGGCCCCGGCGGTGAAGGCGACTTCCAATGCCCGGGTGGCAGGCGTGGTGACGGGTTCCCCGGACAAGGTCCCCGCGTGGCAGAAGGAATACGGCATCCCGGATGGCAACGTGTACAGCTACGAGAATTTCGACTCCATCAAGGACAACAAGGACATCGACGTGGTCTATGTGGTGACCCCCACCGGCCTGCACGCGGAGTATGCCATCCGCGCGGCGGAGGCGGGGAAACACGTCATCTGTGAGAAGCCGATGGCTCCGACCGTGGAGGACTGCGACCGCATGATCGCCGCGGCGAAGAAAGCGGGCGTCACCCTCCAGATCGGTTACCGCCTCCACTGGGATCCCTACCACCTCCAGTTGATGGATGCGCTCAAGACGAAGAAATACGGCGACTGGAAATCCATCGAGGTGGGGAACGGCTACAAGGTGAACAACTTCACCGGTCACAACGCTTGGCGGATCAAGAAGGACATGGGCGTTGCGGGTGCGCTCTATGATGTAGGCGTCTATGCCGTGCAGGGCGCGCTCTACACCGCGCAGGTGAACCCCATTTCCGTCACCGCGAAGAAATCCACGGAGCGTCCTGACATCTTCAAGGAAGTGCCGGAAACCTACGAGTGGACGCTGGAGTTCCCCGGCGGCAGGAAATCGGATGGCTTCTCCAGCTACGGGCGGA
This sequence comes from Akkermansiaceae bacterium, assembly GCA_019634595.1. NCBI lineage: Bacteria > Pseudomonadati > Verrucomicrobiota > Verrucomicrobiia > Verrucomicrobiales > Akkermansiaceae > Akkermansiaceae bacterium. Next base: position 51,555 of record JAHCBC010000007.1, read on the forward strand.
GCGGCAACTACGTGCGGGCGGAACTGGAAAAAGGGAAGATCGAGATTTCCCCCTCCTATGGCTACGGCGGGCAGAAGGGGTTCACTCCGGATGGTGCGATGGCCCACCTGGTGGTGAATCAGCAAGCCCTGCAGATCGAAGGGCAGATCGCCGCCATCCTGTCGAAGCAGCCGAGCCGCGTGCCGGGCGAAATGGGCCGCCGCGACATCGGCGTGATCCGTGGCATCGTGGAAGCGGCGGACACAGGTTCCGCGGTGAAACTCGCGGATCTCGGCTACTGAGCCGCGCTCCTCACCCGATCACCAGTCCACCGGCCTGCTGGTTGCCACCGAGCGCGGTGGCGACCGCCTGCTGGCAGGTGCCGGAGCGGATGGACGCGGCGGCCACGACCACCTGCAGGGCCGCGGACGCGCCCATCGATTCGCCCAGGATGCGGCGCGGGGAGAGGCGGGCACCGCTCCAGTCCTGCCACGCGTCTGATTCCGCACGGTCGATCCTTGGGATGCCGATGGTTCCGTCCACCAGCAGGGATGTCTCCTCATTTCCGCCACGCAGAATCTCCCGCAGGTTCCGTGCGGCCTGGGTGCGGGAGACGGCGGAAAAAGGAATGGGGTCCGGTAGCTTGAGCAAGCGCACCGGACCGTCACCGCGTTCCAGATAGACCGCGGCTGCACCTTCGGACGGAACATAGTGCCGGGAGTAGAGGAGGAGAGCCTCCGCGCTCAGCCAGTCGATCTCCTCGCTGGCGACCACCAGGCAGCCATCGACGTCCCCGCGGAGGAGCCATTCGGCAGCAAGGTCAAGCCCACTGAAAAAGCCCGCGCCATCCGTGACGAGCGTGTCGTTCGGGCTGCGTCCGCCGATCATGGCGGAGATGTGGCTGGAGGGCGCGTTGAAGACGGTCTCCGGAAAGAGGATGGGGCTGGCGACGGCGGGATTTGCCAGCGCTTCGCCGAAGAAGCGGTTCGAGTAGTTCACGCAGCCATTCGTCAGCGTGAAGATGACACCGATCCGCAGGTCACCCGCGACACTGGCGGCGATGCGGTCCGGCCCGAGTGCCTCCGCTACGGCGGCGGCGGCGAATTTCGAGATCGGGCTGGTCCTGCGGAGCCGGGCGAACTTTGGCGTGGCGGTGGGATCCGCGGGAACTTTCAGCACCTGCGTGCGGACGACTCCATCCTCCAGCGGACGCTCGATTTCCGACGTCCGCAACGCATCGCCTGCCGCGAGGGATGCCATCAATGCGGGAACTCCCCAGCCTGCCGGCGAAACGGCGCCGATGCCGCTGATGACCAGTCCGGAGCCACTCATCGCAGGCCCTCCTTGGCGAAGATGAGCGTGGCATTCGCACCGCCGAAGCCGAACGAGTTGGTGAGCACGCGGCTGACCGTCGCCCCGCGCGGTTCACGGATCAGGTCAAAGGTGCACACGGGATCGGCTTCACGGACATTGAGATTCGCGGGCAGAAACTGGTTCTCCAGCGCGATGAGGCTGATCACGGACTCCACCGCGCCCGCGCCGCCCAGCAGGTGGCCGATGGAGGATTTCGTGGAGCTGACTTTCACGCCGGGAGTGGCCGGTCCCGCCCATCGCCGGATCGCATTTCCCTCGGCGATGTCATTGAGCGGGGTGCCTGTGCCGTGGGAGTTGATGTAGTCGATCTGCTCCGGCGACAGCCCCGCCATCCGGCAGGCCGCCTGCATGGTGGAAAGGGCGGCGTCACCCTCTGGTTGCGGCTGGGTGAGGTGGTGGATGTCCGTTGCCGCACCGTAGCCGAGGACTTCGGCGATCACCCGTGCTCCGCGTTGCTTCGCCGCTTCCGCGGATTCCACGACAACGAAGCCAGCACCTTCGCCGAGGGCGAGGCCATCCCGCGCGGCGTCAAAGGGGCGGGGGATGCCGGAAGGGCTGAGCGCCTGGAGCGCGTCGAACCCGGCGAAGACGAGCTGTGAGAGCGCGTCATAGCCACCGGCGAGCACGCGTTCCGCCCGACCGGATCTGACGAGATGGAAGGCATGGCCGATGGCATTCGCACCGGACGCGCAGGCGTTAGAGATGATCCGCAGGGGGCCTTCCACATCCAGCAGGCGGGCCATGTTCGTGAGCTGCCTCTGTGACTGGTACCACTCCACCCGGGAAAACTGGTCATGGCGGCGGCGACCGGGCCGCAGGGCCTCCTTGTAGTATTCCTCGCCGATGGGCATGGCGGCGGCGGAAGTGCCTACCACGATGGGCATCACACCACCATCCAGCCCTGCGCTGGCGAGGGCCTCACGGGCGGCGATCCAGGCGAGCTTCGTGCCGCGGTCCATGCGGGACCACGCCCTGGAGGAAATGCGTGGGGAAGGGGACGTTCCCGGCAGATCGACCTGTCCGGCGGTGCCCACCCGTTGCTTCGACACGTCGAACAGGGTGATGGGACGGAAGGTGGTCTTTCCTTCGCGGAATCCGGCCGCATTTCCCGCCCAATCATCCCCCATGGGTGAGATGATGCCCGCTCCTGATATGACCACGGGCCTCGTCTGGACCGGGTGGGGAGCGTCATGGAAAAAGGCCACGGGAAATTTCTGGGGAAGTTAAGGCTCGTCAGACAGGGTCCGCGCTAGCTACGGACTGCCGCGCACCTTGTCAAATGCTCTATCTCCGTTGGCTGGAAACCTCAAGGCGGCATGCCGCCCGACCTGCTGTTTTCGACAGCGGGCGAGTCGTTTCCTTCTCGGAGCTGGCGGAGAGGGTGGAGCAGGCACCCGTGGCGGAATGCACGTTGGTTGCCAGGACAGGGGATGCTGGATTTTTCGTGACCATCCTCCGCGCGTGGCGTGATGGGGTGGCAGTCATCCCCATCGAAAAGGATGCGCCGGAGCCGGTCCTGAAATGCGACCCACCGGAGGGAACCTGTCTGGTGAAATACACACCCGGGTCCAGCGGGGTGCCACGGGCGATCTTCTTCAGGGACCGGCAGGTGATCGCCGACGGGGACCGGTTGTTCCATGCGATGGGGCTTTCCCCGCAGGTGCCGAACCTGGCGGTCATCTCGCTGGCCCACTCCTATGGCTTTTCGAACGTGGTGATGCAGATGATCCTGCACGGCGTTCCTGTCTGTCTCGCGGCGGTGCCATTTCCACGGGTGGTGGAGGAAATCTGCCGCGAGCAGGAATCGGTCACCATCCCGGCGGTGCCGTCGATCTGGCGGGCTTGGCACCGGGCGGGCATTCTGCCATCCCTGCCGGTGAAGCTGGCGGTATCCGCGGGAGCGCCGCTGTCGCTCCTGCTGGAGCGGGAGATCTTCGAAGCCGCTGGGCTGAAGATCCACAATTTCTACGGAGCCAGTGAATGTGGCGGCATTTCCTTTGATGCGACGACCACGCCCCGGGACCAACCGGACATGGTCGGGACGCCCTTGCCCGGTGTGTCCGTCTCCATCGGTGCGATGGGGCGTCTGTTGGTGGAAAGTGATGCGGTCGGCACCGGCTATGACGAGGGGCGCGACGATGACCAGCTGAAGGACGGCCGGTATCTGACGCGGGACATCGCCTTTCTGGACGGGGAGTCCATCCTCCATCTCTCCTGCAGCACGGGTGGAGCGATCAATGTCTCCGGCAGGAAGATCAGCCCTTCCAAGGTGGAGGCCGCGCTCATGGCGACGGGGCTTCTCCGCCGCGTCCGGGTCTTCGGCGTGCCCAGTCCGGACCCGGACCGGTTCGAGGAAATACTCGCACTCTATGACGCCGGGCCGGGTGTTACGGTCGAGGCGCTGAAGCACGCGACCTCCAGCCGTCTGGAGTTGTGGGAGCTGCCCCGCCACTGGTATGATGCGCCGGAACTCTGGCAACTGGACGCCGCCGCGCTGAAGGCGAAATGGGTGGCGAAGGAACTCTGACGGACAACGGGAATCATGCGGAGCATCAGTCAGTGGTTGAGATGTGAGGAATCCGGCGGGCCTTTCACCCACTGCGTCCGCTGTCGGCTGCCACTCAGGGAGATCGCCGCGCCATGGCTGGTCAACAAGGACTACCACCGGGAGGAATGCGTGCTGGAATACGCGATCTGCCAGCCGTGCCGCGATGTGATGTCGGCGGAGTTTTCCGAGGAGTCGAAGGAGTCCGTCCGCAACTTCCTCGAAAAGGAGGTCGATTGGGAGGAACGGCAGAAGGAATTCATGCTGATGCATGATGACGCGGAACGCCTGGAGGCCTGCATCTCCTGCCGGAAAGGGCGGGGGGAGTGTGAGGGCTTCTCCATCTCATCGCTTTTCGATGCCGGTGGGAATCTGGTCACGGGGCCGCTGCCGCTGCTGGTCTGCAACGGATGTGTCGGCAGGATCATGGCAGGGGTGTCCCCGGAGAGCAGGGAGGTGTGGCGGCGATTCATCGCCGATCACTTCGACGGCCCGCCGGATGAGGACGGCATGGAAGGTTTCGGCCTCTTCTGACCGGGTCAGGCGTGTGACAGCGCTTCCTCGAACACGGAGATGATGTGCTCCAGCGATTCCTGCCCGACGGATACCCGCAGCAAGTTCGCCGACACACCGCATCCTTCCGCCCATTCAAGCTCGGTGTAGTGCGCGAGCATGGTGTAGGGGCAGACGAGTGTGAACGAGGTGCCGAAGCTGGGACCCTTGCTGAAGCGCAGGGAGTCATAGACCTTCGGGGTTTTTTTCTGCGACTTCAAGACGAAGGAAAGCAATCCGCCGAAGCCTCCGCCGGGACGCATGACGTCCTGGTAGTGCTCCGTATTGACCAGCGACGGGTGCCACACCTCGGCGACGGCGGGATGGGCCGCAAGCCACTTGGCGAGCGCCAGGCCGTTTTCGTTGATGATCTTCATCCGGGCCGTGTAGCCCTTCATGTTGGAAAGGAGGACCTCCGCATCTCCGATGTAAAGCGGTGCGTTTTCCGTGGAGTCTTCCGCGAGGGATTGGCGGAACTGTTTTGCGAATGGGGATCTGTCGCGCACCCCTGCCATGCCAGCCATGACATCGCCCGCACCGGACACCCATTTCGTGAGGCTGCCGGTCACCACATCCGCGTATTTCAGTGCGTCCACGTTCAGCGGACCGGCGGCGGAGTCATCCACCACCAGAGGAGTGTTGCCCTCCGCACATGCCTCCGCGACACGCTTGAGGTCGATGGTGCGGAGGAGAGGGTTGCTGGGGACCTCCGTGAAGACTCCGGCGAATTCGCCTTGGCGGATGCGCTGGAGAGCTTCGTCGAAGGATTCGCCGACGGCTTCGTTCAGATAGACAACGCCATGGCCGAAGAGTTCCTGGATTTTGAGGGAGTCCACATAGGGGAACTCGATCTGCAGGGTTTTCTTGCCCTCCAGCATGCCCGGGAGAGCGCGCTGGACCGCGGTGACGGCGGACATGCCGCTGGTGAAAATGAAGACATCCTCCGCAGGGATATTGAGATATTTGGCGACAGAGCGTGCGACGAGATGGGACTTCGATCCTTCGCGCAGCTTGCCTTCCAGGAAATCCTCCGCCTGGCGGCTGCTCACGACCTCGCCGGAGAACCTCCAGTAGTATTGTGCGTCGGCCTTGGCCTTCGCGGGCACCACCAGCACCTGGAGGCCATGGAAGCTGGCGATCCGGACGGCGGTCGATGACTGGCGCTCCACCCACCGGTGGGCGCGCTGGACGGCACCGCGGGTAGGCAGCACGATGACTTCCTCATTTTCCCCGGCGACCTCGCTTTTCGCGGTGGTGAACAGGCGCTCCACAAGTGGATGGCGGAAAAACCGTGGATAGCCCGTGCGCATCCGGCGCGTGACTTTTTCACGTCCTTCCTCATAGCCCACAATGGCATCCCAGGTAGGGAGACATACCGAGCACGCGTGCAGGGAATCTGGGAGCGGTGCCCCCAGATCCTCTTCTTGCCACGCAGGGTCCGCAATCAGGTCACGCATCGCAGGAACTGCATGCCCGGACCTCGGGCGGAGGGCAAGCCGCATCTGAGCGAAGGGGCGAAAGTTTCCGGAAAAGTTGATTGTAATGAAATTGCATTGTCGAAAAGCGGAAGAATCCGCCGGTTTCAACGGCGTTATTTCACCCCAGACGCAGGGCCGCCATGCCCAGCCCGGCCAGTGCCATCAGCACACAAGCGGGCCTTTCCACCGCACTGCGGTACCAGGCGCGGTTCCAGATCAGGGCGACCGCCGCATAGGCGAGGCCCAGCACCGCCAGTTGGCCGAACTCCACGCCCAGGTTGAAGCTGAACAACGCGGGCAGGAAGTCCTCACGGGGGATCGGCGTCGCCGCGAACGAGTGGGCGAACCCCATCCCATGGACCAGCCCGGAAACAAACACGACCCACGGCCGCCAGGCCCGCAGGCGGTTCCCGGCGTAAAGGTTTTCCACCGCCACGAAGGTGATGCTGAGCGCGATGGCCACCTCGATCCACTCCACCGGCAGGGCGATCACTCCGTAAAGGGACAGTCCCAGCGTCAGCGAGTGCGCCACCGTGAACAACGTCATCTGGAGCAAAAGCAGCGGAAAGCTACGGCTCAGGAAAAACAGCCCCAGGATGAACAGCACGTGGTCCAGCCCGTCCGGCAGGACATGGGTGAACCCGCTCAGGAAATACGTCGGGATCACCGCGCCGGCGGCGGCCAGCGCGATGATCGACCCGATGAGGACACGCATCATTGACGTGCGGGATACTGGAAGATCCGGCCCCGGAGGAAAGAAGGATTTCCCCCCGGCGGACACCCATGGTCAGAACCTCTTCGTGAAGGTCACGCGGAAGGTCCTTGGTTCCGAAGGGTGGAGGTGGATGTCCTCATGGCCGCCAGTCGGTCCGGTGCCCGCCGCCTCCCCGGGCATCAGGGATTCGTAGAAATACTCGATGTCGTTGTCCTTCCGGTCGAGCAGGTTCAGGCAGTCCAGGGAGACTTCCCAATCGTTCTTCCGGTAGCCGATGCGGGTGTTCACCTGGAGGCTGGCGCGGGATTCCTCGCTGCCGTCCTCGATGAGAGGCCGCGGGCTGAAATAGCGCGACCGCAGGGTGCCGAAGAAGCCTTCCTGCTTGCCGATCGTGATGCCCGCGCTCCAGACAAACGGAACGGCTCCCGGGATCTTGTCATCGCCGCCCACGCCCTTGAGCTTCCCTTCGGAGAGCGTCACTTCGTTGTCAACCATCAGCCACTCCGTCGGACGCCAGTAGGTGGCCCACTCCACGCCATACCGCTCGGTGGCGGGGCCGGCCTCCGATGTACCAGCATCCCCGACATACAGCAGTTCGGAGTCACTGTGGAGGTAGAAGAAGGAAAGCGTGCTGACCACGTTCTCCAAGGCCTCCGTCCGCACGCCGATCTCCCCGCCGTAGGTGCGCACCAGCGGATCCACACCGTCCACGCCGAGGTTCACGCCGCGGGCATCATTGCTGTGGAAGCCGTAGCCGCCGCTCACATAAAGCTCGGTTTCATTCCATGGCCCGAAGACGAGGTTCAGCTTCGGCGAGATGATGGCGTCATTGTCACTGCCGGAGTTCACGGGGTTGTCGCTGTCCACGTCGAAGTGGAAAAAGTCCGCCCGGATGCCCGGCTGCACGCGGAACCATGGATTCACATGGAAGTCGAGCGAGCTGAAGATGCCCACCGTGTTCACCGTCACGTCATCCTGCCGGATGGTGCCGGTCCGCGCGCGGTCGGTGGTGTTGTAGAGGCCGATGTCGTTGAGGAAATCATTGCGGGTCTGCACGCCCACGATGAGGCGGTTCTTTTCCGCGAAGTCCCACTCCCGGCGGACCTCGCCGCCCACGAACCAGCGCTCGTCCTTCTGCTCGAACTGGTCGCCGCCGCCGAGGACGTAGGTGAAGTTCGAGAACAGATCGAGGTCGTAGTAGCCGGCGTAGGCGTTCACATGGGTGCGGCCGTTGGTGTGCTCACGGTCCCACGCGGCCATCAGGCTGTAGCGGTTCGAGTTCCCGCCCAGGGTGGGGTCGATGTTACCGAAGCGGCTGAGCGTTCCGTCGTCGATCGCACGCTTCGGGATCTGGTCGGTGGAGTTCCAGTCACCGGTGTAGGCCATGGCGGTGAGGCTGAACTTGTCCTGCCCCGCTTCGTGGAAATACTTGAGGAATCCGTTCGCCCGCTCGGAGTCGGACTTCATCGTCCACGGTCCGTCATAGTAGTTGTACTCCAGCGCGTAGGTGAGGCCGGATCGGACGGACAGGCCGCCATCTCCGGAGGAGAGGTCGATGGTGTCGGCGACCAGGCCACGGTAGAAATTGTCCTCGCCGATGGTGAAGCTGGCGATCCCGGATGGCAGCATGTCGAAGAAACGGAACTTGGCCGCTCCGGCGGTGCTCAGGTCGCCCAGCTCCGCGAAGAACGGACCTTTCCAGTAGTCGATGGATTCGACCAGTTCCGGGATGATCGGGTTCAGGTCGGCGTAGCCCTGGCCGTGGGCGTGGGTGATGAAATTCACCGGCTGCCCGTCCATGAAGATCGAGAAGTCGGTGCCGTGGTCGAGGTTGAAGCCGCGGACGAAATACTGGTTCGCCTTACCGTCGCCGGAGTGTTGCGTGATGATGACGCCGGGAACGGATTCCAGCAGTTCACCGCGCCGGAGGAACGGGCGCTCGGCGAGTTCCTTGGCGCTGGTCTGGCCCTGTGAGGAGGTCCGTGCCTTGCCGATGAGGTGCTCCGCCTTGCCGACCACCTCCACGGTGGGCAGCTCTTGGGAGGTATTGGTGGATTGGGCGTTCGCGCCGAGTGAGAGGACGAAAAGGTAGAATGGGGAAAAACGGGAAAATTTCATATTGGAGGAGGATTGGAGACAAACAAACGGGACCACGCGGAACGGATCATGTCCGTCCCGGCGCGGGGTGGGTCGTTGTTCATCCAATCCTCGGCGGCGGCCCCGGCGGAGCCTGCGGCCATACCGGCGTCCACCTGCGGCACCAGTCGGAACAGGCGGCCAGTCCGATGGACGGCGGCGGCAGCGTGCGACCCATGCGCCAGTCGGTCGCGGGCATCTTCACCTTCCCGGAATCCTTGACGGGTTCCTTGGACGGGGAGGGGGCCTTTTCGCTTTTGGATGCCATCGGCTTTCCGGCTGCGAGGGCGGCTTGGAATTCCCCGCTGCGCCATGCCTTCGTGAAAGCCGGGCCGATGCCTTCCTGCGGGATCTCACGCACCGTGAGTTTGCACAGGAGGCTCACCTGCAGGATGATCAACGGCCCCGCCATGAGCTGGAACAATGCCAGCGCATAGAGCCATTTCGCCTTCCTGAGGCATGGGATCCTGAACACGGCACGGATGCTGGCAGCTCTAACAGCGGCGGGCAATTTCAATCACGCTTCCCGATAGGGAAATCCACTCTCTCCCTCACAGCGTTTTCAACGCGGTGTCCGGACTAAGATCCCTGAAAAGCCGGGCGGCGTTGATCTTCGCCACATCAGTGGAAAACCCGCTGTCGCGGAAAACCACGCGGACCGGCTGACGTTCCGCCAGTTCCCGGATGAGGGCATCATCCACCCCGGTGGCGAAGCAAGCGGCCAAGGCGTTCTCCGCGACGAAGAAGACCTTCTTCCCGGCGAGTGTTTCCTCCCGGATGGGCAGACCCAGGTCCACACCGCAGCCCAGCATCACCTGGAACAGCAGATCCTCATCCGTGCGGCTGTCGCTCCCGACTTTCAGAACGCGGAAGCCGATGTCCGGCGGGGTTTCTCCCGGAGGGAGCCTTGATCTCCATTCCTCCAGAACCTTCTTTCCGGCACGGCGGAGGCGCTCCTTGCCGATCTCCGCGATGGTCGTGTAGCCGGCCTTCCGCGCGTCGCTCCTGTCATCGCACGGCTCCGCAAGCTGGACCATGATGTGGCGGCGGTTGCCACCATCCTCCGCATTGAGTTTCATGACCGCGTGGGCGGTGGTAGCGGATCCGGAGAAGAAATCGAGCACGATGGCATCCCGGCCGTCGATCAGCCGCAACAGGAAGGCGACCAGTTCCGTGGGTTTGCAGAAGGGGAAGGGGATGCCAAGCGCCTTGAGCTCCTTCGTCCCCCGGGAGTTCGGGTAGTCGTAGATGACATCCTCCGGATGCAGCGTCGCTTCGGCGTCCTCGTCGAAATAGACCTTCGGGTAGATGTTCCACTTCGACTGCCTGCCATGCTCATCCAGCAGCGGGTTTCTCGATGATGCCGGCGTGAAGATCAGCAGATGCCTCTGCCGCAGATAGGTGTCCACCGACCACCGCCACACCTTGTCCGCGTTGGAGAGGGGTCTGACTTTGCTGCCGTCCTTGCGCTCCTCAGGGAAGACATTGCCCGGAGGAATGATCAGGCTGCCGTCCGGTGCCTCGATGTAATACCGCTGGTTCGGGCGGGAATCCAGCGACGGCTGGAACAGGGACGCCCCGCTCTTTTTGTATCTCCGGCCGTTCTTCTCGGACCGGGTGTAATCGCCGATGTCCCGGACCTTCCTGACGCCGAACTCCGGCAGGTCCCGGATGCTCTTCGCATAGGCGAGGATGTAGTCCTTCGTCGGGCGGAAGTGGGTCCCCTTGTCGGAGGTCCGTTTCGCGATCCTCGTGACCTGGGAGATGAAGTTGTCGCTGCCGAAGATCTCGTTGCACAGCTTCTTCAGGTTGGCGATCTCATCGTCACCGATGCTGATGAAAATCACGCCATCATCCGCCAGCAGGTTCCTCGCCAGCTTCAGCCGGGGATACATCATGGACAGCCATCCGGAGTGAGTGCGGCCATTCGTCGCGGACAGAGCGTCGCCCTCCTCATCCACTTCACCGGAGCCGCGGGCATATTCTTCCCGGCTCATGGAGAAATCATCGTCATAAATGAAGTCGTTGCCCGTGTTGTAGGGAGGGTCGGTGTAGATCACCCTGATCTTGCCGTGGTAGCTCTCCAGGAGCAGCTTCAGCGCGTCGAGGTTGTCGCCCTCGATGTAGAGGTTGCCGGTGGTGTCGAAATCCACCGACTCCTGCCTGGCGGGGCGGAGGGTCTTGTCGATGGGGGAGTTCGCCAGGGCGAGCGCAGCCCGTTTTCCCGGCCAATCGAGCCGGTAGCGTTCCTGCGGGCCGTCCACCAAGTCCGGCGAAAGCTCCTGCCGCAGCAGATCAAAGTCGATGGCGCGAACCGTCTTTCCATCGGCGTCCGTGGTTTCCGTCACGCAGTTCGGAAACAGCCTCGCGATCCGGTCCACATTCCGGGCAGTGAGGTCAGGAGTCTGGAGGTCGAGGCGATCCATGCGGGCGGAGGAGGTCGTGCCGGGCACGGCTTTCTACACATGCCGATGGCAGGGACAAAGCTTCCGTTTTTGCGTCATCGGAACTGCCAGGGGTGTGGGTCCAATGACGGGCTTACAGCAATCCGATGGATTGAATTCCGCATTACATACATTGTAACAAGTAACTATTGGCGACCTCAGGAGGCCGGATTCCCACCCTTAATCCAGAAAACCAACCGGTTCCGGACTTCCAGCTCCCCGGAGTCCACTTGCTGCCACTCCATCTCCGCCTGCAGTTCCGGAATCTGTCGGTAACCCCGCTTGTTCCAGAAGGCTTCGTTGGTCCGGTAGTCCGCTGGCTTCAATCGATGATCGTCCGGGCGCACGACCGCACAGAATGCGGTGACCGCGTAGCCGAGGCTGGCGGCGTGCTTTTCCCGCTCATCGAAAAACCGGTGCCCGATGCCTTGGCCGCGTTCCTCCTTCGCCAGGACGGATTCTCCGAAGTAAAACACCGTCGAGATGTCCCAGCCTGCATCCAGAAACGGCTTCTGGAACGCTTCGTCGGCTTCGGACAGCGGCAGGCCCGTGGAGATGCCGACGGCGCGGCCGTCACGGACCGCCAAGACGATCACGGCATTTGCGGACTCTCCATAGGTGGCCAAATAGCCGCGCTCATACTCTTCCGTGCCTTCGTAGAGGTAAGGATATTCGCGGAAAACGGCGATCCTGAGCCGGGCCGCATCCGCCAGATACGGCTGGAGCGATTCCCCCACGGCACTGAAGACCTCAATCATTACTTGTGACAATCCGAATCACCCTTTCGGCAGGCCAGCCAGCAGAGTTTCCCACCTCGCCTTGAACGTCGCATTGTCCAGCGAGAGCCGGTCGGCGGCGGCAGTGGCCCGTGCCCGGTCCCCCACCAGCCAGTCATAGGCGATGGCCGTTTCATGTCGGGGCTGCAGCTTTTCCGTCTCCGCGGCGCGGCTACGTGAGTAGGTGGTGCGGTAGAACTGGACGGCGGATCCGGGGTCGATGTCCCCCCACCCGAACTGGCCCGCCTGCCCGCCCGGAGCGATGCCGGAGAGCTGCCCGGGAGCGGTGATTTTCACCTGGTCGATGGCCTCGCCGGTGCGCAGCCGGAGCTGGACCGGCTGGAAACTGCCACTGATCTCCTGTTCCAGGAAATCCAGAAAATCAATCGCAAGTCGGTTGATTTCCAACAAGGAATCACGTTTCGCCCCGGGTGGATCGGCGGTGAGTGACTTGAGGAAGTCCGCCGTCTCCCGGAAGCGGCATGCTTTGGTGAGTTCCTGAAACTTCACCATCGGATCATCCGGAGAATCGGGCACCGCAGGGGCAGCTTCGGCCACCACCGGCGCCTTCGCGGGAGCCGCCTCCAGCAGGGCGATCTGCCTCCGCAGGTCGAGCTGGAAGGCGCGGATGTTGAACCGGGTGCGCCCTTGGGTTTTCACCGCGGGCAGGAGTTTCTCACAGATGCTGATGGCCGCCAGGCAGGCGGGTTTCTCAGCCGGAATGGAAGCGAAAACCTTGTCGGAGAGTAGCCGATGGTCCTCCAGATAGTCCTTCGAGATCTTCTGGTAGATCTGCACCCACTGGTCCTTCGGCTTGAAGCGGGCTTCCGCGAGCGGTTCGAAGAAATCCTTCGCCGCGGAATCCGAAAGCCCCTGCTCCCAGTTTTTCAATCCGCCGAGGATCATCGTCAGCGCCCAGGCGGCGTCGTGCTCGGCAGGCGCGAACGGCTCCATCGGTTCGATCGCGTCAAGCTTGGCGAGCGTCCGCACCAAACGGTCCCCGGAGCGCTGTTCGGCGAGTTCCGTTTTGCGGATGTGCGCCGCCGCCAGTCGCGCCTCTTTCCGGGCCGCGTCGTTCCTGCCATCCAGGAAGGTTGCCACGGCGGCCTCAACCCCCGCCCAGCTCCGGGTGGGTTCCTGGACGTCATCGTCGTCCCTCAGGGCGACGAAAATTTGGGAGGCTTCCGGATATTTGCCTTCTTCCATCGCCTGCCGGGCCTCGCGGTAGAGCTGGCCGATGGCGGCGTTGCCCCCATTCCCCTCGGTGATCTCCTGGGAGGCGATGAGGGTTTCCTCCTCCTTCTTCGCCGGTTCCTCCCGCAGCACCCACACCACTCCAGCCACCACGGCAGCCAGCACCACGGCGGCAGCCGCACCGATGGCAATCCATTCCTTTTTCCGGGCGGCGGCGCGGGTCTCCCCGGTGCGTGATTTCCCTTTCTTCAGCCGGGACTGGGCCACCTTCAGTTGGGAGATCATCTCCTCATAGGAGGAAAACCGCGCCTCACGGGCATAGGCCATGGCCTTGTCCACGATGGCGCAGGTATCATCCGTCACATCCGCGGCGGCGGTTCTCAGCGGCCTTATGTGCTTCTTCGCCTCGCGGAGCTTGTCCGTTGCCATCGTCTCCTCATCGCACGGCGGTTTCCCGGCGAGGGCGTGGTAAAGGGTCGCGCCGAAGGCATAAAGGTCGGAGCGGAAGTCCTCCGGATGGCCCTCGATGGTCTCCGGCGGCACATAGTAGGGCGTGGCCCAGATTTCCTGGGCGGTGGCGCTGCCGTCCTTTGTCAGCAGGGCGAGGCCGAAGTCCACGATCTTCGCGCTGCCCTGGGCATCCAGCAGGATGTTGCCAGGCTTGATGTCACGGTGGATCAGCCCTGCGGAGCGGGCGGCCTCCAGACCCTCCGCGACCTGCACGGCGAAGGGCAGGATCTCCGCCTCCGGGATCTTCCCCCGCTCCCGGATCTGATGCTCGAAATGGCCGCCGGGGACGAGTTCCATCGCGATGTAAAAGCGGTCGAACGCCCTGCCGGTGGTGAATACCCGGACGACGTGCGGGTGGCTGAAGGAGGCGGTAATGCGGGCCTCCTCCTCGAACGCGGCGATGCGTTTTTCATCGGCGGAGTAGGCTTCGTTGAGGATCTTCAGCGCCACCTCGCGGCCCAGGGTGTTGTCCATCGCCACGAAAACGAGGCTCATCCCCCCCTCCGCCAGCCGCCGGGTGAGCGTGTAGTGGCCGAACTCCGTCTTCACCCGCTCCTTCGCCCCGCAGGTGGGGCATTCCACGTTGGAAAAGGGAGCCACCGCGGTGACGTTCATCGCGTTTCCGCATGTCCCGCAGTTGGTGATGGTCTGCTCCGGTTCCGGCATGAGCGTTTCTATCTACGTGCCCCGCCGCTGGAAACTTGAAACTTGTCCGAAGTTTTTTCCCGGAAAGACTCCCGCCAGTGGAAATCCAGGTCGAAACGAACTCCGGGGAGCGGCTGGACGCCTTTTTGGCGTCGCAGCTCGCGGACCTCTCGCGCTCGCGCATCCAGACGCTCATCCGCGACCAGTTCATCCTTGTGAACGGCAACCCGGCGAAACCACGTGACGGCGTGAAGGCCGGCGACCGCATCTCCGTGGCCCTGCCGGAAGCCGTGCCGGACAAGGCGCAGCCACAGGACATCCCGCTGGATGTGATGTATGAGGATGACGACCTGCTGGTGTTGAACAAGGCGTCCGGCATGGTGGTCCACCCCGCCCCGGGAAATCCGGACGGCACGCTGGTGAACGCACTCCTCCACCACTGCAAGGGGAAGCTCTCCGGCATCGGCGGCGTCGAGCGGCCGGGCATCGTCCACCGGCTGGACAAGGACACCTCCGGCTGTTTGGTGGTGGCGAAGTCCGACCCGGCCCACCAATCCCTGGTCACCCAGTTCTCCGAGCGCAGCACCATGGAGAAAATCTACCTGGCGGTGACGGATGGCGTGCCGAAGCCAGTAAAGGACACCGTCTTCACCCACATCGGCCGGCATCCGGTGAACCGCCAGAAGATGGCGGTTGTGAACCCGCCCGGAGGAAAGACCGCCATCACCGACTACGAGGTGCTGGCCACGGATGCCGCCACCGTGACCGCGCTGGTGCTGTGCCACCTGCACACCGGCCGCACCCACCAGATCCGCGTCCACATGCACCACAAGGGCGCACCGCTCGTCGGCGATCCCATTTACGGGAAGTCCAACAAGAACGCCACCCATGCCGGGCGGCTGATGCTGCACGCCTGGCGCCTCGCTTTCAACCATCCCATCACCGGCCAGCCGCTGAAGTTCGAGTCCCCCATCCCGGCGGAGTTCGAACCCTGGACCTCCAAAGCTCCGCTCCCATGAACAACGACCTCCTTCCCGATCTACTCATCGCCGTCGAGCAGCAGCTCGTTTCCCCGCAGACCCCCTATGTCCGCAAGACCCTCGACCGGCTGGTGAAGCTGGAGATCGGGGAAGCCGATGCGAAGACGCAGATCGCCATCTGTCTGGGCGAGCAGATGGACGAGGTGATGCGGACGAAGAAACCCTTCGATGAAAAGGCCTACCGCGCCGCGCTGGAGGAACTGCCATTCGCGGACGAGGAAGAGGACGACGAAGAAGAGGGCGAGGAGGAATGACCCGGCTGGCGGGGCCTATATCATGCCCCCAAGAAATCCGCCCATGCCGCGTTTCCACCCAATATGAAACGCCGGCATTTCCTCGGGCTGTCCATCGCCTCGCTGTTGGCAAGCGGATCCGCCATCGCCGCGGAGGACGCATCCGGCCTGCCCGCCATCCGCAGCCATACGTTCACCGTGCCCGCCCGCATCGAGACCTCGGCGCAGGATGGTGGTGAGCGCCTGTTCATTTCGGATGGGAAGCAGAGCTTCCAGTTCTTCTACGCGTCGCATGATACGGGCCGCCGCCTGTCCCCCTTCCCCTTCGTGCTGGAGGCGGGAAAGACCTATACTTTCACCGTCGAGGAACGGCCATTCCCGCCCATGGTGAGGATCCGGGATGAAGGCGCGAAGGAGGAGGACAAGGTGCCGGACTACTTCTGGACGCCGGTCCTCATCCGTGTGGTGGATGGGGATGTGGCGCTGTTCGACATGGAGGTGTGCGAACTCCACAAGTGCCGCATGGAGCGGAGGGAGGTCCCCATCACCTATGGCCTCATCCGCGTCCAGCGGGGCCTGCCGACGCTGGAACAGGAAAAGGAGCTGTTCCCCCATCGCCGTGACTACGTTCTGGGCGGTTGCATCGTTATGCCTGGCAAGAAAACGGAGACCATGTATATCTGTCCGGAATGCAGGGCCGCCTACGAAGCCTGGCGGAAGGCAAATCCGGAACCCACCGACTGAACGCCATGAGACGCAGCATGACTTTCATTCCTTCCCTGATCGCCATGCTGTGCGCTGGTGCCTGTTCCCCTGTCAGCGGATCGGTTTTCCGGGAACCGCGTGATGCGAAGGTGTGCGGAATCCACCATCTGCCTCTGGAAACCAGGAAGGTCGCCATCTCCTACGGCCTTCCTCCGGCCCCTGGAAAGGGCGACCCCACCGCGGACCAAACCGCCCGCCTCTTTCCCCACCGCACCCGCAGTGTCGAAGGAGGATGCATGGTCGGCCCGGAGAAAACCGCCGCCCTGAAGGTGTGCAAGGGATGTGATGCCGCCCATGCGGACTGGCTGGCGAAGCGCCGGTGAATGAGGATCAACCGTTACCCAGTGATGAACCCGATCAAGAGAGCCATCCGCGCATTGATGGGGAATCCATGGCTCCCCGTTTTCATCGGCATTCCCTTTCTGGCCATCGCATGGCTGGCCGCCAACTACGTGCGGCCGATGGGCGAGGACTATTACGGACTGTTCGCACTTTCCATCGCCGCCGCCCTGATCGGCAGCAGCTTCCTCGGGATCTCCCTCTTCCGCGGTGATACTGTGATCCGGATCCTGGCTGTGCTGTTCCTGCTTTCGAATTGGAAGATTGCGACCGAATGGATCGAGGTTAAACCATGGATATCGAGGACGGCGGTGTACCCGGTCCCTCCGGCGAGGATATCGGTGGTCGACTCACGGCCAACAATGGAGCCCAAGGATGGCTATACGAGGATCGTGCTCGCAGGTTCCGATCCTGAAATATCCTTTTATGACCATCGGCTTCCCGCCAATCTGCTGGCTGCGGATCAATCCTACCGATTCACGTTTGAGGAGACGGCATACCCTTACATCAGCGGGTTGCAACAAATGGAGAACGGCAAGATCACCCTCATGGGGCAGCGACACCCGCCCGAGCCACCGGATTTCATGTGGACGCGGGAAATCCTGACGGTCGAGCGCGACGGATCAACGATCTTCGACCGCACTGTCTGTGAGGTGCATCATGAGAAGATGGAGCGCCGGGATCTGTCGATCAGCTACGGCCTTCCGGATATGAATTACTTCCCGCCACCCTTGGTGGAAGCGAAGGAATTTCCCCATTACCGGGAGTTTGTGCTCGGCGGCTGTTGTGTCGTCGTCGGCAGGGATACCCAAAGGGGCTTTGTCTGCAGTGGCTGCGTGAAAGCTTTCAAGGAGTGGCAGAGCAAGAACCCTCTTCCTGTGAGATGAGCATGAGTTTTCCATAGCGGGTCTTTTCCCGGCGGGAAACCACCTTGCATCCCACCCCTTCCGCCATTATGGCTCCCGCGTGTCCAAGATGGACGAGCGCACGCGGGCATGGCTGCGCCGCGTGGTCACACTGCCGGAATTCACCCCACGCCTGGCCCCGTTGGCTTCCGGCGATGGCGAACTTGTGCTTGATCACGCCGCTGAGGCCTCCCACGCATTCCTTGCGGCGGTGACGATCCTCGCCTCCCGCGACCTGAAAAAGAACCGCCACTGGCTGGTGTGTGATCTTCCCCGGCACCGCGAACGCCTCGCCGCGGAACTGGAGCTATGGGGCATCCGCGCGATGGTCCTGCCGGAGCCACCGACGGAGACGGGAGACGGCACCATCGCGGATCCGGAGTCCGCCGCGGAGTGGTTCGCGGTGCTGGAGACACTCGCACGGTCGGACAAGACGGTGGTCATCTGCGGCAGCGATGCTTTCTCCGGAAAGGCCCCTTCACCCGGTGCGCTGCGCGCCAGCCGCACGCCGCTGCAACCCGGCACCACGCTCGACCCTGCTGTGCTCGCGGGACAACTCGCGGACCATGGCTACGAGCGCACCCCGACCGTTACGGCACGGGGGCAGTTCGCGGTGCGCGGCGGCATCATCGACCTGTTCGCATGGCAGGCGGCGAGGCCCCTGCGGCTGGAATTTTTCGACACCGAGCTGGAGTCCGTGCGGGAGTTCGACCTCGATTCCCAGGCGTCCACCAACAAGCTCACCGAGGCGGATCTGTTGCTCGCCGAACCGGCATCCGAGGCAACGGTGGCCGACTATCGCCGGAAGGATGACCTCACCATTTCCTTCCAGGCGGAGATCCCGCGGCCGGATGTCCGGATCACCGAGGATGCGGCGGATCTGGAGGGAGAGGAAGACTTCACCCTCGCCTGCTACGGCAGTCCGCTGGGAGTGTTCGAGGCCGGGGACTTCGTGCTGGAGGAAGCGCGGCGGGATGCCTTTTTCAAGCAACTCAATGAATGGAAGCGCGACGACTGGGATGTGGCGATGGTCTTCGGCAACAAGGGTGAGGAGGAACGCTTCGCCGAGCTGGCGGGAAAGGATCTGGAGCGGGACCTGGGCCTGATCCCCGTGCGCGGCGAACTGCTCGCCGGATTCACCATGCCGGTGGCAAAGCTGGCGGTCCTTTCCTCATCGGAGCTGTTCGGCCGCTACCGCACGCCCGGCGGGCCGCGCCGCTCCACCCTGGACCGCGCCCGCGCCGCCCGTGCCAGGGCAACGCTGGACGAGATGGAGGAAGGTGATCTTGTGGTCCACTATGAATACGGCGTGGGCCGGTTCAAAGGCATCCACCAGGGCGATGAGGGCGAGGAACTCATCATCGAATACAAGGACGGCTCGCTCCTTTCCGTGCCGCTGGAGCAGGCCCATCTCGTCGGCAAATACGTCGGCCTCGGAGGCAAGACGCCGGAGCTGAACAAACTCGGTGGCACTGCCTGGAAAACGGCACGGAAGGCGGCGGAAAAATCCATCCTCGACTACGCGGCCCAGCTCCTCCGGGTGCAGGCGGAGCGCCAGCATGAAGCGGGCTTCGCCCATCCACCGGACTCGAAGTGGATGTATGAATTCGAGCAGTCCTTCCACTACACCGAGACCGCGGACCAGCGTCGGGCGATCGATGAAACGAAGCTCGACCTGGAGTCACCCCGTCCGATGGACCGGCTGATCTGCGGTGACGTCGGCTTTGGCAAAACCGAGGTGGCGATCCGGGCGGCGTTCAAAGCCATCACAGGCGGCAAGCAGGTGGCCCTCCTCGTTCCCACCACCGTTCTCGCGGAGCAGCATTGGAGGACCTTCCGCGAGCGGATGTCCGACTACCCCATGCGGGTGGATCTGCTCAACCGCTTCCGCACCCCGTCCGAAGTCCGCGAGACGCTGAAGGGGCTGGAGGATGGTTCGGTGGACATGGTCATCGGCACCCACCGGCTGGTTTCCGGGGATGTGCGTTTCAAGGATCTGGGCCTCGTCGTGGTCGATGAGGAACAGCGCTTCGGCGTGGCGCACAAGGAGAAGTTCAAGCAACTCTTCCGCCAGGTGGACGTGCTGACCCTTTCCGCCACCCCCATCCCGCGGACGCTCTACATGGCGCTGATGGGCGCGAGGGACATGTCCACCATCGAGACTCCCCCGCCCAACCGCATCCCCGTTTCCACCACCGTCTGCGCTTATGACGAGCGCGTGATCCGCGACGCCATCAAGCGGGAGATGAAACGCGGCGGGCAGGTCTTTTTTCTCCACAACCGGGTGAAGACCATCGAACTGATGGCATCGAAAATCCGCCAGCTCGTCCCGGAGGCCCGCATCGTCATCGGCCACGGCCAGATGGACAAGGATGACCTGGAGGTGGTGATGCACACCTTCGTCCAGGGACAGGCGGACGTGCTGCTGGCCACCACCATCATCGAGACCGGCATCGACATCCCCAATGCCAACACCATCCTCATCGACCGCGCCGACCGCTTCGGCCTGGCTGACCTTTACCAGCTCCGCGGCCGGGTGGGGCGTGCCGGGGAAAAGGCCTACGCCATCCTGCTCCTGCCACGGGACATGATGACCGTCGGTGATGCCCGCAAACGCATCCACGCCATCAAGCAATACACGGCGCTGGGTTCCGGCTTCAAGATCGCCATGAAGGATCTGGAGATCCGTGGCGCGGGGAACCTGCTGGGGACCAAGCAATCCGGCCACATTTCCCAGATCGGCTTCGATCTTTACTGCCAGTTGCTCAAGCAATCCGTGGAACGCCTGAAAGGGAGGCAGGATGCGCCGAAGACGGAAACCACCTTCAAAGCGGACTTCGTCGCGTTCTCCGAGGCTGCTTTCGCCAAGGAGGATCCGAAAGCATTCATCCCCGCGTTCCTCCCCTCGAACTGGCTCCAGGAAACCAAAATCCGCATCGCCGCGTTCCGGGAGATCTCGGAAGCATTGACGCCGAACGCGGTGAAAAATCTGGAAAAGTCGTGGCGGGACAAATTCGGCAGGATTCCTGCTCCAGCGGACAACCTGATCAAAATTGCACAAATCAAGGCACTTGCCGCCGCTGAGGGGATAGCTTCGGTTGAAATTCAGGGGCAACGCCTGATGCTGCACCGGAACGGAGACTACATTCTCATGGAAGGCCGCCGCTTTCCCCGCTTGCAATCCGCCTCACCACAAGGAAAGCTCGCGGAAGCGATCACCCTGTTGCTCAAATTTTAAATCGTTCATTTTCAAATCAATGACAATCAGTCCATTCGGTGCATTCGCCCTGGTCGCAGCCTTCAGCGGGGCGCTGCTCGTCCAAGCCCAACCAGAGCCACCGACGCCACCGGATCTCCCCGTGGCACCTGAACCAGCCCCTGCCCCGGTCCCCGTGCCGGCGCAGCAGCAGATGCCGTCCGGCCCCATCGAGGTGAACGGCATCGTCGGCAGGGTCAATGGCCGCATCATCACAAAGAACCAGGTGGGCTTCATGCTGGCACCGATCTATGCCCAGCTTGCGGCCCAGTTCCCGCGCCGTGGCCCGGAGTTCGAGCGCCAGTTCATCGAGGCCCAGGACAAGGTCATCCAGGAACTGGTGGATCGCCAACTCATCCTGGATGAGTTCAAGCGGATGGGTGCATCCATCAAGCCCCATTTCATTGATGATGAGATCAAGCGCCAGCTCCGCGAACTCTACAACGGCAACGAGGCGAAGTTCCGCGAGGAACTGAAGCGCAGCCGCATGACCATGGAAGGCTACCGCGAGATGACGAAGGAGAAACTCATCGTCCAGGCCATGCGCCAGCAGAAGTTCGCGGATGCCCCGCCTCCCCTGCCGAATGAAATCAACAGGGAGTATGCGGAGATCAGAACCAGCCTGCGCGACACCAGCAAGGACGTGATCTCATTCCAGAAGATCTTCATCCCCCGTCTCGACCAGCAGAACCCGGGTTCAACTCCGGAAACGCAGCTCACCCTCGCGGAGAGCATCGGCAGCCAGCTCGCGGAAGGAAAGGACTTCGCTGAACTGGCGAAGACCTACTCTAAAGACGCTTTCGCCGAACAGGGCGGCATCCAGAATGATGTGCCCCGCACCGACCTCGCCGCTGAATTCGCCGCCATCATCTTCGATGCCCCCGATGGGAAAGTCGTCGGTCCTTTGGAGGATCCGCAGGGATTCACCCTCGTGAAGGTCACCAAGAAGAACCTCGGTCCATCCCCCGCCCTGCAAGGCGAGGTCCGTCAACAGGTGGAGGAACGTGTGCGCCGCAAGAAGACCTCCGTCCAGTATGACCGCTGGATCGAAGGTCTCCGCAAGAAGGCCATCATCGACATCCGGAAGTGAGTTTTCCGTAGCGGAAGTCGTGAGACTTCCGGCTGAGGGGAAGCTCGTTGGGAACCCGGGCTCGTTCCGGGAAGACATTCCACCTGAAAACCTGGAAGGGCTTGCCATGCTTCCACCCAACCCGCTGGATCTCCCGTGAGATTCGCGCCTCCCGCATTTCTTCGGGTCGCAAATCTCAGATTTTTCTGTCCAGCACCTTCTCCAGTTCCGAATGATACTCTTGTCGTGCCAGTTCATAGCCGCCGAACTGACGGAGATGACTCGTCATCCACTGGGTGTCCAACAGCTTGAAGCCATCCTCACGCAGACGCTCCACCAGCGCGACGAGGGCGATTTTTGAGGCATCCGTCTTCCGCGAGAACATGCTCTCCCCGAAAAACACGCCGGGAAGTTCCACCCCATAGAGTCCTCCCTGCAGGCCTTCCTCATCCCAGCATTCCACCGAATGCGCGTGTCCCGCGGCATGCAGGGCACAATAGCTTTCGAGAATCACCTCATCGATCCACGTTTCCTTCCGGGCCGCGCAGCCCAGCATCACCTCCCTGAAGGCGGTGTTCCATCGGACTTCGAACGGCTTCTTCCGCAGGGATTTTTTCAATCCGTGTGGAATATGGAAGCGGTCATCCAGCGGGATCAGTCCGCGCCGTTCCGGAGAAAACCACAGGATTTCCCCATCTTCCGCCATCGGGAACACGCCACGGGAATATGCCTCCAGAAGCACGTTCGTTGGTATCAGGCGGGACATCCGGGGAGAATTTTCGGTGAATGCGGCCTGTTTGCCAATTTTCAAATCGCATGGACGATGGGAATCCCAAGGTTCCCTGCATGAGGAGAAATTGAACCACGATCGAAGCGCGGCGAAGATGGGCGGGCCTGTTTTTTCCGGGCCGAATGAAGGCAGGGTTGATTTCCACCCCTCCCTGTCGTCCCTGCCTCACGACCGGAGCACGGCGAGCAGCTTCTGCAGGTCCGCCGTCGTACGGGTCATGATGCTGCCATCCGCAGGAGCGTTCTCCGTGAGGGCACGGGTCACACGCTCGCGGGGGATTTCCGCGCGCCCGGCGAGAAACTGGAAGAAATCCGCATCCTTCCTGCCGGCAGCGGCGGCGGCCTTCTGCCCTCCCTCCACGATCCTCTCACGGATGGGGGCCAGCAACGCCGAGCCTTTGTCCAGACGCCACTGGAAGTCCCCCAATGCCTCCAAATGGTGGTCATAGCCCCTCAGCGGGGATGCAGTGGCGGCGGATTCCATGGGGCCGAAGCGGGTGAAGCTTTTCCATAACCAGATGATGAGGGCGACGGCCAGCCCCACCAGCACCGGCCAGAGATGGCGGGCCAGCATCCGCCAGAGGGAGATACCCGCGCCGCGGAGGAACACCACCGACCCTTCCATGGTCGATGATCCGACCAGTGCGGAAAGCAGCGCGGCGTGGTCCTTGTCGCCGATCTTGCGGCTGCGGAAGATCCTCGCATCCGGGATGACGGTCACGCGGCCGTAGCCGTATTCCACCGAGGCGAAATTCCCGTCCTTCGCCGCCGGGGTGGAAACCCGCGCGTTGGTATCCACCTCCACCTCATAGGTCCGCTCCCCGAAGGTGACGGTGGTCCCATCCGGCTTTCTGGCACGGGATCTTTCGATCGTCACTCCGGCATCCTTGAGGAAATCCACCAGCGGTTTCTGGAGTTCCGGCACGCTGCGCTGGTGGTCGCTCCAGTCGTTCCAATCGGAGTCCGAGTATTCCACCAGCAGCACCAGATGTCCGCCATCGGAAACCCACTCCTTCATGGCGGACACCACACCGACATTGTTCAGCACCCCCACGGGCACGAAATAGGCCCTGTGATCCCACTCCGGCTTCACCCAGCCACCGGACGAATGGACGTCATGTCCT
Source organism: Akkermansiaceae bacterium (assembly GCA_019634595.1). Taxonomy (NCBI): domain Bacteria; kingdom Pseudomonadati; phylum Verrucomicrobiota; class Verrucomicrobiia; order Verrucomicrobiales; family Akkermansiaceae; species Akkermansiaceae bacterium. Next base: position 75,423 of record JAHCBC010000007.1, read on the forward strand.
TTCTTTCCGACGAATCTCTCGGCGGCCAGCCACGGGTTGATCCGCGCCTTGCCCTTGAAACCGGTCTCCTTGGTCACTTCCTCAAATTCGCAGCCTGCGGAAAGCAGGGCGACCACCATCACGAGGAGCCTGACGAGGTGGTATTTCATCCCACCCTCCTTTCCTTGAAAGGCCAACCCTCGCACAAGGCCCGGACCTCCATCTCCGGAGGTTCCTGCGCGGCGTAGGCCAGCTTCATCCATGCTCCGGTGAGGCCCTTGAAATAATCCGGGTGAGCGATGCTCCCGGCGTCCACCACCCGGCGGAGGCAGTCGCCCTCCGTATCGGATTCCTGGATCTCCACCCGTGCGACATCGATCACCTTTGAGATCGTCCCGCGGTAGAGCAAGGCGAGCGCCTCATGCCGCCGTCCGGCGGTCCAGAGCGCCCAGGCCGCGGTGGGGATGTCCTTTGGAAGGGACTCCGCGGTGACCTCCATCCCCATCACCATCCGTGCGGAAGGTGCCTCCACCAGTTTTCCACCCGCCGTTTTCTGCAGGCGGAACGCGTGGCGGTTGATCCAGATGATCCAAGCCAGGAACGCCAGCAGCACCGCCAGGACCGTGTAGCCGAAGACCAGCGCAACGTAACCCGGAATGCTGCCAAATCCCGACGAAGACTTGCCGGACTTGGGTTTCAAAGCGGGCACCTTATAGGTTTCCGAGTGGACCTTGAAATCCTCATGGGCCTTCACCTCGCGGATGATCTCCTGGTCGGTGGAGGGTTCCTGGGCGTGCGACGGAAGCGGGCAGAACAGGAATGCGGCGAATGCCAGCAGGGCCGCCAGCTTGCCCAACCGTTGTCCCAGCCGCTTGAATGCCAGCTCGACATCCCAGCCTTCCAGCCATGTCCGGTTGTTCACATAGACGCCGAAACCGGCTCCGGTGACGAAGATGTCCACCAGCGCCATGCCCAGCATGGCACAACCGGCGGCGGTCCATGAGATGACCAGCGGGATGTCGAACGGGTTGTTCCTGTCAAAGGACTCGATCGCCGCCTGCCACGGTCCGCTTTCGCCTTCCGGCATCATCATGATGACGATGGCGAACACGCTCAGCGCCAGCCACGCGGCGGTGAGGTCCGCGGCGAAGTAAAGCCACATCACTACTCCGTCCCCGCGCCGGGCGAGCTGCTTCGCGCGCTGGCGGTAGGGCTTTCCACGCAATCCCTCCAGATCCTCCACCGCCAGCGTGACCGGCAGCCATGGGGAGAATCTGGCGACGACCATGCGGTGGAAAAACCGGCGGAACCAAGCGCGCGGGATTTCCCGGAACACCGCCTTCCAATCCGGCCGTTCACCGAACAAGCGGCGGCTCAGATCGAACAGGACCATCCGCGAGCCGACGGGCTTCCACCACCAGAACAAGGCGGCCAGCACCAGCGGCATCTCCCGCAGGAACCACCCGGCGATGAGCAGCGGTGCCAGCAATGCCAGCCACCAGACGGCGAAGCAGCGCCAGAAGTCCCTGCGGACCATGGCGAATCCGAGGTCCACGGCCTCCCAATCGCTGCGGGGCCGGATCTCCGCGGTGACATCCTCAAGACGCATGCCTCACGCCCCTCCCGGCGAACAGAAAGTAGGCGATGTGCAACAGCCAGAAGAAGATCCCGACGGAATACTTCACCGCAGAGGGCACCAACTGGGCGGACCAGAATCCCTCGACGACCGCCGCCAGGGTGGTCAGGAGCGCGGCTCCGTAGATGAGGGGCAGCGTGTGCTTCGTGGTCTCCGCCAGCGCACGGACACGCGGCAGCCGCCCGGGCTTGAGGATGGCCAGGCCCAGGCGCATGCCCGCCATGCCGGCGACCACCATGCCCAGCAGCTCGAACGACGAATGGCCGGCGACGAAGGTCCAGAATGACTCCGGATTTCCCGCCACGTTCACGTATCCCGCCGCCGCGCCGATGTGCACGCCGTTGAAGAGCAGGAAAAACAACGTCCCCACACCCGCTGCCATGCCCCCGGCGAAGATCCGGAAGTCGATGGCGACGTTGTTGTAGATGTAGAAACAGAACATCATGAAGTTCGATCCATACTCGGACCTCAGGTGGGCGATCTGTTGTTCGCGGCCACCATACATCTGGTCCATCGACGCCATCCCCTCCGCCCCCAGCGCGGCCTGCACCCAGCTGATGTCATGGTGGGCGGACAGCATCATGGCGAAAAACGGCAGCCAGAACACCGCGCTGCACAGCCAGAAAAGCTTCCAGTCGGCGCGCACCGCACGGGGGAACCCGGCCGCGGCGAACTCCGCGAACGCCCTCCAGCCGCCGCGGCGCGTGCGGTAGATGATTTCATAGCCACGGATCACCAGCGCGTTGAGCCGCTCCGTGAGGCGGGAGCCATACATGCGGCACTCCGCGAGGGAAAGATCGACACAGAGTTCGCGGAACCGCCGCGGGAGCTGGTCAGCATGCTCGTTCGGCTTGCCCTTTTCCAACGACTCCACGAGGCGTTCGTATTCACGCCAGCGCTCCGCGTTCTTCGACTCGAAATCCCCCACCGTCATGTCAGGATCCTCCCTCCCGCTTTTCCTGGACCCAGTGGGCCATCGACATCAGGCGGGTGACTCCGGCGGTACCGGAAGCTCCGCTCAGGGCGGTGGCATGGTCGCCGATTTCCGCCCGCCGCCCTTCGGACCATAGTCCGGCCCGCTCGCGGAACAGGACCAGCGCCCTGGTTTCATCCGCCGTGAGGCCGACCGGGAGAGGCACCGCCTGCATGGGCGGTGGAGCCGCGATGATGATCTGCGGCGCGGTCTTGGTATAGACCACCACCGTTCCCGCCGCCAGATCACCCAGCCGCTGGAAACGCCGCGACGCCAGGCAGCTCCCGAGGCCGATGCCATAGGTGAAAAACGGCATGCCATCGATGAAGCGGAGGAAATTCCGCACCACCGCCTGGCCGAGGGTGATGGGGGAACCGGTGGCCTGCACCACGCGCAGCCCGGCGACGCGCTTGCCGGGGGTGGCACCGCGTTTCCCCGCCTCGAAAATCACCGGGTAGAACCAATCCAGAAGGAACCAGGCCAACATCCACAACCCCATGGCCACTTGTCCGCCGATGGCCAGTCCGCTGATGGTCATGACGATGGTGACAGCCGTGAGAATGAGCATGCGGATCACCAGATCCACCAGATAGGCCCCTGCCCTGACGAGCGGCCCGGCGATGCGCAGGCGGATCTCGATTCCTTCCGCGAGTTCCACGGTCTGCAGGGTATCCAGTTTCTCCACCGCCATTGTCCGTGCCGAAGTTAGGTGATTTTCGCGGTGCGTAAATGCCGAAAGAAGACAACGTGGCTGCGGCGTCCCGCCGCAATTCTTTCCAGGGGAGCGAACAATCGTCACGCCATCGCCGCAGCCACGGGCATTTCAGGAAAACAACGCGGCGACCATATCGACACACTTCGGCCCCGGCATGACGCTCATCTCCATCTGGTTCATCACGTAAGCGAAAGAGATGCCGGACAAGGGATCCACGAAGGCGTGGCTGCCACCGGCCCCCGGGTGGCCGAAGGCGGCCGTGGACGGGCCATAGAGCTGGCGGATCTTCCGCCCGTCCGCATCCACGGGATCCTGCTGGCAGCCGCAGGTAAAGACGGTCGGTTTCAGGAGCACCTTGTCATAGGCGGCGCTGCGCCGGCCGGCCAGCGCACGGCGCACCGTCTCCGGGATCGGGCCGGGCAGCGAACCGGCGGCGGCTTGATGGAACTTGGCGAGGGAGGATGCGGTGCCGATGCCACCCATCGCGGGCAGACCGGCGGCCCATGGACCGGGGTGGTTCATCTCATGCACGGCGTGCAGGCCGCGCGGGGAGGTGAATGCGCGGCGCGTGAGCGTGCCGGGTGTGTTGAACTCCTTGTAGAAACCCGCCTCGATGTCCGATGGCGCGGCTTTCCCCGGATAAAGCTTCGCCACGCGCGGCCATTCCTCCTCCGGCAGACCGATCCAGAAGTCGAGATCCAGCGGGACGGCGATGACTTTCCTCCAGTAGTCCCCCAGCGTCATGCCGGTGAGGAGGCGCACGGGATGATCCACCAGTGTGCCGAAGGTGCGGGGATGGTAGCCATGCCCCTCCCCCAACTGCCATGCCGGTTGCTGCGCCTCGATGGCGGCCACCACGGCATCATGGTCCAGCACATCCGCCGGCTGGTCCAGTGCGGGGAGGCCGCATTGATGGGAAAGCAGGTGGGCGAAGGTCGCATCCTCCAGCGGGAAGCGCTCCCACACCTCCCGGACGGGCGTCTCCGGCCCCATCCCGTTCGCCTCCAGCGCCATCAGCAGCGTGGCGGCGGCAGGCCCCTTCGTGGCGGAGTAAACCGGTACCAGCGTGTCCGTGGTCCATGGCCGCAGGTGCTCCTTCTCGCACCATCCCTGACCGAGTGAGAGGCACTCCACCCCGTCCCACCAGACGCTGACGGACGCACCGATCTCCCCCCTTTCCCGGAAGTTCCTTTCGAAAACCTCCATCACCTCTCCCAGCACCGATGGAGCGACGGACATGCGGTCAGATCTCGTAGTTCTGGCTTTCCCGGGGACCGGACAACACCGGGTTGGTGGACCATTCGTCGATCAGCCGGTAGGCGACCGCGAGCAGCGTGGGGCCGAGGAAAAGCCCCACCAGCCCGAAGGCCAGCGCCCCACCGATGACACCGCAGAAGATCAGCACGAAAGGCATCTTGCTCCCCTGGCTGATGATGAGCGGACGCACGACGTTATCCACACCGCTGATGCCGAAGAAACCCCAGATGAGCATGAAGATCCCCCACCCAGGCCGTCCTTGGGCGAACAGCCAGAGCGTGGCGGGCACCCACACGATCGGCGGGCCGAAAGGCACCACCGCGAAAAAGAACGTCAGCACGCCGAGCAGGATCGCCCCCGGAACATCGGCGATCCAGAAACCCAACCCGGCGACGATGGCCTGGATCAGCGCCGTGCCGAGGAAGCCGTAGATGACCCCGCGCACGGTGTCACCCGCCACTTTCAGGAGGTGCTTGCCACGGTCCCCCGCCAACCGTTCCACCGCCACCTGCAGCCGGTCCGCGAGCAGGGAAGCATCCCGAAGGAAAAAGAAGGCGAGGAACGCGCTGATCATCACCTGGGTGACCCCCTGTCCGACCGCCACCCCGGCGGTGACGAGGGCTTTCCGCGCCATTCCCAGGGTCTGCCCCAGCAGGATCACCAGTCGGGAAGTGTCCGGCCTCTCCATGGCCGCTTCATCCTCCGGCTCGACCGGCAGGGGGACCGGGATGGCTTCATCCACCATCGCCTCCTCCTGCCGCTCCCGCTTTTTCCGGCTGTCCGCCTCCGCGGCCTTCTCCACGTCCTCCATCCAGCGCTTCCGGTCCTCGCTGAACTCCGTCCAGTAGGCCGCCGCCTCATCACCGACGATCGGCAGGCGGTGGACCCACGGCGGAGCCTCCTCCGGCGCGGCGAGGAACCATTTCTTCGTCGCCCCCGCCAGATCCTTGCCGTCCTGGACCAGGCTCATGCCGATGAGCACGATGGGTCCCGCCAGGATGACGGTCAGGGTGAGGGTGACCAGGCACGCCGCCAGCGTGCGGGAGCCGCGGAACCATACGGTGAACCGCCGCTGGAGAGGATACAACGAGTAGGACAGGACGATGGCCCACATCAGGGACGACAGGAATGGCTTCAATACCACCACGCAGCCGACCAGCAGCAAAAGCAGCGCGACCCCACCCAACAAAGGTTCGATCTTGAATCCCGTCCGCCGTGCGCCTTGTTCCATCTGACGGCGGAATAGTAAGACCGTCCCCTGTGCCGGGAGAGGAAAAAATGCGGGGAGCGTTTCTTTTCTTGGAAAGTGTTGGGACGACCGACACGCCTTCGACGAGGGGACGCTGATCATTTCCGTTGCGGGCAGGATTCACCACAACGGATAAATCGGGTGCCTCGATAAGAGGCATGTCTCTTTATTTGGATTCGTTCGCTCCAGCAAATCACTCCAACCAGCCACCTCCGGCATCGCTCCTCAAACCGAGCGATCGATTCGAAAACCGGCTCATACCCCTTGTTTGGTTTCCTCACCGGTTTGCAGATGCTTGCTCTTCAGTTCAAATGGAGTTTGGCGGCGTAACAATCAAACACTTTCCCGATCTCCTCTTCCTGCACTGGAAAAGCTGACGTGAGGCAACCCCGAATTGGGCATTAATGTTCCTATCGCGGAGGTATTCCTTCAATTCCATAACAGCAGGCACACAGCCAAAATCCCCGTAGAATTGCAGTGCTTGCTTAAAAGAAACTTGGTTGGCCCCGCGTTTCCAGCTATTCCACCGGGCAAACCGAAAAGATCCGAATCGGATCCGATTGTCCATGAGACCGCCTCCCTCTCTCCAGAAGTTCTCTCTCCTTGTCGCGTTACTATTTTGTTTCGTACCTTTCAGCGCACTGTCCCAATCCTTTGGCACGGATGATGCCGTGGACGCGTTTCCCACAAGGGAAACACGCCTGCGCCATGCTCCCTTCCCCGCCCAAATAGGGGGCCGTACCACCAAGAACAACATCGGACTTTACTCCGGCACTTATGTGGGAACGTACACTTCGTCAGGGGGGGCCAACTTCGCGATCATCACCCTCCAGTTTGATGAGGCAGGTCGTCTCGTCGACTTTTTTGGATCCGGTGGTCGAGGCGGTTTTTTACGTCCATCGTCCAGCGGTTTCATCGATTCGAGCGGAGCTGTTCATTTCACCCATGACACCGTCTCCACGGAACACGGGGAATGGCGGGGCACCGCGAGAGGCACCAGCATCAGCGGAACCCTCGTATTCACCTATGGAGATGGCCGTCCCTCTGCGTCTGGAACGTGGAGCCTGCAGAAAAAAATCGACTCTTTTGACCCCGATCCAGCGGCCCTCTATGCGGATCCCGTCGACACTGCCACCGGAGCGTTCATCGTCCAACAGGGCTTCCTTCACCAGAACTGCCCCTCGGGCCTGAAGCTCGAAGTTTCCTACAATTCATCCCTGCGTTACACAGGCCCGCTAAGCACGGGATGGAGCCATAACTTCGAGGCGAGGATCGATGAAATGCCAAGCGGCACATCGCTTGTCTTCAACTGGAACCAGAACCGGAGGAATTACTTCCACCGCCAGGGAGACGGGATCACTTACCGATGTTCCGAACGCGCGATGCGCCACGACATCGTCACCAAGAACGTGGATGGAACGTACACCCTCCTGCGCCAGGACGGATCCACCCTTTCTTTCGACAGTGCCGGCAAGGTGAGCCGGATCGCCAACCCCCGTGGCCACGGTATCCTTCTCACCTACAGCACCGCGAACGGCCGTCTGTTGAATGCGAAAGACGAAATATCATCTAAACAACTCACTTTCACCTATGACAGCTCAGGGCGTATCGTCCTGGTGACCGATCCCCTGAATCGGCGCTTGGTCTTCAATTACAGCACATCCGACACCATGAACTACTGGACTCTGTCCAGTGGTTCGAACGTCACTATTTCACGGAACCTCTTCACCTACGACAGTGCGGGGCGCATCCTGACGGTGAAGGATTACGAAAACGTCGTCTTCGCCACCAACACCTACAACTCCGCGGGACGGGTGGCCACGCAGAACGACGCCAACCCCGCGACGCCCCTCACGTTCTTCACCTACGATGACACCTCCACCCCGGGTTACCTCGTCACCACCGTCACCGACCGGAACAAACGACGGCTAGTCTATACCTATGACCCGGATTTCCAGATGGTGTCTTTCGAGGATCAGAACGGTGCAGTCACCCGCCACAGCTATGACGCGGACGGCAACAAAACTTCCACCACCGATCCATTGGGAAGGGCCACCGTTTATTCCTATGACGCGGCGGGGAATCTGACCTCCCTGACGGATCCCGCGGGAGCCGTCACTTCCATGGAGTATGACGTGAGGAACAATCTCACGAAGATCCGCAAGCCGGACGGAAAGGAAAGCACCTTCACCTACGACGCGCGCAACAACCCTGTCTCCGCCACCAACGCCCTGAACCAAACGCGGTTGACAAGCTACGATCCGGCCACGGGGCTTCCCACCCAAAAAACAGACCCGCGCGGCGGCGCCACCCGTTACACTTACACGGCCGGTCTCGTCACCGAAGCGACGGACGCGAACAACCACAAGACGCTCTTCGCATACGATGCCGCCGGACGGCTCCTCAGCACTACAAATCCCGCCGGCAAGGTCCATGCCTTCACTTATGACACCAATGACAATCTTCTCACTTCGAAGGATCCGCTGAACAACGTCACGGCCTTCACCTATGATTCACGGAAGCGGAAGCTCTCTGAAACCGATCCTCTCGGAAAAGCCACGAGGTACGTTTACACCGGGGACGGACTTCTGAGCGCCGTCATCAATCCCCTTGGCGAGCGCGTCAGCTACAATCACGATGGCGAAGGCCGTCTTCTGGAGACCATCGATCCCCGTGGTGGGGTGACCCGGATGAAATACGATCCGGCCGGCCACCTCCTCGCCATCACCAACGCGACCGGAAGCACGAAAAATTTCCGCTACGATGCCGCCGGGAATCTCATCGACTTCATCGATGCCCGTGGAAACAGGACCCGCAGGACACTGGAGCAGCGCAACCTGGTGACCGCGGAGGAAGATTCCCAGTCCCGCACCTCCGCCTCCACCTTCGACAACCTTCGGCGTCTGAGGACCAGCACGGATCCTCTCGGCAACATCACCCGGCTCACCTACGACGATCTCGATCGACTGATCACCGTCAGCGATCCTCTCAATCAGGTATCCCGGCAGGATTTCGACGCCGATGGGAACCGCATCTCCATCACCAACCCGCGCGGTGCGGCCACCACCTTCACCTACGATGCCGGCCAGCGACTGACCTCCGTCACCGTGCCGGGCAACAGGGTCACCACCTACACCTACGACAACCGCAACCTGCCCGTCACCATCACCGAGCCGTCCGGGCAACAAACACAACTTACCTACGATGATGCGGGACGGCTGCTCCAGACCACGGATCCGACGGGCACCATCAACCGCACCTATGACGCTGCGGGCAAGCTCCTCACCGTCACTCAGCACTCGGCGGTCATCACCCGTTCCTATGACGATGCGGGCAGGCTCACCCAATTCACGGACGCAGCGGGGAACGTCCTGAAATATGCCTATGACGCCGCGGGCAACCTGAAGACCCTCACCTATCCGGACAACAAGGCCGTCACCTATGCTTATGACGAAGCGAACCGCCTTTCCTCCGTCACCGACTGGGCGGGCCGGGTAACCACCTATTCCTACGACCCGGACGGACGCTTGGTGAGAACCGTCCGGCCGAACGGCACCGTGGAAAGCCGGACTTGGCTGGCGTCCGGGGAGCTGGCCACTCTCGCCGACAGCATCGGAAATACCGCCATCACCCAGTTCACCCTCGGCTACGACCCGGGAGGGCGCCTCGTTTCCGAGACCGCCATTCCCGTTCCCGCCGCGTTCACTCCCGTCTCCTTCACCGCCGCGTATGATGCGGGCAACCGCCTCACCGCCGTCAACGGCGCTGCGGTGACCCATGATGCCGATGGAAACATGACCGGCGGTCCGGTTGCCGTCGGCACGGGAACCGCCACCTATACCTACGACTCGAGGAACCGTCTCACTTCCTTCGGCGGTGTTTCGTATGCCTATGACGCCGAAGGTCGCCGGACCTCTCTCACAAACAGCTCCGGCACCACCCGTTTCGTCATCAATCCGAACGCGAACCTCAGCCAGATCCTCGTGCGCACAGCACCCGACGGCACCGTTTCCCGGGCGGTTTACGGGCTCGGCCTCATCTACGAGGAAACCGGCACCGCGATCCGCTGCCACCACTACGACTACCGTGGCAGTTCCGTCGCTTTCTCCGACTCCTCGGGCGCCGTCACCGGCCGCGTCGAATATGGAGCCTACGGCGAGATTTCCCTTCGCACCGGCAATACCGCCACCCCGTTCCTGTTCAACGGACGCCACGGGGTGATGACGGATCCGAACGGCCTCTACCACATGCGGGCCCGCTATTATCACCCCGTCATCAAGCGCTTCGTGAACCAGGATGTCATTCTCGGAGCCATCAGCAGGGCCATCTCCCTGAACCGCTTCGCTTATGGCAACGGCGATCCTGTCTCGATGATCGATCCTTTCGGCCTCGAAGCTCAGGACGCGTCGCTTGGTGAGGAATTTATGCCATTGGGACTCGATTTTCTTCCCTTTGGCCTCGAGGCCCAGAACGGGTCGCTCGGCAACGAGCTGCTGTCCTTGGGACTCGATTTCCTTCCCATCGTCGGAACGGGTAAAAGTATCTACGAACTGTTCACTGGCCGGGACATGGTCACGGGCGAACATGTCCCGAGATGGATGTCAGCCTTGGGGATCCTCCCATTTGGAAAGGCGCTGGGCAAATTCGGAAGCGCGTTCGCTGACGTTGAGAAGTATACCGCAAAGAGCGTAGACAAGTTTAACCGAACGCCCAAGAGTCTGATGGATCGGATGGTGCTAGATGCGGCCAAGCAGGGCAAAGGCACTAAAATCATCGATAATCTTGGCGATCCCGAGTTTAAGGGAATGGAGAAATGGAGCTATACGGAAAAATCTGCGGCTGGTCTGCGTTCCGAAGTCCACTATGTACGAGATCCAAAGACTGGTAAATTGATGGACTTCAAGTTTACGCATCATGCGGAAACCTACAGATGACACGGAGGCAAATCACATGAAGGTCCGATGCCGATTTAATCAAATTGGTGACATTCCTGAGATCGATGTCAAAAATCGGTTGGCTGAATCAATTCATCGAAATGGTTCTGACGATGATTTGGTTGAGGGGACGACTTACGCGGTGTTTGCTCTTGCTCGATGGAACGATGGAGGACTACGAGTTTACCTGCACACGATCAAGGAAAGTGAACATCCTTATCCATATCCGTTAGAAATGTTTGAGGTTGTAGACCCAAACATCCCGGAAAACTGGAAATTCGTTTTTGAGCAACGACCTACTGGACTGGAGATAAAGCTCATGAGCTTTCCCGAATGGATTGAAGATATTAGGTTTTATGAAAAACTGGTTGAGGGCGACGAGTGTGCGATTGCATCATACAACCTTCAACGCTTTAGCGTGAAACCACGTCCCACCGCTGGCGCGTGAAGCGACGGCCACCAAGTCCGGGAGCAAACCCCACTCTGTCACGCTGCCTGCAACTAGAACGAAAACGCCTCGACTCGTCTCACTTGGATGAGATTCTCCAAACTTCCCCCGATTCCCTCAATCACTTGAACTCCTCATCGAAAATATTCCGCGGTATCGCCTCCCTTCTCATGGCTGTTGCGAGTTCAGGTTGGTGTGCCGATTTCGCCTACGATGCCACCGGACGCCTCACCGGGGCCGCCGGAGCGGGCAACGTGAAAATCAGCTACACGTATGACGACGCGGGAAACATTACCGGCGTGGCGGCCACACCCTACGCCGCGGCTGCGCCGTTCCTTGTGGGTGGGACCGCACTCACCGGGACGGTCGGCTCACCATTCTCACAGACCTTGGCATCCAGCCGGATCCCGGCGGTATTCGCAGCCGCCAATCTGCCGCCGGGCCTCGCGTTGAATGGCGGAACGGGATCCATCACCGGCACTCCCACCACCGCGGGCGTTTTCAGCACGAAGGTGACCGTCACTTCCGGCGGGACCTCCGCCGAGTCCCCCCTCATCATCCACATTTTGCCGCCCAGCCAGCTTCCCACGGTGGTGCGCCAGCCGGAGTCCACGATCGCCACCATCGGCCAGCGCGTCACGCTGTCGGCGGACATCGAGGGTAAAGCACCACTTTCCTTCCAGTGGAGGAAAGACGGTGCCGTGATCAATGGCGCGACGGGCCTCAGCCACTCAATCCCTTCCTTCACCCAGGCGGACACCGGGGCCTACACCCTCACCGCCACGAACAATGCCGGCTCCGTCACCACTCTGCCGGCCACCCTTTTCCATACCCAGACATTCGCCACCGGGAACAATCCTTCCGGCCTGCCCGTCACCCACGGCGGCACGTTGCCGTGGTCTCCGCAAACCACGGTGACCCGGGACGGGATGCCCGCGATGCAGAGCGGGGCCATCACTCACGGCGGCACCAGCATTTTCGAAACCACGGTGACCGGGCCGGGTGTTTTCGTATGGTACTGGAAAACATCGTCGGAATCCAACGACCGGTTGTATTTCCACCTTAATGGCAGCCAGATCGGCTATCTTTCCGGGGAAACGGACTGGCAACCCGCCGTGAAACTCATTGAGGCGGGCACCCACACCCTGCGCTGGTCCTACATCAAAAGCAACTTCACCACCGCCGGGCAGGACAAAGCTTGGGTCAGCTCCGCCACCATGTATTACGGATGGGCGATCAACGCCGTCCCGACAGGAAACGGTGAAATCACCCGAAGCCCGGCGGTCACGGAAACTTACCCGAACGGATCGCAGGTGACTCTCACCGCCGTTCCCGCGCCGGGCCATTATTTCGCGGGCTGGAGCGGAGACCTCACCGGCACCATGAATCCCGCCGCCATCGCGATGACTTCCCATCGCTCCCTCACCGCGATCTTCAAGGAGGATCTCGGGATTGCCCTCGGGGCCTACGGGTTGAAATGGATCACCGGAGGAAACGCCGACTGGAAAAGCCAGTCGTTCGTCACGAAGAACGATGGCATCGCCGCCAGCAGCGGAGCGATCGGCAACAACCAGAGTTCCTGGGTCGAAACGACGGTCACCGGCCCCGGTAACCTGAGTTGGTGGTGGAAGGTTTCGTCGGAAACGGGCTATGACAAACTGATATTCTCGATAAACGGAGTGGCGCAGGAAGACATCAGCGGCGAAGCGGACTGGGCCAACCGCGTGCTCAGTCTCGGAGCGGGTAGCCAGACACTCCGCTGGTCTTACGTAAAGGATATCCGGACCGTCGCCGGCGTTGATACGGCTTGGCTGGATGAGGTGAGATTCCTGCCGGCTGCCGCACAGAGCTTCAACGACTGGGTGGCGACCTGGAATCTTCCCCCAGGAAAACGCGGAAGAACGGATGATGCCAATGACGACGGCATCCCGAATCTCCTTGCGTTCGCTTTCGGCGTCCCCCCGATGGAAAATGCCACCGCCAATCTGCCGGTCGTGAGCCGCAATGGTTCGAACCTCACGATCACCTACAAGCGTTCCAAGAAGGCTCTTGGAATTGCTTGGACCCCTCAGGTTTCCGACAATCTGGTCGATTTCAGAACCACTGGAATCACCCATTCCAAAGTAGGCGAAGATTCGGAAGTCGAAACCTGGACGGCCACGGTCACGACGGCCGGGTTTCCGAAGAGGTTCCTGAGGATCAACGTCGAATAAGCATGTTGGCCATGACGACAACGAAAGAGAATGACGAAAAATTGCTCAGAATAGACATCGGCAGAGACAGCATCCTCACAACAGCAGGCCCTGCTTGAAGCCTATGAATCGATCGGTTTGAGCGGCCCGGGGTTCGGTGCAACCGGGATCGGCTGCCGCTTGAGAACACGCTTCCCCCCGGGCACCGGAGCATTCAGAGAATCGATCCCGGCCCGTAGGCGGCGGCCTCCGGGCTGGCTTGTTCCAGCTTGCGGACTTCTGAGGCGAACGCGTTGATCTGGGCTTTCGCGGCGCCGCTTTCGCGGTCGCCCCTGGAAAGAATGGCATCGAGGGCGGCGCGGTCGAGGCCGAGGCGGGAGTCCCCGGCAAGGCGTTCGACGAGGTTGTTTTTCTCCACCTTGCCGGTGCGCAGGTCGTTCACGGTCGCCACGGCGTGTTCCTTGATCGCTTTGTGCGCGGTTTCGCGGCCGACACCGGCTTTCACCGCCTCCATCATGATGGTGGTGGTCATCAGGAACGGCAGGTAGTGGGTGGTTTCCGCGGCGATGACGGCCGGGTAGGCGTCCATCTGGTCGAGCACGGTGAGGAAGGTTTCGAAGAGTCCGTCGATGGTGAAGAAGGCGTCCGGCAGCATGACGCGGCGGACCACGGAGCAGGAAACGTCGCCTTCGTTCCACTGGTCCCCTGCCAGGCCCGCTGCCATGGCGAGGTGGCCCTTGAGAATGACGTGGAAGCCGTTCACGCGCTCACAGGAACGGGAGTTCATCTTGTGCGGCATGGCGCTGGAACCGGTCTGGCCGGGGGCGAAGCCCTCGCTGGCGGTTTCGTGCCCGGCCATCAGGCGCAGGGTCTTGCAGAGAGAGGACGGTCCGGAAGCGAGGTCCGTGAGGGCGGCGACGACGCGGAAGTCGAGCGAGCGTGGATAGACCTGGCCGACGTTGGTCCAGACAGCGGGCATGCCGAGGTGGGCGACGACGCGTTGCTCCAGCTCCGCGACCTTGGCGGCATCCCCTTCGAACAGGGAAAGCTGGTCCATCTGGGTGCCGACGGCGCCTTTCAGGCCGCGCACGGCGTATCCGGCGATGACGGCATCCAGCGCGGCGAGGGCGGAAAGCAGTTCCTCACCGAACATGGCGACGCGCTTGCCGAGGGTGGTCGGCTGGGCGGCGACGTTGTGGGTGCGGGCGGTGAGAATGAGATCGCCCCATGCTTCCGAACGCTCGCGGAAACGGCGGAGCGCGGAGACGGTCTTGTCACGGATGATGAGAAGGGAGCGGAAAACCTGGAGCTGCTCGACGTTCTCCGTGAGATCCCGTGAGGTCATGCCTTTGTGGATCTGCTCGTGCCCGGCGAGGTCGTTGAACTCCTCGATGCGGGCCTTCACATCGTGGCGGGTCACGCGCTCCCGCGCCATGATGGAGCCGGGGTCCACGCTGTCCTTCGCCTTTTCGTAGGCGTCGATCGCTTCCTGCGGGATGTCGAGGCCCAGATCCTTCTGGGCCTTCATCACCGCGATCCAGAATTCGCGTTCGAGGATGATCCGGCCTTCGGCGGACCAGATGGCTTGGATGGCGGAGGAAGCGTAGCGTTCGGCGAGGACGTTGGGAATCACGCGCCGACTCTGGCGGGCCGGTCAGCGGGATTCAAGAGACACTTCGGATGTTTTCGGAAGTCCGCGGGCTTCCGCAGCGGCCAGTTTTTTCTGCCGCTCGATGAACATCACCACCGCTCCGAAGATCATCATGACCGTCACCACGCAGTAGAAGCCCCAGATGGATCCCTTTCCGGCGGTGAAGCCGTAGTTGTGGAGGCCCACCCCGAGGAAATTCACGTGCCACCAGGAGAAGACGACCACGCAGGCGGTGAACAGGGAGGCAAGGTGGAGGCCCCATTCCTTGATGTAGCCGCCGAGGCGGGCATGGAGGATGGCCAGCGTCCAGAGCACGATCATGAGCGCGCCATTCTCCTTCGGGTCCCATCCCCAGAAGCGGCCCCAGGAGTAGTTCGCCCAGATGCCGCCGAGGACGGTGCCCACCAGCGAGAGGAACAGGGTGAGGCAGATCATGCCATAGACCGCCCGGGTGAGGGAGCGGCGCATGTCCTTTTCCCCGTTGTCCAGTCCCAGACCCCGCATGAGGATATAGGCGGACGAAAGGACCGCGGCGGCGAGACCACCACAGTAGCCCAGCGCGATGGTGATGACGTGGGTGGCGAGCCAGAACTTCGAGTCCAGCACGGCCACCAGCGGATCCATGTGATCCTTCCCTTCCCCGAGTTCATAGCGGCGGGAAAGGATGATGAGCAGGACCCCCGCGATGGGCGCGAGGCCGAGGGCGAAGCGCCGCTTCGTCATCAGCTCGGTGATCAGGCAGAGGAACACCACCACGGCACAGATGAAGATGATGGTGTCGTAAAGGTTGCCAACCGGCGGCCGGCGCATGATGAGGCACCGCTCGACGATGGCGATGGTGCAGAGCACGGCACCCGTGGTCGTCAGCAGAGCGGTGATGCCGCCGAAGATCCTGCCCGCGGTGCTGCGGCCGGTCGCCCACATCACGAGCGCGCAGACCATCCCCACGACGAAGCACACCATGGTCCAGTAGAACCAGTCCGCGCGGTAGTAGTGGGCTTCCAGGCCGATGCGCTTGTATTGCCCGCGCTCCTCGGCCCGTTTCACGAAGCGGTCATGGACGGCGGACAGCTCCGTGCGGAAAGCCTTGTCGTCGTCAGGCTCCACGGCGCGGACGAGTTTTTCGATGGCCTTGATGTCCTCGATGGCCGTCTTGGAATCCCCCGCTTCCTGCTGCATCACGGTCCAGATCAGGTTTCCGGCGGTGTTCCACTTGGTTTCCGACCTTTCGGACGGAGGCACCATGAAGAGTCCGAATTTCGAGAAATTCGCCAGGTCCACCACCTGCTGGAGCAGGTTCTGCATCTGCGGGTTCATCGGCAGGCCGGCCTGCTGGTCTTCCGCGAGCTTCCGCTTGATGACGGGAGCGGTGAGCATGATGTCGCTGATGTCGGCGCGGCGGTCCGGATTCCCATCCGTGCCCGTGCCAGCCAGCGTCACTCCGGAGCGAGCAAAGCTCATGTAGCCGAGGATCGCCTCATAGTTCCGGATGTTGTAGGCGAGCGTGATGGTCTGTTTCTGGACCGGGTCCCGCTTGCTGTCGGCGATCTTCTCGTAGGAAAGCGCCAGCTCGATGATCTTCTCCCGGCCTTCCTCGATGTCCGCGTAGCTGTAGCGGTCACGCTTGCCGCGGATCTTGATGCCCGCGTTCGAGAGGATCTCGGAGTTGTCGATGCCGAAGGTGGGCAGATCGACCGCCAGCTTCGGGCGGAAAATCGAATCCATCATCCACTCGGTCGGGGAAATGGTGATCTTCTTCCCGCTCTTGCCCTTGATCTCCATGGAGCGCGCCTGGTGGAGCGACATCATGGTGAACCCGGCCTGGGAGGACAGCGGCTTGATCCGTCCGCCTTCCTGGACCGGCAGGGTCTCGAACAGCCTGACGGTTTCGTCGCTCCATGGCACGTAGGCCGGGAGTTCACGGACCTCGCCCTTCGGGCGGTTGTCCTTGGCGACCTGGAGGAGCACCAGTATGACCGCGCCGAAAGCGAGTCCGGCGGCGATCCAGCGGCCTGTGGTGGGTTTTTTCTCAGACATTGCGTTTCTTGGATGTGGTTCCGATGATGAAGCCGTAGAGCTTCATGATGAAGTGCACCAACAGGCCGAAGGTGACGATGTAGAGGCTGTATTCCGGCCATTTGTCCGCCGGGTTTTTGACGATCTCGAAGACGGAGAACAGATTGTCCCCGGGGCCGGCGCCTTCAGGGCCGTAGCTGGCCTGGAAGAAGGTGAGGCCCTCATAGCGCATCGGCTCGTTCATTTCGATGCGGATCTTGGCTTCCGCGCCGTTCTCGATGCGGGTGATGTCGCTGATGAACTTCGCCGGGCGGGTGGTGCCGGGGTGGAAGTCCGCGGTGAACTTGTCCAGCTTCACCTGGAATGGCATCGGCCACAGGCGCTTGCGCATGTCGATGGTGAAGACACGGTCGTCCACGCGGACGGTGTAGGGATACAGGCTGGCACCGGTGAGGATGAAGATGGGGGACTTTTCACCATTCTTGTAAAGCAGCCTCGCGTGGCAGCCCGCGGTTTTCCGCTCTTCTTCGACCGCCTTGCCCCCGACCTGCTCCTCCTGTTGTTCGAGGAAGTAGCCGTCGAAAAGCTGCTCGCCATTCCGCGGCGCGCGCTCGGTGGCGGCGATCGGCACGGCATAGCCGTAGTAGGCGGTGATCTCCAGGTCAAAGGGCATGTCCGGCAGGCGGAAGATGCGGCGTCTCTCACCCTCCAGTTGCTTGAGATACTGGTTGCCGATGACGCGGATGTTCTCCGGCTTGTCGTTCTTGATCTCCGCCGCTTCGACCACCCACTCGAAGTAATCCTGGGCGACGTCGCTCACCCTTCCTTCATGGATGGCCATGTTGCCACGCTTGGAGAAATGGTCGGTCACCCCACCACCGATGAGCATGAAGATGATGCCGAAGTGGGAAATGAGCACCCCGGCCTGCTTCCAGCCCTTGCGGATGCGGACGATGCCCCCGAGCAGCAGGTTGAGCGTAAGCAGCGCGCAGACGTAGTAGCCGCCGGGAAGCGGGATGGTCAGCGGGTTGCCGTTCACGCGCGGGTACCAGGTGTTCTCCGGGGAGACCGCGTCTGGCAGGACGTAGAGCGCGCGGTAGTCGAAGTATTTCCGCAGCGTGGGATAGAGGCCGTTATGGATCTGCTCCAGGGTGGCCAGCCAGGTCAGGACACCCAGCAGGACGAGGAGGAAAGTGGCCAGCCCGAGGCCGGAAAGGAAGTTGAAGACACGCATCCCGGGGTTACCGGATTTCCGGACGGGCGGGAGCGATTCGGAGGATTCCATCATGGGTTGGCGGGAAAGTTGGATACGGTGCGGAATGCGGGGATCATTCAGCGCCTGTGAGGCGGAGTGAGGAGACGAGTTGCTTCAGTTGCGGTTGGGCGTTGGCGACCTCATCCTTCGGGCCGACCATTTTCACGGTCAGGATCTTGCCGTTGACGGAAACGACCACGCCGGAGAGCGCGGAGTCGGACTGGGCGGCCGCGCCCATGGCACCGGTGTAAGTGCCTTCCGCGGTGACCCACACGCCATGGCCACCGGCCGCGTCCGCATGTTCCAGCGCATCCAGCCCGGCTTGGTCCACGTGCTCCTTGCCGAACTCACCCAGCCAGCGGTTCACGTTGTCCAGCACGCTGCCGCCGACGATGGAAACCCAGGCCTCCCCCTTTCCGCTGTCGCCGAACCGGTAGTTGAGCGCGCGGAACTGGTTGGCCGGCGCGGTGCGCCATCCTTCCGGAAGATCCGCCTGCACGGGACTGGGCTTCGCGTCACGGAAGCGTTCGTCGCTGGTGGCGAAAAGCTTCAGTTTCTCGTCCGCGGTGGTGATGCGGCGTGTCTCGGTGACCGTCAGATCCTCGAATACCTCCGGCTTCTTGTCGCAGCCGGACAGGAACAACAGACCGGCGGACAGGCAGATCGGGACGTTTCTCATGCCTGCGGGGTTAGTCTCGCGGGCAAGTCCATGCAAGAGGAATCCGGCAGGAAGCATCCGCCTGATCGTGGGATGACATTTTTGAAAGTTATTGGAATAAAACAACGATGCCCCCCCTTGTCTTTCCGGCGGCTGTCAGCGGATTTTCCAGATCTTCACATCGTCGATCCAGACGGTGCGGGGGATCAGCAGGAGCCGACTCAGAAAGGTTCTCATGGCGGATGTACCCGGACGCCGGGATGCGGAAATTTCAAGGTCGCCCCCATGAAGGGCAATCACAAAGCCGGATTTTCAGCGCGCGGCCCGGCGGATCTCCTCGTTGCTCAGGCTGCGGTTGATCATGGCGAATTCATCGATCCGGCCGTTGAAACTCCGGCTCTCGACGTACTTGACCCGTTCACCGGGAGGAGCGTCGAAGTTCCCGAGATTCGCAAGCCCGAGCCGGACCGGAGTGGGGCGGTTGATTGGGCCGGAGGCGATCTGCTCACCGTTGACGAAATGCCTCATCATTTTCCCATCGCCATCAATGACGGTGGCGATGTGCATCCAGCGACCGAGATCCCTCCGTGTCACCACCACGGGACTTTCAAGACGCTCCCAGGAGCTGTATTTCAGATCCTTCGAAGCACGCATTCCAATGATAATCCGACCGGATTGCCCCAGCTTCCAGTGGATCTCCCCGACTTCCTCCGGACTCATCGTGAGAAGCGAACTGTGTTCAAGAAGAATGCTGTCCACGCGCACCCAGGCCATCAGCGTGAGGGAGGGCATACTCCCGGAAATCCGGAAGCGGACGCGGTCACTGGTCTTGGTGAAGCCGATGGCACTCTTTCCCGGCCAGCGCCCCGAGAGGGCTTCGCAACCGACCACCGTTCCGAAACTTCCCGTGTCCGCCATGGCCGCCCGGTTGGGAAGAATGGAACTCCCTGGCTCGCGGTTCTCGAAATCGAAATAAACGAGGAGGCCCGGTGTCGAACGGAACGAATCCGACGCCTCCCTCCATGTCTTCCATTGTGCTTCGCTTTCGAGCACTTCCTCCTTGTAAAGCGCGGCGGGATCCATGAACGAACCACGGTCCGCCCGAAGGCTGACCACGGTCCCCTCCCGGATCGCCAGTGCGCTCCCCTGCCGTAGCTCGCGGATGGCGGAGGCGGGCACCTTCCCCTGGAGTTCCACCTCCCCCTTGAAGACGTGAACCTCGCAGTCCCCCGGTTTTTCGACATTCATGCCGAACTCGGTCCCCCTGTCCACCACACGGAGATCCGCAGCAACGACGGTGAAGCCTTCCGCAGGTGGCGGTACATTCGCGATCAGCTTGCCCTTATCAAGCCTCATCAGAAATGGAGAGATCAGCTCGAGCGAGGCAGGCCCCTCCACAATCACGGTGGCTCCGCTGTAGAAGTCCAGGCGGAGATTCCCCTTGCGGAAGTGCAGCCACCCCTTTGGCAGGGGGCTTCCAGCCAGGAGGCGCGGGGTGCCGTCGCTCCATTCCACTCCCGTGGTCGGGCCCAGCATCGCCACATCCGCATGCGGGGAGCCTCTCCGCGGTTGTCCGGAAATCCGAGGTTCGCCGGGCATCCTCTCCGGTTTCCTATCCCCTGCCATCTCCGACGCCCTCTCAGGGGGATTTCCAGAGCGATGGAAAACCGGCCATGCCAGAAGCAGGCAGGCGGCGATACCCGCCCCCGCACACAGGAGTTTCAGAAGCCGCCGCGGTTTCGGAGGCACCGGCACGACGTCTGCCGGCAGGGGTTCCAGCGACATCTCCCTCAACGCCCATTCGCGCGTGAGGCCATGCCAGTCGGCATGGTCGAGAAAGATCTCCCTTGCTCTCGATGAGCCGAGCAACATCGCTTCGAACTCCCTTTTCTCGTCCGGCTTCAGCCTTTGGTCGAAATAGGATTCAATGAGGTGGTTCAATCTCGCTTCGTCGAACATCGGTGATCAAGGGGTGTTGGTGGACATTTTCCGGATCACACATTCTCTCAGGAAAGTGCGCGCACGTGAAAGGGTGACATTCACGGATTGAACGGTGCATCCCATGAGATTCGAGATTTCAGGGGGCAGATGGTCGTTCTGGTAGCGGAGGATGATCGAACGCCGGGCCTGCGGCGCAAGCTCCGAAAGGCAGTCGGCCAGCAGGCACAGCCGTTCGTCGGTCTGGTGTGGGAAATCCCGCTGCTCCGCCCCCAAGGCCTCGAGGACATCTTCCGAAAGTGTTTCGAACCTTCCGCCGATCGATGTCCGGATCATCTCCAACGATTTGAACCGGGCGATCACCTTCACCCATGCCGGAAAACTCGACCCCAAGGTGAAGGTGCGCGCCTTCCTCGTGATCACCAGAAACACCTCCTGCATCACGTCATCCGTAAGGGAGAAATCCGGGATCATCGAGAGGATATAACTCCGGATCGCGGGCTGGTGCTGCAGGAACAATCGCTGCACCGCCTCCGTGTGGGCTGCGTCGTGGACTTCGGAATTCTCGGACATTTTGCAAAGGCTCCTATCAAGGATGATTCCAGAAGCCGCGGAACTTAGCATACCAGGGTCATTTTTATCCGAATCATCAAAAATTTTCTCCATCCATGCTAAGTGGGGACGGGTCGCAACTCATTTTATCATAACGCATGGGAACAATCCATGTCGTCAAAAAGCCAAACCCAATGAAAAGCATCCCATCCTTGGCCATCGCGGTCCTGGGCCTGGCCGGCGGACTGTCATCCGCCGCAAACCTCATGCTCGATTTCGGGCCGACCGCGGTCGGCTCCGACTACCAGACCCTGAGCCCGGGACACAATTCCGGCACGGTACCCACCGGCCAGGTGACATGGAACCAGATCAGTTCGATGATTCCACCCTCCCTTTTCTACGGAGACGGAACCGCGACATCCGGGATAACCCTGACGATGGGGCAGGAAAGCACCCCCGGCAACAATTCGGTCGATTTTTCCACCGCCATCACCAATCTGGCTCTGGCTGGCAGCGGAGGAGGTACCGCCGGAAGGCAGAACCTGCTCACCACCGGCTCGATTTATGGAAACAACTCCAGCAGCACCGCGGTTTCGCGGGATGGATTCTTCGGTGGAGGCTCCGGCTCCGTCGGTTCCGCGGTCGGCCTCCGCTTGGACGGACTCGCATCCGGCCGGTATCTGATCTACGTGATGGCGAGGAACACCAACTCCAATGCCAACCCCGGCGCGGCGATGAACGTCTATGCCAATACCGGGGAGAGTTCCGAAACCTTCGATTTCAGCTCCCTGTCCGCATTCAGCCAGAGCAATATCACTTATGCGACTTCGGGCTACACCGACCAATACACCCATTTCGTGAATGGGGGGAACTACGTGGTGATCGACATCATGATCGCGGACAACGACTCCCTCTTCCTTGCAGTCGATGGCACGGGTTCCGAGAACCGCGGCTTCCTGAACATGGTGCAGATCGTCCAGATTCCGGAACCGGCGTCCGCATTCCTGGGGGCGGCGGGATTCCTCCTCTTCTTCCGTCGCAGGAGGTGAGGACCCCGTGGATCTCCTGCCCGATGTCACCGGGCAATCCGCGATGAGTCCCTCTTGCCCTTGTCCGCTTCCCGGTCTAGAAGCGCGCCGTGGAATCCATCCATTATCACAACCGCGAAACCGGAACCCTCGATACGGAGAAAGTCTATGGCGAATCCTTCCTGCGCTGGGCGTATGGAAATCCGCTGGGACCGGTGGCGTTGAACGCCTTCATCAAGAAGCCGTTCTTCTCCGCTTGGTATGGGAAGCGGATGAGCACTCCGGAGTCGAAGTCCCGCATCGCGCCGTTCATCGCGGAATATGGGCTGGACCCTGCGGATTTCGCGGAGTCTCCGGACGCCTACGGCAGTTTCAACGAGTTCTTTTACCGCAAGCTGAAGCCGGAAGCCCGCCCGATCGACCGGGACGCGAACAGCGTGGTCTTTCCCGCGGACGGCAGGCACCTGGGTTTCCAGAAAGCGTCCGCCATCGAGGGTGTGTTCGTGAAGGGCCAGAAATTCGACCTTTCCGCCCTGCTGGGTGACGCGGAACTGGCGGCGAAGTATGCGGACGGCGCGCTGGTGCTGTCCCGCCTGTGCCCGGTGGACTACCACCGGTTCCATTTCCCCGCCGCGGGCATCCCGTCGGAAACGGTGGTGCTCAACGGCCCGCTGTTCTCCGTCTCCCCCATCGCCCTGCGGAAAAACCTGGGCTACCTGTGGGAGAACAAGCGCACGGTCACACGGCTGGAGACGCCGAACCTGGGGACCGTGCTCTGCATGGAGATCGGTGCGACCTGCGTGGGCACCATCGGCCAGACCTTCGATCCGGGCAGTCCGGTGGACAAGGGCGCGGAGAAGGGCTACTTCGCATTCGGCGGATCCTCGACGATCACCATTTTCGAGCCGGGTGCCGTGTTGCTGGAGAACGACCTGCGGCACCACTCCGCGAAACAGGTGGAACTCTACGCGAAGATCGGCACCCGCATGGGCTACGCGTCTTGACCTTCGGCCGGAAAGGCGCAGCTTTCATCCGTCCCGCCGCTCATGCCCACCCACCTGAAAACGCTCGAAACCCATGCCCGGAAGGCTCTCGAACCGGCGCTGAACGGACAACTGTCCCCCGCGGAGCGGATCTCCCTCTACAAGCGTTTCCTGAAGATCGAGCAACACCGGATCTACCTCCGCCACCGCGCCGGAGCGGGCGGGCTGGAGATCGCCCGCGCCCGGGCCGGGCTGATCGACACGGTGGTCGGTTCCATTTTCCAGGCCGCGCTGAACAACCGCGGTGGCAGCGAACTACCGATGGCGGTGGTGGCGATCGGTGGCTATGGCCGTGGCACTCTCAACCCACGCTCGGACGTGGATATCCTTTTCCTCCTTCCCCGGGCCTCATCGAAGCTGCCGAAGGCCCAGCAGGAACTGCTTCAGGAAGTGCTGTATCTCCTGTGGGATGTCGGCTTCAAGGTGGGGCACGCGTGCCGCTCGATTGTCGAATGCATCCAGGAAGCGGCGAACGACCAGCTCAACAAGACGGCGCTGATCGATGCCCGGTTGGTGGCCGGGGATGCCGCGCTTTTCGCCGACTTCGAGAAGCGGTTCGCCACGGATTGCCTGGACAAGAAGAAGGACGAATTCTTCGAACTCCGGCGGCAAGACCTGCGCAGCCGCCACAAGAAATACTCCTACACCGTCTTCCTCCAGGAGCCGAATGTGAAGGAAAGCTGCGGTGGCCTGCGCGACTACCAGAACATCCTGTGGGTGTCCCGGGTGAAACGCGGAACGTCGGACCCGCAGTCGCTGGTGGACGACCGCCTGCTCACCGCGACCGCCTACAAGGAGATCGAGGAAGCCTACGATTTCCTCCACCGCGTGCGCAACGAACTGCACTACCACACCCGCAAGGGCACGGACCAGCTCACGCTGCAGCTCCAAGGTGTGGTGGCCACCTCTTTCCGCTATCCCCAGCGCGGCATCCTGCGCCGGACGGAGGAGTTCATGCGGGACTACTACCGCCACACGCGAAACATCTACCAGCACACCACCTCGCTGATGGAGATCTTCGAGATCGAGCAGGAGCGGAAAGCGGACACCCGCCTCACCTCATTCCTGACCTTCCGGAAAAAGAACCGCGAGGAGTTCGACGGGTTCGTGGCCCGCGACGGCCGGATCTACCCGGAGAACAATGACATTTTCAAAGACGACCCGAACCGGCTGATGCGGCTGTTCCAGCACCTTCAGGTGCGCGGCCTGCGCCTCAGCCCGCCGATGCGCAAGCTGGTGAAGGCCCACTGGGAGGACATCGACCGGCCCTTCCGCTACTCGAAGGCGAACCGCCAGACCTTCCAGGCGATCCTGGAGCGCAAGGGCGACGTGGCGCGCGCGCTGCGGCGCATGCACCGGGTGGGCGTGCTGGGCCGCTACCTGCCGGAGTTCGGCGCGCTGGACTGCCTGGTGCAGCACGAGTTCTTCCACCGCTACACGGCGGATGAGCACACGCTCCGCTGCATCGAGGAACTGGACAAACTGGTCGGTGAAACGAATCCGTCCCGCGCGATCTACAGCCGCCTTTTCCACCAGATCGAGGACGCCTACGGTCTTTACCTGGCGGTGATCCTGCATGACACGGGCCGCGCGGAGAACGTGCGGGAACACATCGACGGCTCCGCCATGCTGGCGGCCCGGCTCTGCAACCGCCTCCAGATCCACGGCGAGCGCCGCTCCCTCATCATGTATCTGGTGGACAACCACCTCACCTTCTGGCGCACCGCCACCACCAGGAACCTGGAGGATCCGGAGGTGATCGCGGAATTCGCCTCCATCGTCAAAACGCAGTCGCGGCTGGACGCGCTGTTCCTTTTCACCTTCGCGGACTCGAATGGCACATCGCCGGATTCCTGGAACAGTTGGAAGGAATCCCTGATGCTCCAGCTCTACAAGTCCACGACGAATTTCCTGAAGAACGGCCGGGAGCAGTATTCCCGCCAGCTCGACGAGGACCGGACCGCCCTGCGCGACGAGGTGATCTCGATCATGCGGGAGGACTACCACCCGGATGTGCAGCGGCATTTCGAGCGGATGCCCGCCGCCGCCTTCACCTTCCGCCAGCCGCAGCACATCGTCACCCAGGTGCGCACCATCCGGCATTTCCTCCAGCGCGAAGAGGACTCCGGGGACCCGAACTCGACGTGCATCAAGTGGATCGACCACCCGGACGGCGGCTACACGGAGATCGTGCTGGCCACGTGGGACAAGCCGTTGCTGCTGGAGAAAGTCTGCTGCGCCCTGGCCGCGGAGCAGATCAACATCCTTTCCGCGGACTTCTTCACCCGCACCGACGGCATCGTGGTGAACATCTTCCGCATCAACACCACCAACTTCGAACCGGTGTCCGATGCCGGGCTGCGGAGGCGTTTCCTCGAAACCTTCGAGAAAATCCTGCGCTCGGAAAAACACGAGCCGGAACTCTACCTGCGGCGCAGGGCGAATTTCCTGAAGCCTCGACCGGAACAGGATCTGCCCATCCCCGTCCGGGCCCACGTGACCAACGACGTCCACCCCACCTGTACGACGGTGGAGATCCAGGCGCTCGACCGCATCGGCCTGCTGCACGACCTCTTCCACACCATCAACCGCCACGGCCTCAACACTGCCCATGCCCGCATCTGCACGGAGAAAGGCGTGGCGATGGACACCCTCTACATCACCACCCAGAACGGTGAAAAGGTGAACGATCCGGCCTTGCTGGACCATCTCCGTGAGGACTTCACCAAGCTGGTGGCACGCGGCGAGAATGACTGATGTCCGGCGGTTCCGCAGAGATCATTTAAGTAATCTTAAGAAAAATGCGAAATCACGGAAGATTCTGCTTGGCATCCGCCGACAAATGATCCAATTTCCGCGCCCGCCCGCTACCGGGCAACCCGAAACTTCTTCCATCATGGCCGTAGCTCTCCGTCTCAACCGCAAGGGAACCAAAGACCGCCCTTATTATAAAATCGTCGCTGTGGACAGCCGCAAGCGCCGCGATGGCCGTTATATCGAGCAAGTCGGCACCTACGACCCGCTTCTTGAAGGCGTGAACTACACCATCGACCTGGAGAAGGCTGACAAGTGGCTCGGCGTCGGCGCGAAGCCGTCCGAAACCGTCAACAGCATCATCCGCAAGGCCCGCACCGCCTCCAAGGCGTGATTGGGCGCTGGCATCCGCCGGCATATCCATCTTACATCAACCGCGTTCCTGAAAGGGACCGCGGTTTTTTCTTTTCGTGACCCCGCATGTCCGGAAGCCAGCCACTCCTCCGCTTTGACCGGTTCATGGATCGTGCCCTGCATGATCCGGAGACGGGATACTATGCCCGGCGGATCACCGGCGTGGGCCGCGGCGGGGACTTCACCACCGCCCCCACCCTTTCCAAGGTGACGGGAAAGGCGGTCGCAGCCTGGGCGGCGGCGGCGATGAAAGCATGCGGCACCTTCCATTTGATCGAGATCGGCCCGGGTGAAGGAAAGCTGGCGGCCGCGGTGCTGGAGCATCTGCCGTGGTTCACCCGCCTGCGGACAAAGCTGCATCTGGTCGAGACGTCCCGTCCCCTGGAAGAGATCCAGCGGAAGCTGCTGGGCAACCGTGCCACCTGGCACCGGACACCCGCGGAGGCCCTGCGCGCCTGTGGCGGAAAGGCGGTCATTTTCTCCAACGAACTGGTGGACGCCTTTCCCGTCCGTTGCTTCCAGAAAACCGAAAGCGGCTGGAAGGAACTGGCGGTGCGGCTGGGATCACCCGTGGAGGAAGTCCTGCTGGAGGTGGATGACTTGCCCATTTCCTCATCCTTCGCCGTGGGGCACCCTCCCAGCCAGCGGATCGAGGTCCATGAATCCTACCACCAATGGCTGGCGGAATGGCTGCCGCTGTGGAAGGCGGGGCGGATGCTCACCATCGACTACGGCGCGGAAGCGGCGGATCTATACCACCGTCGGCCAAAGGGATCTTTACGGGCCTATCTGATGCAGCAACGGCTTGAGGGCCTGGCGATTTACGGAAATCCCGGCAGGCAGGACCTCACGGCGGATGTGAACTTCACCGACCTGCGTGACCGGGGGCGGGAATGGTCCACGGAAAGCACCCTCCGGACTTTCGGGGAGTTCCTAGGGCCGTTCCTCGATTCCGGAAACCCGGCGGACGCCTATCTGGCGGACTCCAGCGGCCCGGGCGGAGCGTTCCTCGTGCTGGATCAGGGGAGGTAAGGAGATCGTAAGGAGGGAGGACACTCTTGTCCTCCGGCGGCATTGGTGAACAAGGAGGAGAAGTTTTCAGTTTTCAGGAAGAGAGCAATGCGGTGCAGAATTCCGCCAATTTGGAATCCCTTTTTCTCTCCGCGCTCCTTCGCGGCTTTTGCGACTTTGCGGTAGATCTTTCATGATTCGCCAATGCCGCCGGAGGACAGGAGTGTCCTCCCTCCTCACCGCCTTGGCCCGCGGCCACCCCAGCGGCCTCCGCCTTCCAACATGCGCTGCTTCATGTTGTCCGGGATGGATGCCGAGCTTTGGATGTAGTTCTTCGCCGCGGTTTCGTCCTCGCGCATCCAGCGCATGGCGGCCATGCCGACGGTGCGGTTGCGGTCGCCTTCATCCGTGATGGTTTCGGCGAGGGAGATGAGCACGGATGGCTCACTCTTGCGGTCAAACTGGATCAGCTCCTGGATCCCCCGGTCGCGGACCGGTCCCTGGGCGAGGCCCTGCACGTGGCTGAGCGCGGCGGCATTGTCAGTCGCGGCGAGGTTCTGGATCACCGGGCCGATGGAGCGTTCCTGCTGTTCCGGGGTGAGCGTGGCGAGTTGCTTGAGCGCGGCGGTGGAGTTCTGTTTCGAGAGGTTCTCCAGCACGTTGCGGAGCGCGCGATTCTTGTCGTCGCCGTCCGGCATGGCCTGGGCCTTTGTCCAGGCGAGGTCCGGACTGGTCTGGGAAAGCCCCTCCAGCGCGGAAGCCATGGCACGGCCCTGTTCATCCGCCGGCAGGGAGCGGACCCAGATTTCCGCCTCACCGAAGTTCTTCGCGCCGTAGCTGCGGGCGATGGATGAGTAGGCATCCCCCCGCTCCGCGGGATCCATGGAGCCGGCCATTTCGGCGGCTTTCTTTGGATCGTTCATGGCAACCTCGCGGATGACGGAGGTCATGGCGCGGTTCTTGTCCGCACCGGGAAGGGAGCTGGCCCAGGCGAGCGCGGCCTGGGGATCCTGCTTCGCCCACTCCGCGGCGATCATGGAGGCGCCGTTGCCACCTCCCGGACCGGGGCCGCCCATCATGGCGAACTCACGCGGGTTCTCGTTGTAATATTTCGCCGCATTCTCCGGGTCCACGCTGGCCCAGCTCTGGAGGATGGTGGGCCGGACAAAACCGGCGGCAAAGCCCATGGTGTTCGCGTGCGCCATGGCAGCGGTGGGATCCACCTCCGCCCAGCGGCCGAAAAGGAGGAAGGAAGCCATGATCCGCTCGCTCATCGGCATGCCCTCCAGCTTTTTCGCCTCCTCCGCCAGTTGCTCGGGGGTAAGGCCGGAGTAGAAATCGAGGAGATTCTTGATGCGGGCGGAGTGACCGGGGGTGTTGATCGCATCCTCCAGATTCTTCGGGCGGGCGGCTCCACGACTGCTTTCATCGGCGGAATCGATGACGCGGCTTGAACCGCGGGCACGCTGGCCGGCTTCGGAGGTGGCAGCACCCGCGCTGTCCGGGGAGCTGGAACCCTTGCCGGTGATGAAGCCACCGGCCGCTCCCAGTGCGAGGGCGGCGGCGGGGAGAATCCATGGGTTTTTCATAGTGGTTTTGGTGATCCTTCCAGTGAAACCGGCGGCCTTCAACAAAGTTGCGGAAAAAATTCACCCTACGTGATGCCGGGTGACGGATCCGCTTGAAATCCCCTC
Source organism: Akkermansiaceae bacterium (assembly GCA_019634595.1). Taxonomy (NCBI): domain Bacteria; kingdom Pseudomonadati; phylum Verrucomicrobiota; class Verrucomicrobiia; order Verrucomicrobiales; family Akkermansiaceae; species Akkermansiaceae bacterium. Next base: position 104,820 of record JAHCBC010000007.1, read on the forward strand.
CGGATAGTACTAAATGGTTCCCGTCAATCCCCCCTGACAATCAATGATGGAAAGCTTCCAGAAGCCCCACCACGTGCTTTTCGTGTGCATGGGCAATATATGCCGTTCCCCCGCCGCAGAGATCATTTTCCGGAAACTCGCATCCGACTCAGGTCGCGCCGGTGAATTCGAGATCGATTCCGCGGGAACGATCAGCCATCACCACGGCTCCCCTCCGGATGAGCGGATGGCCGCCACCCTGCAACGCCGCGGCTACACCGTCACCGGACGCGCGCGGCGTATCAGCGCCCGCGACCTGGAAAAGTTCGACCTGATCCTGACGATGGATGAGGACAACCTGGCGGCGGTGCAGCGCCTGGACCTGAACAACACGCATCACCACAAGATCCGCCCGTTCGTCGAATTCTGCAGCCACGGGATGGATCTCCGGGTGCCGGATCCCTACTACGGCGGCCAGCGTGGCTTCGACCACGTGATGAGCCTGCTGGAGGATGGCTGCCAGGGCATCCTGGAGCATTTCGCTCCCGTCAAAATGGCGGGTTGAGATTGCCCGTGGCGGAGCGGCGGGGTACACCTGCCGCAGATGTCGCACCAAGGAAGAATCCGCCCTCTGCTCGCCACGGCCCGCATCGCCAACGTGCCGAGCGTGATCAGCAACGTGTGGGCGGGCATCGCCATCGGCTCGCTCGTCCAGCGCTGGGAGCACGGCGGCCAGCCGGTGTGGCTGCATGCGGTCTTCCTCATGCTCGCGGGTGTGTGCCTCTACATCGGGGGGAATTTCCTCAACGATTGGCATGACCGGGAATGGGACTCGAAGAACCGCCCGGAGCGCGCGCTGCCCAACGGGCTGTTCTCCCCCGCCACCTACCTGCTGACCGCATTTCTGTCTGGAGTCACGGGCCTGGTGCTGGCGTTGCTGGTGAGCTGGAAATGCGCGGTGGTGGCCGCGTTGATCATCCTCTTCATCGTCATCTACACCGTCTGGCACAAGAAGGCCGCGTGGGCGGTGGTGCCGATGGGGCTGTGCCGCGCGCTGCTGCCGGTCATGGGCTTCGTCGGGTTCGCGGTGGTCGTCCGCTTCCGGCTGGCACCGGAGTTCGGCCTGCCGTCGCCGTCCATGTTCATCACGTATCACGCGCTGGCGCTGCTCATCTACATCGCGGGGCTTTCCCTGGGGGCGAGGCATGAGTCGTCACCTCATCCATCGGCGGCGGCATTGGCGGCATCAAAGGCGGCGCTCGTTTTCTCCGGGCTGCTCGCGGCGGCGTTGTGGGTTTCCCTCAGTGTGAAGGCCGGGATCATCGGTTTCCTTCCCTTCGCCGTCTGGATGGTGGTCTGCCTGACGAAATACCGCCGCCCCATCCCCGTGCATGTCTCCGCGCTGCTCGCAGGCATCCCCCTCATCGACTGGGTCGCGCTGCTGGCCTACTGCCTGCTGCTGCCGCCCCTGTCCTACCCGCCCGCGATCCAGCCCTACGTGGTCGCCTGCCTCATCATCCCGCCTCTGGCATTCATCACCGGCAGGCTGCTGCAACGACTCGCCCCCGCGACCTGATTTCCACCATGACCATCACCGAGAAACAGAACGAACTCCTCGAGGAACTGGGTTTTTTCCAGGACTGGACCGAACGCTACGAATACGTGATCGGCCTCGGGAAAAAGCTCGCACCGATGCCGGAGGAGGCGAAGGACGCGGAGCACCTCATCAAAGGCTGCCAGTCCCAGGTGTGGCTGGACGCTCACATGGACGGCGGAAAGGTGCGCTACCTGGCGGACTCCGACTCGCTCATCACGAAGGGGATGATCGCGCTGTTCGTGCGGGTTCTCGACAATGAGACGCCGGATGCCATCCTGACCGCCGACATGTCCTTCATCGACCGCACCGGCCTGAAGGAGCACCTCGCGCCGACCCGTGCGAACGCGCTCAACCTGATGGCCACGCAGATGAAGCAACGCGCGCTCCAACTTTCCACCGGATCCTGAACCGTGGCCTCCGGCAGCCCCATCCGCCTCCTGCTTTCCTCTCCGCTTTCGTTCGGCCCGGGAAAGGCGGAGCTGCTGGAACACCTCTCCCGCACCGGCAGCCTCCAGGCCGCCGCGGCGGCGATGGACATGTCCTACATGAAGGCATGGAGGATGGTGAAGGGGCTGAACACCATGTTCAGCGCACCGCTGGTCACCATGCAGCGCGGAGGAAAGGACCAGGGCGGCGCGGAACTCACCGCCACCGGCCACGAGGTGCTGGCACTCTACCATGAGGCGGTGGCAACGGCGGAGGCGGCCCTGGAACCGGTGCTGTCCCGCATGAACGTGCTTCTTGCCCCCCATGATCCGGATTCACCCGGATCGAGCGGTTAGGCCGCCGTTATATTTTGAAAAGTATATCGGAATCTGATTGGCTGCGCGCCGATGAAATTCCGCCACCTGCCCTTCTTTCTTTCCGAGTCCCCCCTCCCGTCCCACCTCACGGGAAGCCTCGCTCTCGCCACGGTCGGCTTCCTGACCGTCCTGCCATGCCCGGCGCAGGCACGGGAAGAAGCAACCGGTCCACAGACCCAGGCAAAGGAAGAGGAGAAGCCGGTGCGGAAGGAATCCACCGCCGGGGATGCCGCGGATCCCTTCGAACTCGGCCAGCTCACCGTCTATGGCAAAAGGGATGGCGGTGGCATGAGCGGCCGGGCCTTGTCCCAGGCCGTGGTCACTTCGGAAGACATCCGCATCCAGAACCGCAATACACTGGACGACGCGCTGCGGACCACTCCCGGCGTGGCATCCTCGAATACCGGAGGGGCCAGGAACGAGCGCATGATCTACGTGCGGGGCTTCGACCGCTTGCAGGTGCCTCTTTCCATTGATGGCGTGCGCATCTACCTGCCCGCGGACAACCGCCTGGACTACGGTCGTTTCCTGACGCCGGATCTCGCGGAAATCCAGATCCACAAGGGCCACGCTTCGGTGCTGGATGGACCCGGCGGCATGGGCGGGGCGATCAATCTCGTCACCCGCAAGCCCACCAGGGAGTTCGAGGGCGAGCTGCGTTCAAGCACCGAGTTCGGAAACACGGGCGACCTGGCGACCTACACTCTTTTCGGCTCCGCCGGCACCAGGCAGGACCTTTTCTACCTGCAGGCCAGCGCCTCGCTGCGCGACAGCGACGGATATTACCTCTCACGCGACTACGATCCGGAGAACGTCGGGGCGGGTGGTCCCGTGCAGGGGAAGGGCCAGCGGGATTTCAGCGGGGTGAAGGACTGGCGCGTGAACATCAAGGCTGGGCTGACCCCCAACGCCACCGATGAATACGCGGTCAGTTACACCTACCAGGAGGGGGAGAAGTTCGCGCCCTATCATGTCAGGCAACCGGTCCGCGGCATCACGCCCGGGCCGCTGCCCGCCGGAACCGCCTACCAGCAGGACTGGACATGGCCGGAGTGGAACATCTCCAGCGCCTCCTTCAACTCCCACACACAGATCGGCGGGGACTCCTACGTGAAGACCAGGATCCACTACAACACGTTCGAGAACCTGCTTTCCACGTTCGACAGTTCGGCTTTGGGCACGCAGGCGACCAACCGCGCTTTCGACAGTTACTACGATGACTTCGCCTACGGCTTCAGCGTCGAAGGCGGCACGGAGCTGATCCCCATGAACACGCTCAAGGCCGCCGTCCACTACCGGCGTGACGCCCACCGGCGCTGGCAGCACAACTCGCCGGACCTCACCCCGGCGAACATCTCCCCCTTCCAACGGAGGACGGAGGACACCTGGTCGGTCGCCATCGAGGACACGTTCCACGCCACCGGCACCCTGGATCTCGTCGCGGGTGCCAGCTATGATTGGTACGAAACCCAGGAGGCGGAATTTTTCAACGCGGGTGTGTTTGGTGAATATCCGCTATTCGACAATGACGCTTTCAACTGGCAGATGGCGGCGATCTGGCGCCCGGCCGATGGCACCGAACTCTATGCCGGCGTCTCCAACCGCACGCGCTTCCCGAACCTGTTCGAGCGTTACAGCACCCGTTTCGGTGACGCGCTCCCCAATCCCGGCCTAAAACCGGAACGTGCGGTCAACTACCAGATCGGCGGCAGCCATGAGCTTTTCGACGGCGCGGTGCGGATCGGAGGCGCTGTATTCTACAGCGACATCAAGGACGCCATCCAACCGATCGCTGTCGGCGGCACCTTGGTGCAGAACCAGAACGTCGGACAAGGGGAGACCTATGGTTTCGAGATCTCCGGCGAGTGGGATGTCATGCCTGCATTGACGCTGGGCGGCAACTACACCTACCTCCACCGGAGCCTCGATGACCCCCAGCGCCCGGATCTCAAGCCGGTGGGGACTCCGGAGCAACTGGCCTACCTCTACGCCCACTGGCGTCCGCTCCAGCGGCTCACCATCACGCCCGGCATCGAGCTGTCGGACTCTCGCTGGTCGTCGAACCGGTTCGAGGATGTGTTCACCAGCGTGTCCGGTTTCACCCTCTTCAATCTCAATGTGGAATATGAGTTCAACAACCGGACTTCCGTCTCCGTGGGGATCCGCAATCTCTTCGACAAGAATTACGAACTGGCGGACGGTTATCCCGAGCCGGGACGGACCTTCCATCTGAGCACCAGACTCACATTCTGACCATCTCCATCCACCCGCGCCATGAGTGCCAGAATCTTCCTGCCCGTCTTTTTTTCGCTCGCTTCCATCCTCTTCGCGGAACCGGTCTTCCGCATCCACGACGGGAAGGAATGGAAGGACTTCGATTCGACCACATGGGAAAAACTCCCGCGGGCGGAGATCAAGTCGATGGCGCGGGACAAGACGGAGCGCACCTATTCCGGCGTGCCGCTGGCGGAGATCCTGAAAACCATTCCGGTCCCGGCGGGCGCAACGCTGCGCGGACCGGAACTGGAGCGGGTAGTGGTCATCACCGCCGCGGATGGCTACAAGGTGTCCTTCTCACTGGCGGAGCTTGATGCGAGCTTCCGCAAGCAGAACGTCATCATGGCGGACAGCGTGGATGGGAAACCTCTCAGCGAATTTGAAGGCAAACGGATGCTCGTCTGCGGGGATGAGCTGCGCCACTCCCGCTGGATCCGCCAGGTTACAGGCGTGGTGGTCACCAAGCCGGTGATGCCGGAGTGAGGTTGCGAGGCAGGGATGCCATTCCATGGCGTCCGGCGGGGGACGGTGCCGTAGACCCTACGATACCAGTTTCCCATGGATGGCATCTGTGAGCCAAGGAACTGCCGGGGCATTGGAGCATGTCCCCCACCTGACCGCATGGAATGCGGTCCCTGCCATCTGACCGAATGGAATGGGAGCGCGACGGACATAGCGGCTTTGCCGCCATGCGGTCCCTTCCTTTAGAAAAAACAGCGCGGCCTCAGCGCGCGCCGGCTTTCTTCAGCTCCGCGATCGCCTCATCCAGCCGCTTGCGGGTGGCGACGAGGGAGGAGTTCAGCTCCGTGATCCTCGCGTTGCGCTCGGTGACGGCCTGGTCGAGGGCGGTGAGGTGGGCGGCGGCGAACGAAAGGCCGGTGTGCTGGTGGTGGGCCAGTTCCTTGCCGGACTCGATCTCCTTCTTCATCATCTCTTCCCCGGCTTTCAGGGATTCGATGGAGCCTTTCAGGTTATCGATGTCCACCTGCATCTGGACCACCCGTTGTTCGACCAGGACTTTTTCGTTCTGTGTGTTCCGCTCGCTCAGGCGGGCGGTACGCAGGGCCTTGTCGAGCTTCTGCCCGTCGTGCCACTGGATGAAGATGAAGCCAACGAGGAACAGACAGCCGATGGCGTTGAGTATGGGAAGGACCTTCAAAATCAGTTCGGTTTCTGCGTTTCGAAACTCACCTTGGTGATGCCGGCGGATTTGACCGCATCCAGCACCGCCATCACCTGCTTGTGCTTCGCCTCTTCATCCGCGCCGATCATGACGGCGGTATCTTCGTTCGGCGGCAGGGCCTTGAGCCGGTCGGTGATCTCCGTTGCGGTGACGACGGCGGTATCCCAGGAGATGACTCCGTTCGCATCGATGGCGATATGGATCGGCGGAGCCTTCACCTCCGACTGTGAATTGCTCACCGTCGGCAGCTTGAGCGGCACCCGGTTGAGCTGGGTCATGCTGATGCTCACCATCATGAAGCTGGCGAGCAGGAAGAACATGATGTCGATCAGCGGGACGACCTCGATCCGGGCCTCCTCCTCGTCACCGGCGGCACCTCCTTGGAGTTTGACAGGCATCGCGGCGGTCAGCGGGTGAGGTGGAGCTTGGTGGAGAATTCCTCGATGTCATGGCCGTGCGCCTTGGCGGAAGCGGCCAGCAGCTCGGTGTGGTTGATCCACCGTTCGAATTCCCCGCGAAGCGCGGAAACCCGCTTGCGGAAATAGTTGTAGGGCAGCAGGCAGGAGATGGCGATGCAGATGCCCGCCGCGGTGGCGATGAGTGCTTCCGCGATACCGCCGGTCACCTTGGAAACTGCCAGTTGGTCTTCCCCCAGCGAGGCGAACGATCCCATCAGGCCGACGACGGTGCCGAACAGGCCGAGGAGGGGTGCCAGCGTGATGATCGTGCCCAGCACCCACATGCGGGCCTCGGACTTTTCGATCCAGTGGGTCGCGTCGAGCTGCATGGCGGCGAGCAGCGAGGTATGGGCATGGGAGATGCCGTCACCGAGATTCTTTACGAACGGGTCGCTGCTCTTGTTGCTCAGTTCCCAGGCACCGCCGAAGTTCCCGGTCCCCAAGGCCTCACGGGCCTTCACCTGGTCCCTGCTGCGGACGTTCTTCTTGAAACCAAGCCACCAGATGGTGCGCTCGATCAAAACACAAAGGGCGAGAAACGAGGTGGCGACGATGGGGTACATGACCCAGCCCCCCTCGTGGAACATCTCCAGAACAACATTGGCGGTATACATGAACTATCTGAGCGTGAAACGGACGGGAAGGGTGCAGGTGCCACGGCGGCCGGGAACTTTCCAGCGGCGGATGGTGGACAGGATCGACTGGTCGTGGAGCGATGGGTGTGAGGCGCTGACAATCGAACAACTCAGCACTTCACCGCCGTCACCGAAGGTGATGGAAACCCTGACCGTACCCTCGATCCCCTGCTTCCGGGCGGCCGCAGGATAGGTGGGACGGGGAGTCCTGCCACCGGAAATGCGGCCGCTGCCGTGCTCTCCGGCTCCGGAGCCGCTGTTGTTGGCGTTTCCGCTGCCACTGCCGGTGCCGGATTCCGTGCGGCGGGCGACCGGGCGGTTGGACCCGGGACGGCTGGTCTCGGTCTTTTTCACCACCGGCTTGCGGGCCACCGGCTCCTTTTTCTTCTCAATGGCAAAGGTGTTCTCGGAAGGCTTGGGCTGGGGCTTCTCCTCAGGCAGTTCCGGCACTTCCGGAAGCGGTTCCACTTCGGCGATCTCCGGCACTTCGGGAACTTCCGGAATCACTTCCTCGATCTCCGGAGTGAAGGCCTCCTGGGCGAAATTATCCTCAAGGTTGTTCTCCTCCGCCACCTCGCTGGTGGTCGCGGATCCGCCCGCCATCATGTCCACCTCCATGAACTCGCCATCCGTCATGACAATGTCAGGCATTTCAACCGTTTTCAGTTCCGGCAGAATCTGGGGTTTTCCCGGAACCATGATGCCCACCGTGCTGGCACCCGTCACTCCCAGCCAAGCTGCGAAGGTGCCGATGCTGGCTGCATACAGAAGTGGATTCATCGTTGTGGCGGCGATCAAAGGTCTCGTTTCTTATTGAGAACAAGTCTCAGTTACCCGACCGATTAAATGAGCGCCCTCCCCCCCTGTCAACGTGTTTTTGTCCGATACGGGACCGGGATGGCCTGCGCTCCTTTTCCTGCGGGAGATTCAGAAACGACAGCGGACGGGACGAATCTTACGCATGGATGAAAGTATTCGCCGCATCAGGGAGCTTTGTCCGCCACCAGTGCGGCGAGAATGGCCGAATCCGCGCGCACGATCTTCTCCAGCCAGTCCGCCGCTTCCGCCATCGAGCGCTCACGCGGCAGGGCGAAGCGTTCCAAGGTCATGACGTGGTCGAACAACGGCAGGGCCGCATCTTCCGCCCTCCCGGCCACAGCCACGACCGGCTTTCCGGCCTGCCTGGCCATCGCGGCGACTCCGGCAGGGCCTTTCCCTCCCAGCGTCTGCGCGTCCAGTGATCCTTCACCCGTAATGACGAGATCCGCGGCGGAAATGCGGCCCGCCAACTGGAGGGCATCCGCCACGATGTCAAAGCCCGCCATCAGTTCCGCTCCCGCAAAGCGCATGAGACCGAAGCCCAGGCCACCTGCCGCCCCCGCCCCCGGGGTCCGCGCGATGTCCCCTCCACGGGACACTTCGGACAGCCGCTCCAGCGCGGCGTCCAGAAAGCCGACGTCATCCGGCGTGGCACCCTTCTGCGGACCGAAGACCGCCGACGCCCCGCGCCCGCCGCACAGCGGGTTGTCCACGTCACATGCCACGATCATTTCCGGCAACCGCAGCCGTGCCAATTCATCCACCTCCGCGAGCGACATCAGGCTGATGGGTGATCCATCCAGCTCACCGCCATTTTCATCAAGAAGGCGCACACCCAGCGCAACCGCCATCCCCGCACCGCCGTCGTTGGTCACACTGCCACCGATGCCGATGTAGATGCGCTCCGCGCCCGTCGCCTCCACGGCATGACGGATGAGCATGCCGGTGCCGTAGGTGGTCGCCGCACGTGGTGCCCTGTCCTCCTCCGCGACGCGCCAGATGCCGCTGGCCGCGCTCATCTCGATGAATGCCGTTCGCACACCCTGCAGATCCGCCACGCCATACTCCGCCACACATGGCCGGCCGATGGCATCCACCGTTCCGACGGAAACTTTCCGCCCGCCGGCACCCGCGAGCATCGCGTCCACAAAGCCTTCGCCACCATCCGCGATGGGGCATTTCTCCACCCGCCAGGCATCCCCCAGCCCAGCCGCGACGGCATCCGCCACCCCGACCGCGGACAACGATCCCTTGAACTTGTCGCATGCCACCAGCGCCACCGGCATTTCTCCGTTTCTCATGATTTTTCCAGTTCCTTGGCCACCTCGCGCTTCCTTTCGATGAAGCCCGCCGTCTCCGCGCCGATGAAGAAGATCTGGATCGTGAAATAGATCCACAGCAGGACGACGACGAGCGTCACCGCCGCGCCGTAGGCCGTGGTGACGCTGCTCTGGTTGAAGTAAAAGCTGATGAGGCTGCGCAGCAGGACCAGCAGCACACACGTGATCACCGCCCCGGTGAACGCGGATGAAAAGCGCGGCGGGCTGGGAGGCAGCCATTTCAGGATGGCGGCGAACAGCAGCGCCTCCATGAACAGCGGAACCACCCGCTGGCCCCACTCCCACAGCGCCCAGTTCGCCGGGAGATATTCCGTCAGATGGGTGGCCACCACTTTCAGCACCGCGGCGGCGACGGCGGACACGACCAGCACCACGCCGAGCGCGACCACCAGCAGGAGGGGAATGGCCTGCCCCATCACCATGTCGATGATGACGCCGCGCCTGCCCTCCCTGGCCCGGTAGCCGAAAATGATCCCCAGCGACTCCCGCACCTCCACCACCATCTTCGAGGCGGTGAACAAAAGGATCAGGAAGCCCACGATGGAGGAGATCCCCGTGAAGGCCTGGTCCGGCCGCGTGCTCAGCAACTCCGTCAGGTAGTCGCTGGAACGCTCGTCGAACAACATCCCCGCCGCATGGCCGATGCCCTCCTCCGCCTGGTCCTTGCCGATGAAGGTGGAGGCCAGCCCGGTGACGATCACCAGGATCGGCACCATCGAGAACAGGCTGTAGAACGCGATGGCCGCGGCAGCCCGCGAATGGCTGTGACGCCACCAGCGCTTCCCGATCTCCAGCAGCAACTCGCCTAAATGTCCGGTCGTGCGCCGCACCATCACCCGCATGAACGCTAACCTCCCACGGCTATCGGTGAATCTCAAGCATTCTCCCGGAAGCCGATCCTCCACTTGATGCGGGAAATCCACAGGCAGCAGGTCAACACCACGTTTCCGGATCAATGTTTGGCGGAGCTTTCTCTGGCCACGGATTACAGGATTGCGTTCCCAATCCATCAAAGGCATCGGGCCGGGGTTCCGTTCCTCCTACGCCATCACGTGATTCCAGATGGCCGGAAATGGGTTATGGTGATCACGTTCCCCCCCGGAACTTCCCCCACCCCTCCCCCCGAGGGTTCCCCCATCCCCCAAATCCCCCCACGATCATGGAACGTATTCCATCCCCCTATCGTCACTCCGCCCGCAAACCCGGCGTCGTGAGCAAGGTGATCATCACTCTCTGCTCCCTCATCACCATCGCCCTGCTCATTTTCGCAGGCAGCCGCGATTGGAAATCCGGCCAATCCGTTTCCGCCATCCTTTCCGATACCTCGGACATCCGCAGCCTTGCTGAGAATGCCCTGAAAGCCGGAGTCGCCAAAACGAAGGAGCAGCAAACCAGCGCCCAGCCGAAGGAGCAGACCTCCCTCATCAGCCATGGCGTGCTCCTGCAGCGCCAGCACAACGCGGACGCACTGCCAGCCGGCATGGTCACGGCGACCGCCTATTGATTCTCCCCCCGAAACAAACGGGCCGGCGGTGGGTTCCCTGGAACCGCCGCCGGCCTTTTTTCTCTTTTTTCCCGGTTTGCGGATGATTTCGGATGCGGAGTGCGTTTTTCCGGATAGCATTGACGGTGACCGCTTCACGATCTGCCGTGGGACGCGGCAAATAAAATTATCCCCCGTGGCATAAAAATTGCTGCAATTTTCAAAAGAGACTCTTAAATGACGTCGGGCATCAGCAGGTGCCCGCGTCATCCATGGCCGAAGCTTCTCTACACCAGTCACTTTCCCAGCAGCAAACGCTTGCGCCTCAGATGCGCAAGAGCCTTGAGATCCTCCAGGCAAGCACGCTGGAGCTGACCCAGGTGGTGCGTATGGCGCTCGAAACGAATCCGGTGCTGGAGGACATCACCGAATCCGTTTCCCTCGACGAGGAAGCTCCGGATGCGGAGGAAGCGGACTCGATGGAGTATCTCAACGAGACGGACGATGACTGGCGGGACCGCTCCATCATGGAAGGCCGCTCGTCCCCATGGACCACCGAGGACGAGGAACGCCGCCAGCGGCTCTACGACTCCATCGTCGCGCCGGAGACGCTGCAACAGCATCTCCAGAACCAGCTCGATCTTTCGATGGTGGATCCGGAGGTGAGGGAAGCCGCCCAGGCGATCCTCGGAAACCTGGATGAGCGGGGCTTCCTCGACATGCCGGTGAAGGATCTGGCCATGCGGATGGACATCCGCCCGGCGAACATGAACGCCGCGCTGAAGCTGGTGCAGTCCTTCGACCCCGCAGGCGTCGGCGCGAATGGCATTCCGGAGTCCCTGCTGCTGCAACTGGAACGCGCCGAGGGGACGGAAACCATCGAATACAAGATCGTCCGCGACCATCTGGAGGATCTCGCCCGCAAGCGCTACCCGCAGATCGCCAAGGCGCTCGGGACCAGCATCGAGCGGATCACGGAAGCGGCGTCCCGCATCGGCCGCCTGAGCCCGAATCCGGGCGGGGATTTCGATCCTACCGGCAACCCCTACATCCTGCCGGACGTGATCATCGAAAAGGATGACGAGGGCGACTGGAGCGCACGCCTGACAGGCGAGCATCTGCCGAACCTGCGCATCAACGATTTCTACAAGGACATGATCGGCCGCAATGGCACGGACTCGAAGGCCCGCCAGTTCCTCCGTGACCAGATCCGCGAGGGCCGCAGCCTCATCCGCTCCATCTCCCTGCGGCAGGAAACGATCCTGGCGATCGCCCACCAGTTGATCAAACACCAGCCCCAGTTCCTCACCAAAGGCCCGCGTTTCCTGCGCCCGCTGACGATGAACGACGTGGCGGACGAACTGAGCCTCCACGCGACGACCGTGTCACGGGCGGTGGCCGGCAAGTATGTCCTCACCCCGCACGGGTTGATGGAAATGCGCGCGTTCTTCGCCACCGGCTACCAGACCAGTTCCGGGGAGGAAGTCTCCAATGCGGGCGTGCGGGAGGCCATCCAGCAGCTCGTGTCCCAGGAAAATCCGTCGAAGCCACTCTCCGACGACGCGCTGGCGAAAAAGCTGGCCGCACAGGGCATCAAGGTCGCCCGCCGCACGGTGGCGAAATACCGGGAGCAGCTCAACATCCTGCCATCCCATCTGCGGAAGTCGTTCTGATTCACGTGCGGACCCAGAGGGGGCTAATGTGGGAAGAATTCAACCACAGATGAACGCAGATGGACGCAGATAAGAGATGGGATTAAGTTTTTCAAGATGCTCTGGTGCGCCGAATCAGCCGCATTTTAGGCAGGGACCCATCACAAGCCACGGTACGCCGACCTTGCGGATTCCGTGTTGCCATCTACGGTAGCGCGCCTCCGGAATTTTCCCCGGCCACCCGTCCAGCCATGTTCGTCATCTCCATTCCCGCGCTCCAGCGGAACACCGCCATCCTCCGTGAAGTCCGGGAACAGTCCGGCGCGCGCCTCGTGCTCGCACTCAAGGGGTTTTCCTGCTGGAAAGCGTTCCCCCACATCAGCGCGGATCTGGACGGTTGCTGTGCCTCCGGCCTGTGGGAGGGCTTGCTGGCGCACGACCATTTCAAGAAGCATGTGGTGACCTACTCCCCGGCCTATGATGACGAGGACATCGCCGCGCTCTGCGAGTTCACCGACCATCTCGATTTCAACTCCCTCTCCCAATGGTTCCGCTACCGTGACCGGATTATGGCCCACCCTCGCTTCATCAACGGGGAAATGAAATGCGGGCTGCGTGTGAACCCGGAACACTCGACGGGGGAAACGCCGATCTATGATCCCTGCATCCCCGGCTCCCGCCTGGGCATCACGGCGGACCAGCTCCAGGGCGCGGACCTCACCGGCCTGTCCGGACTCCATTTCCACACGCTCTGCGAACAGAACTCCGACGACCTGGAGACGACGCTGGCCGCGGTGGACGCGAAATTCGGCCACCTGCTGCGCTCGGAGCAGTTCACCTACCTGAACATGGGCGGCGGCCACTGGATCACCAAGCCGTTCTACGACCGGGAAAAGCTCGTCCGTCTGGTCCGGGAAGCGCGGGAAAAATACAACGTCGAGGTCTGGCTGGAGCCGGGCGAAGCCATCGCCATCCACACGGGCGTGCTGCGCGCGACGGTGATGGATGTCTTCGAGTCCGCGGGGCACAAGCTCGCCATCCTCAGCATCTCCGCGACCGCCCACATGCCGGATGTGCTGGAGATGCCCTACCGCCCGGATGTTTTCCTGGTGGAACCGAGCGCGGAACAGGACGCATCCGCCGCCACCCCTGCGGTCACCTTTGCCGGGGAATCCTACCTCCCCGCCGCGGAGGAAGGCGCACACCTCTACCGCCTGGGCGGGCCGACCTGCCTCGCGGGGGATGTCATCGGCGACTTCGCCTTCCCCCGTCCGCTGGAGACAGGTGATGTGCTGGTGTTCGACGACATGGCGCACTACACGATGGTGAAGACCACCACCTTCAACGGGGTGAAGCACCCGCCCATCGTCCTCCAGCATGAGGATGGCACGCTGGAGACGATCCGTGAGTTCGGCTACCCGGACTTCCGCGACCGACTGTCCTGACTCGCCGTCCAGGGCCACCTCATTTCGGAAGCTCCATCCGAAATCTGAAAAGAATTACCACTGATTACACTGATTTACTGATTTGAAGAAGAGAGGAATGGACCGTCTTCAGAAATATTGCCGGATTCTGAATCAGTAAATCAGTGCAATCAGTGGTAATCCAACGGCTTTCCTCCAGCAATGCCCGAAATGAGGTGGCCCTGAAGGTGCCGTCCGTTCCCACTTGATCCCCCGGCCCACCCGCAGCACATTCCCGCGCGCGATGTCCTTTTCGGAAGTTTTTCCCCAGCTCATGTCCAGCCCGACGCCCCTGATGCGGCGGTTCATGGCGATGATCTCCGAGGAAAGCGGTCCGCCCCTGGAGACGCTGGCAAGGCAGAGCCAGCAGGTCACGCGCCGCCACTTCGGCCGGACGATGCGGCTTTTCGCCCCGCTCTACGTTTCCAACGAGTGCGTGAACAACTGCAAGTACTGCGGCTTCTCGCGGGATGCCGCCATCCTCCGCACCACCCTCACCGTGGACCAGGTGGTGCGGGAGGCGAAGCACCTGCACGGCCTCGGCTTCCGCAATATCCTGCTCGTCGCGGGAGAGCACCCGAAGTTCGTCTCCGACGGCTACCTGCAGGAATGCCTGGACGCGCTCAAGCCTTTCATCCCCACGCTCGGCCTGGAAGTGGGTCCCATGGAGGATGACCAGTATGCGGAGATCGTCAGCCACGGCGCGGAGGGTCTGGTGGTGTACCAGGAAACCTACCACCGCGAAACTTACGAAACGCTCCACACCGCAGGACCGAAGCGGAAGTTCGGCTGGCGGCTGGACTGCCCGGAGCGCGCGTATGCGGGTGGGTTCCGCCGCATCGGCATCGGCGCGTTGTTCGGGCTGGCATCATGGAAATATGAGGCCCTCGCCCTCGCCGCGCATCTGGAGTATCTCTACAAGCACTGCTGGAAGGCACAGTTCACCGTCGCCTTTCCGCGCATGCGTCCCTACGCCGGAAACTACGAGTATGAGCCGGACGCGGCGCTCTACCTGCCGGACCGGGCCTTTGTCCGCCTGATCTGCGCGTTCCGGATCCTTTTCCCCCAGGTGGGCATCGTCGCCTCCACCCGCGAACCGGCCGGACTGCGCGATGCCATCGCCACGCTGGGTGTCACCCATATGTCCGCCGGTGCCCGCACGGAGCCGGGCGGCTACACCGGCGCAGGGCATGATGACCTGCATCTCACCGTGAAAGGCCGGCGTGTGGAGCTGACGGAAAAGTCCGGCTGCGAGAAAGCCACCGAGCAGTTCCAGATCACCGACCACCGCTCCGCCGCGGAAGTGGCGGCGATGCTCCGGGAACAGAAGCTTGATCCGGTCTGGAAGGACTGGGATGAGTCGTTGCTGGGCGTGTGACGCGCCTGCGGAATCACTTCCAATGCCTCCAAGGATTGGAATCCGATGGTAGGAGGTCCCTTTTTCCAGCGCAGATCAAGGGGACTAAGAATGGATTCCGCGGATTTAGGAAGAAGAAGGAATCATCGCGCGGTCAAAGCAAACTCTCCGGAGAATCAGAATCTGCGAAATCCATTCTTAATCCTTTAATTTGGCTCAACTACCAAACTCCAGTTCGCCCATCTCCGCTGCGCTCCGATTGCGGTTCGAAAAATGCCGCTTTGCTATGATGGTTACCCCTATTCCCAAAGGCATTGGGGATCACTTCCGGAACTTCAGCACCTTCTCCCCTTCTCGGTAGAGGCCCCAGCGGTCGCGGGCGTGGACTTCCAGGAATTCGGGATCTTCGCGGAGAGCCTTGTGCTCCGTGATCATGTTGTCCCGGTCAGCCAGGGCCAGCCGCTCCTGCTCCTTCGCCTCCTTCAGGCTTTGTTCCATCTCATCCAGCCGCTGCCGGTGGGGGAAAGCCATCGCCACGCAGGTGAATCCGGACGCGGCACAAAACACGACGAAAAGCATCCGGCGGAGGCTGTTGAACGCCTCCGTCCTCGCTTCGATCCGGGCCAACTTGCCCATCACTGGTTTCTTCACCGCCATGGTCTCCACCGATTGAAGCTGAACCTGCCGGGATTGTCAAGATTGCCTGAGTTTCCCGGTCGGGATTCATCTCCCGGCCTGCTCATGGACAAGAGGAAAGGCACCGCGCATCGCGCGGAAAGGAAGAGCTTTCTCCGAAAGCTCCTGTGCGACGGCCTCCGCCCCATCCGGCCCGGGGGGAAAGGGAACGTATCCAACTTGGGAGGCATCAAGGGCGATGTGCCATCCACTCACGGCCCTTTCGGAGAAAGCGCTTCCGTTCCCCGTCGGCTTCGCCGCGGGGGGCAAGATGGCACCCCTCCACCCGGCCGGGACGGCGCAGCCGCTCCGCTACGGAAAGGCCGCACAAAGGCCTTTTCATGGTTCCCTCCGCTCCACAGAATCCGCGGCGATGCAACCAACCCTCCTCGTCCTCGCCGCCGGCATGGGCAGCCGCTACGGCGGACTGAAGCAAATGGACCCGATGGGACCGAACGGAGAAACCGTCCTCGACTACTCCGTCTTCGACGCGATCCGCGCGGGTTTCGGCAAGGTGGTCTTCATCATCCGCGAGGATTTCGCGGAAGCTTTCAAGCAAGGGATCGGCTCGCGTTTCTCCGACCGCATCGAGGTGGGTTACGCCTTCCAGAAGCTGGATGACCTCCCCGCCCCGTTCAGTGTGCCGGAAGGACGCACGAAACCGTGGGGCACCGCCCATGCCGTGCGCGCCGCGAGGGATGTGGTGAAAGAACCCTTCGCGGTCATCAATGCGGATGATTTCTACGGCAGGGACGCCTACCGCGCAGCGGCCGCATTCCTCCTGGATCCCACGCCCTCCCATTATGCGATGGTGGGCTATCCGCTGGAAAACACCCTGTCCGATCATGGCGAGGTCAACCGCGGGATCTGCTCCCGGGATGCCGCCGGGCTGCTCACGAACGTGGAGGAATACGTGAACATTTCACGCGGCGAAGACGGCGTGGTGCGTGGCACCGCCTTGGATGGAGAGCGAAAAGTGATCGCCGATGGTACGCCCGTTTCGATGAATTTCTGGGCGTTCACCCCGGACTTCTTCCTTCATCTGGAATCCCACTTCACCTCCTTCCTGGAAAGCCAGGGCGATGGCGGGAAGACGGAGTGCTACATCCCAACGGTGGTGGACGCCCTCATCCGCCCCGGCGTGGCGGACTGCCGCGTTCTGGACACCAGCAGCCATTGGTTCGGGGTGACCTATCCGGATGACAAGCCCCATGTGGTCGCCTCCATCAACCGCCTCATCTCGGAAGGGGAATATCCGGCGTCGCTCTGATCCGCGCGACGGTTCACGCCTGACCGGCGGTCCCAATGAAACGGTGAGGAAAGACAGGTGGCTCCTCCCGGCAGGTGGCCACGTAGTCGTCCCACGCGGCCAGCTTCGGCAGATCCCTCGCCGCTCCACGGGCGATGATCCGGCGCTTCCGCTCGTCCGGCGGGCACCAGATGAAGTGAAACTCAGGCACTACCCCCAGCCGCCGCTCCAGATGTGAGGGCCAGTCCGCCTCCCCGCCCTCCCGGGTGAATGGACCGGCGATGACGACAGGCACGTTCGGCAAATTCGAAACGGCCAGATCAAAGAGCGTCTCATAGACCGGGGCCCGGAATGCCTGCTTGTAGGCCGCCGAATGGCGGTCGTCCGGATCAAAGCCCGCGAGTTCCAGCCCCGCCCTCACCATCCGCTCGGTCACCTCATCACTGTCGAGCAGGCAGGCTCCAAGCGTGGCCGCCAGTTTCCGGGCATAGACCGTCTTTCCGGCGGCAGGAGGCCCGAAAACGATATGAAGTCTGCCGGAAGCGGGCGTGATCACGGGCGCAGCGAACCCCGGATGCCGTGCGGGGAAAAGTCAAAAGGCGCGGACCGTTTCCGATCCGCGCCTTCAAATGAACATTCCCCCCAAATGACCCCGGCTACTTCACTGTTCCATCGCCCGAATTCCCCCCGGATATCGAACGACTCCTACATTGCTATGACCGGAATCTGGAAATGTCTGAAAGGCATTGCTGCCTTCCGTTGACAAAGAGAATGCGATAATCCGGGTGTCTTTAAAGATCTAAATTATCCCAAAATCGGCCATAAGGACTCAAAAACGGCCATTTGTACCATTATTTCCCAATATGGGGTCCCTTCCGTGGATTCCCCGGCATTGCCGGGGGAATTTCCACAAATGCGTGCAATAATCAGGGAGAGCTTTCCGTATCCATCATGCCCACCGTGGGATTCCAACCCCATCGGGAGTTTCCGAACCATCGCATGAAGCCCGCCTTTTTGATTTTCTTCCAACTGTCCGCCATGATTTCCGGAGCTTCCGGGGCGACCTTGGCCACCTACCTGACCGGCACGCAGAGCTTTGCGGCGAGTGATGTGGCGGATGGGATCACCGCGGGAAACATGACCACCACCGGCGGGGAATGGCGTAATTCCTACGGCACCCCCGGGAACACTCCCGCCGGTCCGAACCTGGGCACCGGCACCGGCACCTACTGGCGGTTGTTCCATGGGAACGTCACCTCCACCACCCTCAGCCCGACGTCCTCCGCGCTTTCCGCCACCATCGCCACATCCGACGGGTATTCCTTCGTCCCGGCGACCCTGACGTTCGATTTCGCCAATGCCATCCACGCGGCGGCGGCTTCCTCCGTCACCTCCACGGTGGGGGTTTATGTGAACGGCACGCTGTTCACCCCGGTCTTCACGCTCACCAATACGGACAACAACAAATACAAGGTCCAGACCTACAGCGTGGATCTCAGCAGCCTGGGCGAGATCACCAGCCTGTCCTTCGCGATCGCCGTGGCGGACGACTATACCCCAACCACGGGGAACGTGGGCAATTTCATCCAAGGGGTGAAACTCGAAGGCACCATGGTGCCGGAACCTTCCGGAGTCCTGTTGCTGGCGGGCTGTGCCGTCCTGCCCGCCCTGCGCCGCCGCCGCGGAAGGGACGCCTGACTTCCCCGCTACCGCGTCCAGCGTTCGCTTTTCAGCAGCCCCCAGCTCCAGGTCGTCCGGGCGGCACGGGTGAAACCGGCCCGGCCCAGCGCGTCATCCGGCGGATGGAGCTTCCGCGCCGTGACGCCCGCCACCATGCCGAAGAACAGATAGAGCGACCGGAGGATGAACCGGCCCCGCCACCGTGCGGCACCCCGCTCCGGCAGGTCGAACTCCGCGATCCACCATTCCGCCTGCGGGGCCGCGCATCCAGCGAGCTTTTCCACCGCTTCCTCCATCCCGCGCCGCGGCAGGCAATCCAGCAGGAAATTGGTCACGATCAGATCAAAGCGCCGGTCCGTCTCCCAGTCCTCCAGGCGGGCATGGACGAAGGCCACTCCCGTATCGTCCCCCAGCCTGCGGCGTGCGATCTCCAGCATTCCCGCGCTGCCATCCACCACGGTGATCTCCGCATCGGGAAACCGTGCCCGGAATGCCTCCAGGAAACGTCCCGGTCCCTCCCCCACCATCAGCACCCTTTCAGGACGGTGGCTTCCTTCCATCAGCCAGAGACGGGCACGCTGCATGCACCACCCGGCCAGGAGATGTTCCATCGGACCATAGAATGGCGCGATGCGGTCGAAGCTCATTCCGCGGCTTCCGCATCCCTTTCCGCGCCCCCTGTCTCCCGCAGGCCTGAGCGGAGACGCTGCAGCAGTTCACAGGTTTCCGGGCAGAGGGACGCCTCCCAATCCCGCACGCCGGGGTCCTGTGCCATCGCGGGGACCGTGGCGGTGGTGAGCCGGTGGCCTGCCAGGAACTGCTCCGCCTCCGCCCCGGTCGCGGTGCTGAAAAGCCCGGCGTAGAACCACGGCTTGGGATCTCCTCCCTCATTCCAACACCGGATCATCTGCCGGGCGGCATCACAGGAGGTCCGCAGGCGCAGCGGGTCCGTCTCCGCCAGATGGTTGATCCAGTCCTCCGCCCTCTTTCCCAGGCCCCGGTGGACGATCCACCGCTGGTTGATCCTGGTGGCCCACTCCACGGGGCGCTTCATTTCATCCTCTTTCATTCAGCTCCGGGTTCGACCGCAATCCAGTCACCCTGAGCCAGAAGATCCTTCGCGTCAAATGGTCCGATCCATTCCCATACCCATGCGGAAAGCGTCTTCCCGCCCGGCCGGAACACGACGGCCTTCACGCGGCGGTATTCACTGCCCTCGATCTCGCCCGCGGACAGGCCCTCGAAAGCATCCAGCTCCAGCAGTTGGCCGGCATCCACGGAATAGACCTCGCCTTTCACCTCGCCCTCGTCCCCCAGCACCAGCCCCGGATACCAGGAGATGCGGTAGATCCTGCCTTTTACGATCCCCTCCGTCACCAGGTCCGCGCCGGACATCCGGAAGTGGTTCGTCCCGCCGCGTCTCAGCGTGCCATAGACGAACACCAGATCACGGGTTCCGGACATGGGCGTGGGAAATCAGCGGCCGCCAGGGCGATGGCCGACCTCGTTGTCGAGCATCTGCTTCAGGTCATCCAGGCCTTCTTCCAGGTCGGCGGAGATGGGCAGTACCTCCGCCTTCGGGAAACGGTTGCGGAACGCTTCGAGGTTCTCGGCGGCTCCTTCGAGGTCCATCTTGTTCGCCACCACCTTCCATGGGAAGCGGGCGAGTTCCTCGTCATATTCCTTGATCTCCGTGCGGAGGATCTCGAAGTCGGAAATGGGATCCCGTCCCTCACTGCCGGCCATGTCCAGGACGAACAGGAGCATCTTGCAGCGGGTGACGTGGCGGAGGAACTCATGGCCCAGACCGCGGTTGTCATGCGCTCCCTCGATGAGGCCGGGGATGTCCGCCACCGTGCAGCGGCGGAAGCCGGGAAACTCCACCACCCCCACCATCGGTTGCAGCGTGGTGAACGGGTAGGAGGCGACCTTCGGCTTGGCCGCGGACAGCTTGCCCAGCAGCGTGGATTTCCCGGCGTTCGGGAAGCCGACGAGACCGGCGTCCGCGATGCGGCGCAGCTCGAGATAGAAAACTCCCTGGTCGCCGGGCGTGCCGAGCGTGTGCTCCACCGGCGCACGGTTGGTCGGCGTCTTGAAGTGCCAGTTGCCCTTGCCGGGTTCGCCACCCTTGCAGAGCACGAACTGCTGGCCTTCCTCGGTCAGGTCGGCGATGGGTTCGAGATCGATGCCCTCGTCGCTTCGTTCGGACTCGACGGCTTCGTTGATGGTCACAGCGCTGCTCCGATAAACCACCGTGCCCGGAGGCACCTTGCCGATGATCTTTTTTCCGCCCTTGCCGGTTTTCCGGGTGCCCGCACCGTTTTTCCCGTTCTCCGCGATGAGCTTCGGATCGTAGTGGTACTGGCGCAGGTTGTCGGTCGAGTTGTCCACGATCAGAATCACGTCTCCGCCCGCGCCTCCGTCTCCGCCGTCAGGGCCGCCGCGTGGGACGAATTTCTCCCGGCGGAATGCCACGACGCCGTCTCCGCCGTCGCCCGCCTTGGCCAAAATCCGGATGTGATCAATGAACATGCACGCCTGCCATGCCATCCCCTTCCGCCGCGGTCAACGGGAATGAGGCGTCCTTTCCACACCAAGGCTGCTCATTTCAGGACCGGACGGAACAGGAACGGAAAATCCATGGTTTGGGGAAAGCCATGAAACCACTGATTACACTGATTTACTGATTCAAATACTGATTTCAGAACCGGAAAATGCGCTCACAATCTTCAGCTTATGGTGATGAATCTCCACTCTTCAAATCAGTTGAATCAGTGCAATCAGTTGTAATCCAACTACTTTTCCCGGCAGACTCCGAATTCAACTGCCCTGCCGTCCACCGCCGTTTTTGCTTTCCGGCGTCCGGTCCTGCCGGTTGAATCCCGCCATGCTCCACCGGATCAAAACCCTCGCCGCGCTTTTCCTGCTCTGCCTGGCCCCCGCCGCGGATGCCGGCGGAAAAAAGGAGGACACTCCGGTCATCTCGTTCCACATGGAGACGGATGCCACGGACAACCCGAAGATGATCACCCAGGTGCCCATCGGTGGCAACCAGGTCAAATATTTCCGCCGCCTGTCCGAGATCACCATGAAGGATGTGGTCGCCTTCGGCCCGTTTCCGGATGATCTGGGCGGCAACACCTACGGCATGGCGCTCGTCCTGAAACCGAACGCCAAGCGCCGGTTGGCCGCCAGCACCGCCGTCAACATCGACCGCTGGATGATCGCCCGCGTGAACGGCACCGTCCGCGACGGTGTCCGCATCGACAAGCC
Source organism: Akkermansiaceae bacterium (assembly GCA_019634595.1). NCBI lineage: Bacteria > Pseudomonadati > Verrucomicrobiota > Verrucomicrobiia > Verrucomicrobiales > Akkermansiaceae > Akkermansiaceae bacterium. Next base: position 126,743 of record JAHCBC010000007.1, read on the forward strand.
CGTCGAGGACGGCGTGCTGGTCATCTGGAAAGGCGTGTCCATCGACGAAATCAACCTTCTGGACAAGACCCTGCCCCGGATCGGCGCTGAGGCTGCGAAGAAGGCGGAAAAGAAGAACAAGGAGGACTGACTCTCCCATGGCCTTCCGTTTCCTCTACCCGTTCCTGGCGCTCACCCTGTCCGCCACCGCCCAGCCGGTCCCCACGGACACCCCGCCGCCGATCGACCTGCGCCTGCCCACGGAAAACACCCACCTTTTCTCCGGTGAGCCGGAGAAGTTCTACATGTATGTGGACCGGAACTTCGAAGGCCAGCACACGAAGCCATGGGAAGCGGGGGCCTTCGGCTTCGTCCGCACGCCCATCCGCGTGAATGAGGAGATCGTCCTCACGAAATTCCACGAAGGCATCGACATCGCCCCCATCAAACGGGACAAGGCGGGAAATCCGCTCGATCTGGTGAGCAGCATCGCCGATGGCACGGTGGTCCACATCAGCCCGCTGGCGGGCCGCAGCAACTACGGCAAGTACGTGGTGGTGGAGCACCGCTGGGAGAACTCCTCCGTCTATTCCCTCTACGCGCACCTTTCGAAGATCACGGTGAATCCCGGTGACCCGGTGAACTCCGGATCCGTTCTCGGCCAGATGGGCTTCACGGGTGACGGCATCAACCGCGAACGCTCCCACGTGCACCTGGAGATCACCTTCCTGATGAGCCGTCATTTCGACGACTGGCAGAAGAACAACGGTGGCGGCGTGAACTACCAAGGAGCCTTCCATGGCATGAACCTGTCCGGAGTGCCCGTGGCGGAGTTCTACCTGGCCCACAAGGCGAAGCCGGAGCTGACCTTCAGCGAGTATGTCCGGTCCATCCCGGTCTATTTCAAGGTGTCCGTGCCTGCGCCGCAGACGGGCACCTTCGACTTCATCGAGCGCTATCCATGGATCGTGCAGGGGGATGCGAAGGACGCGGTCTCCTGGGACATCGCTTTCAGCGCGACGGGCCACCCCATCGCCTTCATCCCGGGGACAAAGCCGGTGGTCGCCCCCATCCTGTCCAGCATCCGTCCCTCCGCCGTCCCCCACCGCCTGCTGACACGCGGGCTGGTCATCGGAGAGGGCAACCAGGCCTCCCTTTCGCCCAACGGGAAGAAACTCGTCGCCCTGCTGACGGATGATTTCCCGAAGACCCCGGCCCAATAATCCTCTATGTCCACCATCACCGATAAACTGGCCTCGCTCGGCCTCACCCTGCCCGCCGTCCCCGCTCCCGTCGCCGCCTATGTGAACTGCGTCCGCACCGGGAACCTCCTCTTCCTTTCCGGCGGTCTGCCCATCGACGGCGACAGGAAGGTGATCGGCAAGGTGCCGACGGACGTCTCCATCGAGGAAGCGCAGGAAGGCGCCCGCATCATCGTCCTCAACAGGCTGGCCATCATCCAGGAGGAGATCGGCTCGCTGGACAAGCTGAAGCGCATCGTCGCCCTCAACGGCTTCGTCAGCTCCGAGCCTGACTTCTACGGTCATCCACAGGTGGTCAACGGCGCGTCCGAGCTGCTGGTGGAAATCTTCGGTGACAAGGGCAAGCACTCCCGCACCGCCCTGGGCGTCGCCGCCCTGCCGCTGAACGTCGCGGTCGAGATCAACCTCATCGTCGAGGTGGAGGATTGATGCATGGCTGAAGCCGGAAAGCGCAGGGGCTTTGAATTTTCCGAAGCCACGAAGGCTGAGATCTTCGCCCGTGACCGGGCCACCTGCGCGTTTTCCGGCAAGTCCCTCTGGATTCTGGATTACGGGATCTCCCCCCTCTACGACGTGGACTGGGCGGACCACCGCAAGCCCCGCGCGAGTGGCGGGACGTCCACCGTTAGCAACGGCATCTGCGCTTCCTCGTTCCACAACTCGAAGAAGAGTTCGAACGGCCGGGATAACTGTTACCTGTTCGATGAGGGGGAGCCGACCGATTACCACTTCTGGAATGTAGGCACCGTTTCTCAGGATCAGCTCCGGCAGTTGAAGCGGCTCTCGCGGATCCAGGCATCCGACTGGTATTTCAACCGCGCGATTTACCAACTGTTCAAAGCCGCCGGAGGTGACCGGAGCCATCAACGGGGCGTGGCCTACTACAAGAAAGCCGCGCGGACCTTCCTCGGGAAATTCATCCAGCTCAACCAGAAGGCGGACCTTCCGGATTTCACCGAGCGGAAGCTGGTCCTCCATCCCGCCCAAAGTGATGTGAAACTCCTCCTCCAACTGCAGGGAGGCGAAGCGCCGAAGTTGTTCGATTCCATCATCCGCATCTATCGGTTCAATCTGAGGACGATGGAACGGTTCTGGGATTGCGAAGAAGCGGACGCTATGCGGGAGGTGATCGAGCAAGCCGCCGATCATCGTGATTTCTCCCCCCTCGTGGCGAAGGCTCTCCGGAGCCAGTTGGAATTCTGGAAAGATCAACCGGCCGACCCCGCCCCGTGAATGTGGATCGACTCCCACAACCATCTGCAGGATCCCCGGTTCGCTGATGGGTCGGAGCTGATCCGCGCCATGCGGCGGGCGGGAGTGGAACGCTGTGTGGTGAACGCAACCCGCGAGGCGGACTGGGCCGCCGTCAGGCAGTTGGCGGAAGACCACCGTGACTTTGTCCTGCCCGCCTACGGCATCCATCCGTGGTACGCGCACACCGCCACCACCGGCTGGCAGGACCGCCTGCGGAGCCTTCTCCTCGCGGATACGCGTGCGACTGTCGGGGAGATCGGCCTCGACCAATGGATCGCGAAACCGGACCTCGGCACGCAGATGCCGGTGTTCCTGGACCAGTTGGAAATCTCCAGGGAACTCGACCGGACCGCGACGATCCATTGCCTGAAGGCATGGGACGCCCTTTTCACGGCGTTCAAGGAACAGCCTCCGCCCGCCCGTTTCCTGATGCACTCCTTCGGTGGCTCCATCGAGGTCGCGCGCAGGCTCATCCCGCCCGGCGCATTCTTTTCCTTTTCCGGCTACTTCCTCCAGCCGAGGAAAGCGAAAGTGCTGGAGGTTTTCCGACAGTTGCCGGAAGACCGCATCCTGCTGGAGACGGATGCTCCGGACATGGCCCCTCCCCCGGAAGCCATCACACACCCGCTGCCGGAGGGCCACAATCATCCGGCGAACCTGGCGTCCATCGCCAGTGGGCTTGCGCGTGGTTTTGGGGTCTCTCCAGAGGAGCTGTCGCGCAGGACCGGGAATAACTTCCGGCGTTGCTTTCCTTGATGATCCTTCCCAAAGGGGAAGTCCCCAGACGCGGCAGCGTCATGGAGTGCGGCGGTCCTCCGCCGCTTTGGGGAGAGAACATCACCTGCCGGACAATGTGGGAGGCCCCCCCACGTCCCAACTTGCGAATGGCATGTTCACTTGAGGGAAAATCTGGCCCACGACCGATAGCGGCAGAGACTGCCGCACTCCATGACGCTGCCGCGCCCGAGGTGAACGCCCCGGATCGACAGTAACAATAATCCAGCGTTCAAGGTTGGACGTCACGCGTCTGATGTTCATGCTCCGGCCATGAACCTCGCTGATTTCCGCAAAGAATATTCCGGCCGCGGCCTGCACCGGTCCGAGATCCATGACGACCCCATCGCGCAGTTCTCGGCATGGTTCGCCCAGGCGGTGGAACTGGAGGTCCATGAGCCAAATGCGATGACGCTGGCGACGGTGGATGAGACGGGCATGCCGTCCCAACGCACCGTCCTGCTCAAGCGCTTCGCCGCGAGCGGCTTCACCTTCTTCACGAACTACCAGAGCCGGAAGGGCCGGGAACTGGCGGGCAACGCGAAGGCCAGCCTGCTCTTTCCATGGCTGACGCTGGAGCGGCAGATCATCGTCCAGGGAACCGTGGAGAAAACCAGCGAGGAGGAGTCCAGGGAATACTTCCTGGCACGCCCGCGCGAGTCCCAGATCGGTGCGTGGGTGTCGGAGCAGAGCGAGGTGATCCCCGGCCGGGAGTTCCTGACGGAGCGCCTCGCGGAGTTCGGCGAGAAATTTTCCGATGGCCCCGTGCCCCTGCCCCCGCACTGGGGAGGCTACCGGGTGATCCCGGAAACCATCGAGTTCTGGCAAGGCGGTCCGGCACGACTCCACGACCGCTTCCTCTACCAACGGGACGCCGATGGCTGGAAAATCGAACGTCTCTCCCCCTGACCCTCCACCCGCTCCCATGACATCCCTGTTCTCCCGAATCCCACTCCGCTTTCTGGCGGTCATCGCATTGCCGGCTCTCTGCGTCCTGCTCCCGTCCTGCGCGGGCGAGGACGAACCGATCCCCGTCACGAAAAGCGGCGAGGTGATGCGCCCGCGGTTGGTCGGCAGGGTCGCCAGCGTGCCAGCCGACAAGCGCTTCATCCTCATCCAGAGCTACGGTGAGTGGAAGGTCGCCGCCGGCACCGTCCTCATCGCCCACGGTGCGGGAGGAAGCACCGCCAACCTGCTGGCCACCGGCGAGGTGATGGGGCAGTACGCCGCCGCCGACGTGCAATCCGGCGAAGTCCAGCGCGGCGATGCGGTCTATATGAGGGAGCTGGGCAAGCCGCTCGCTCCGGAAAACCCTGCGCCCCCCACCTCCGGGGCACCGGAGGTTCCAGCCGCTGCTCCCGCAACGGACGAGGTTCCAGTGCCTTAATATTAATTTTAAAAAATAGTTAGCTTTTCCCAATTTCTTTTCTTTCCAAATTAGCTGCTTTTTTATAAAAGGTTTTCGTCCCGATTGAAAACAGTGCAGCCATTTTGGAAATCCTTTAACTTTAGGGTTGATAACTATCCGGTTCTCCGGGTAGCTTCGGTTTCGCAATGGCTGTGCTCCCTTACATGTCCCCAAACATGAACACTACAACCAGCCATAATGAAACTGAGTACATCGAGCGCCCCGGCCTCGTCGGTGAAAGCCGACGCAGACCGACTTGCTGACTTCGTCCTGTTCACACAACGAAGCTGCATCCTGAACCTGTCAACAGAACTCAACAAAGGTAACATCTCGTTTCCGCAGTTCTTCCTCCTCACCTATCTGTCCAGCGAAGATTATCTGACCATGTCCGACATCGCGAAGAAGATGGGCCACTCGACCGCAGCCGCCACCGGCCTGGTCGATCGGTTGGAGAAACTGTCCTATGTTGAGCGCATGCATGCCGCTGAAGACCGCCGCAAGATCATGGTGCGCATCACCAACAAGGGAACCGAACTGGTTTCCAAGATGCGCAAGGAGATTGCGACCGATCTCGCCGGTATTCTGGCAGGGATGGATGAAGATGAGGCGGAAACCGTCGAGCATACGAAGCGTGCCATCCATGGCCGCGCGATCGCATGACCGCCGCCCGCCCCTGAAAACAGCTTGGCGAAGCTTCAGTGCCTCCGTTACGGTCCCCGCGTGACGGAGGCGCTCCCATTTTTAGACCCTATCAACGCCATCCCCGGCGTGCGGGCCGCATGGATCGGCCGGATCCCCGGACTGGAGATCATGGGTGACCGCACCGTGGCGATGGAACAGCTCCGGCCCATCCATGAAGCGGCCGTGGAGGAGTTCGCGGGCATCGGGGCAGCTTGGTGGCGTGCGGAGCAGGTCCACGGCACGGAGGTGGCCATCGTCCCCGGCACCGCCACGATGGACGCTCCCGACGGCCTGCCGGTGGTCTCAGGTGTGGACGGCCTGCTCACCAACGAACCCGGCGTGGTGCTGGCGATCTACGTGGCGGACTGCGGTCCCATCTGGCTCGCGGACAGGGCGACGGGTGCCATCGGGCTGCTGCATTCAGGGAAGAAAGGCACCGAGGGCAACATCCTCGCCCATGCGCTCGAAACCATGCGCCTGAAATTCGGAACACGCCCGGAAAACGTCACCGTCGTGCTCGGTCCGTGCATCCGGCCTCCGCAGTATGATGTGGATTTCGCCGCGGAGATCGGCAGACAGGCGGGTGCCGCCGGCGTCCGGGATTTCCACGACCTCGGGGAAAACACCGGCGCGGATCTGGAAAAGCACTACAGCTACCGGATGGAGAAAGGCATCACCGGACGGATGATGGCGCTGATCCGCAAGGAGGAGGTCCACCACCTGCCATGACGCCTCTCACCCTCGACGCCCCCGCCAAGCTCAATCTCTCCCTGCGCATCCGCGGGAAGCGCCCCGATGGCTACCATGAGCTGGAGACGCTGATGGTGACGCTCCCCGGACTCGCCGACCGGCTCACCGTCACCCCTGCGGAGGCATTTTCCTTCACCTGCGATGATCCTTCCCTGCCGGTGGACGGGACCAACCTCGTCGTCAAAGCCGTGCGCGCCTTTGAGGCCGCCGCCGGCAAACCCTGCCCTTTCCACCTCCATCTCGAAAAGCGGGTGCCGCATGGTGCCGGTCTCGGCGGCGGCAGCAGCGACGCGGCCCACACGCTCATCGCCCTCAACACCCTGCACGGTGACCCACTGGACATGGCGGCGCTCATGGACATCGCGGGCGGGCTCGGCTCGGACATTCCGTTTTTCCTCACCCCGGAGCCATCCTGGTGCACCGGGCGGGGTGAGATCGTTCAGCCCGCGGCGGCTTTTGATCCCCTCCCCGTCCTGCTTTTCAAACCATCCTTCGGCGTGTCCACCCAGGACGCCTACGGACGCTTCGCCAGTGGCACGGCCATCCCGGGCATCCGCTATCAGCCCATGGAGTTTCCCTTCGGGGAACTCGTCAACGACCTGGAACGGCCGGTCTTCGCGAAGCACCGCTTCCTGGCGGAGCTGAAGCAATGGCTGCTGGATCACCCCGCCACCGAAGGTGCCCTCATGAGCGGTTCCGGCTCCACGGTTTTCGCAGTCCTGAAAGACCCATCCCATGCGGAAATCGTCGCTCATCAGGCCCGCGCCGCCCTGGATCCCCATCTGTGGTCATGGAGCGGTCTCACCGGTGCCTGATGCGGGAGTTCCACCGTTTCCGTGCTCATTCCAGATGGCGCGGTTTTCGATCCGGATCGGGCGTTTTTTTTGAATCGCGGGTATGTGCGGGGGAAAAGTCGGGGATCGACACGGATGGAAAGCACTCCTCGGGCAATACCCCCCCTCCCCCCATGGGACAGTGACCTGCCTGCATGGAGTTGTGGAAGAGGGTGACCCTCCGCACCTTGTTTAGGGTGGCGTGCGGACCTAGCCCCTGCCACTCGGTTGTCCTCCCGTTGATGTTGTCGAGGTGGGAGGGATATGGAACTCGGCCGGTTTCCCCGCGATGTCATTGAAGGCGGGCCAACTCGCTCGGAACCCGTCTCCCTTGAACGAACCGACCCGTTTTCACGGGAAATGCGGGCGTTCGCGGGAAGCTCGTCGCGATGAATCCATTGAACCCCAATCCAAGCGCCGCATCAACGGAAACTGATCAAAAGAACACTAATCTTATTCACACCTGCGGCCGCCCATGCAGAGGCATCGCTGTAGGAAGCATCCGGAAAGTCCCATCAATCTATTTGCTTCCAGTGAAATGGGGATTCTGTTTTACTGCCCGGATGCCTGAGTGCCCTTGATTGCACGGTTCACCCCCAAGTGACCTCCCGCCAACCCAAGGCCATGAATACCCTGCCAAAGTATCTATGTCGGATGGTGAGTTTCCTGGGACTCGCATGTGCGCTGTTCTGCCTCTGGTATGTCGCTGTCGCCGCCTCCAGCATCTTCTCCTCGCCACCACCGGATACGCCTCCCCGGTTCACTGAGTGGTACGTGACCCTTTCAACGATCGCGGCAATCATCGCGATCGGTGTGGCGGTCGGCAGCATCGGATTGATGCGCCTTCATATTCGGGGCGTTCGGATTCTGACGATTTGCTCGCTTCTGCCACTTGTCCTCCTGGTGATTGTAGGCATGTCGTGGCTGTCGCCCATGGGCATGAGTATCGCCGCAGCCACAGGAGTCAGCTTGGGCGGCCTGATGCCGATGATGCTCTCTTTGCTTCCGGTATGGGCAGGCCTTCTGTGGACTTTCGCTTTCCGCCCACATCAGCCTCTGAAGCCAAGCAACTCATGACAGCGACTTTCCCGAAGCAGCCCTCAAACACAGCCCACACGGGCTAAATCTCCGAAAACAAAACAACCTGAACCCATTGAGGTTCAGGCCTTTGAAATGGCTCCGGCGGTTGGGATCGAACCAACGACCTATTAAACATCAAGCCCTAACTACCTGCTACTTATGAACCATGTAGACACTTTTTGGTTCATTTTTGTTCATTTGTGTCTACAGATTACGGGCATGGCGACGCTCTACAAAAGACCCGGTGGCGAGACGTGGATCGCCAAATTCAAAACATCGGATGGGATCCGTACTTCGAGAGATACCGGATGCTCGGGCAAACGGGAAGCGCAACGGATTGCTGCAGGTTTTGAGACGGAGGAACGAGATTCCGCCAGAAAAGCATCAACCCTTCCACGCGCTTTCGCCAGGATCATCGAAACAGCTGCTCGAGAAGCCGCAGCCGGTGAGCTGACTTTATCGCGTGCCGAGGAACTGGTGACTCGCCTTCATCGACTCTCAAATCCGAATTTCAGGGTCGTGAGCCTCGCGAACCACCTTGAGAACTGGATTCAGCAACAGAAGCCCAATGTTTCTGTCAGCACCGCCGGAGTCTACGCAGACATGAAACGCCACGTCACCAACGCGCTCGGGCCGAAGACGTCTGCGGCCGCCGTAGGTGATCTTACCACAATCCAGATCCAGAAAGCACTGGCGAAACTCAAGGAGTCAGGCCTGAAGGGGTCAACTGTGAACATGGTCCTTGCCGCACTGCGGCGTGCTCTCCATACGGCGGTGACCGCCGGGTTGGCCAACGCCAATGCAGCGACGGGTATCAAGCCTCTCCCGCAGGACGATTCGACCGAACGAGCACCGTTCACCGCCGAAGAAGTTCGGAGAATGATCGATCATCCGCAAACATCCACAGAATGGCAGGGGGCTATCCTTGTTGCCGCTCACACCGGACTTCGGCTCGGAGATGTGGTTTCCCTGTCCCGCGAGCACATAGATGGCACGAAAATCGTCATCCGTCCCCAAAAAACAAAGCGCAGCAAGAAGACCATCACCGTTCCTCTGACTCCCCCCTGCCTGGCGTGGATTGCAGGTAAGCAGGGGCATTTGTTCCCCGTTCTCTCAAAACGGGTTCCCGGCACCCTGAGCACAACCTTCACACGCATCATGAAAAGCGCAGGTGTTCCCCGGGACGTGGTGCTGCCGGGCGGAATCAAGGCCAGACGCTCGTTCCACAGTCTGCGGCACACGTTCGCGTCATGGCTCGCCGAGGCCGACGTCCACGCGGATGTCCGCCAGAAGCTTACCGGTCACGGGAGCAGCAAAATACACGCAAAATACACCCACCACGACGAGGCATTAGATCGAGCAATTTCGGTCCTGCCGGATCTTGGGATGCCGCTTGAGACCGGATTCGGGTCGGGCCATTGATCAAGCAGATAACCTCTATGTCGGGGCCGGTGACCATATGCTCAAGCCTAGGAGGATGATGATGGTCAACCGGGCGGAAAAGCCTGTCCCTTTTAAACCAGCCACAGCCAGGAGCGGCAGAGATTCGCTCTGGATGCATTCTAGCATTCTCCGGTTCCTCTAAATTTCGTTCGGACTTTCCAACGCGTCCTTTGTCACCTCTTTTCCCGCATGACATCCTTAACACGAGGAGGAATGAACTCGTCGGATCGAGAAATTCTTGAATCACCATTGAAGCCGAAGCTGGGGAAATAACGCGACCATGTATGCATGGTCGCCCAAACTGCGGACACTTTATCAAGACCATTGACACTCTTTTTAGTTCATTTTCACATGGTGGCTTGAACCCTCCCTCACTAGGGCAAATTATTTCCCTATGAAAAGTCACCTTTGGCAGGCCAGCGAAAATACACGAGGAGGTGTAGTGTGAGCATGGATGATGCCCGCTTGAAAAATGCACCCGAATCGCAAACGACGATCCTTATCGCCAGCTTGCAAAAAATCATACGGCGCTTCAACGGACCTCCGGAATCCTGGTGGACTGAGGAAGAGTTGCGCTGGGTCGCCAGTCTTGAAGGTTTCGAGGACGTGACCAGATTGAAAGACTTGGCGAAATCTGAATTGGAACCGGAAGAGATCGACGAAGCGAGGACCCGGTTCGCACGAGGAATATGGCGAGCTGTTTTGTACAGGGAGGCCATGGCACGAGGGGCGCCTTTCCCAGAGAAGACTCTCGGGGGACGGGAAGACGGGCACTTTACTCTGGACGAAGCGAAAGAGGCACTTCGGATTTGCGTGAAAGATGGCATCATCGCTGAAAGCATTGCGAGATCGATGAGCCTGGCAGAACTTGCCGAGACTTTAGAATGCAAAATACCGGAAGGCTCGTTCGAAGGTAACATGCCCGCGTTCACCGGACTCACTACTCTGCTTCCGAAAATCGAAGATCTCGTCAGTCATGCGGATGCAGTATGTGGTATGAGCGCGGCGTTGGGCCTGCGGTGGGGCGAATTCAAGCGCGCCATGATTGAGAAGTGTCAGGCGAGGAGCGTGGTAGCACTTCGTGAAATATTCTTGGTTCCCGAATGGTTGCACGCAGAAATCACCGAAGAGATCGTTATTTATGCCATAACCGGTGATCCAAAAATCTTAAAACGCCAGATTGGTGGGCTTGATCATCCCGTCCCTCTCTATATCCCGTGCGCTAGAGGAAATGATCAAAAGTTAGTAAACTTCGATATAGGACGATCAACCGAATTCTTCGGCTGGAGCATCTTAGAACTTCAAGAAAAGGCGGCGAAGAACAATTCCACCGCGAAGCGATTTCTCAAGGTGATTTCAGACCCTGCAACCTTCGATGAAAAGCTTGGAGAATTCCTTGCAGCTTGGAAGGAGCGTTGCAGAAAAATAGGCAACGTTACCCCGGGCAGGTTACTTAAGCACACCCGTCAACTACTGGGGCCAACAACCGATTACCAAAAACTTCGGGATTTCATGTTTGTTGTGAAACCGTCAACCGGAGAACTGTTCGTCGGTCCCGATCAGGTGCACAAGTACACCTTGGCCAATGAAGCCACCCTCCGCAGAGCATTCAGGGACGCATTCGGCAGAATGCCGGATTGAGTCAAGAACTGATTCGGGGAGTTTTGCCGAAGGCGGGCTGATTGACAAATAACTCCCCTACAGTCGTTTCGATCCCTCCGGATAATACCCGCACCTTTCTCCCGTGAGATTCAAAGAACGAAAATCGGCATCTGTTGAAAGAATTGAGCCCGCATTCTTCTCTATACCTCAGGCTGGCCGGTATTCGGGCTTTAGCACGCCCACGGTTTCGGCAGCGATAAAATCCGGCATGCTGAAAGCCTATCGTGTTCAACCTTCCGGACCGGGAACACGTGCCTCCGTGCGGATAGCACGCGACGACCTCGATTCATGGATACGGAGCGAGATCATAGACTGAATAAGATTAATGTTCATACGAATCGTTCTCCTGAAAACGACACCATATCCAGAAGCATCCGGACCCACAGCCCCAAAAAATAAAAGAGGTGATAAATATTGAAGCTTCCCGGAGCATATCTTGACTACAATCTATTTGCCTTATCTACTTAGTCCACCGCGCGATTCCCGGTTGGGCGAGCGATAAAGGGCGGGCGCAGATCTCTCAATGCCCCGCGGGGTCCGACCCATATCGGACATTGTCACCACTGCGCACTGCTTACCCAGGCGCACGGGTGACAGGGAGGAGGTTCCGCACCCTGAAGGAAGTTGAAGGTGCGGGTAATCAGTGTGACCGCTTGAATTGCTTGAATCCGGAATACCGCCACAGTCCCCGGATAGGTTCGAGTGCCTGCTATCACAGGTGTGCTTAAGGGTTCCCATTGCGGCTCCATTATACGGAACGCTCTCGGCATTCGCGCAGTTTGGCCAGCAATGGTCGAACTATGCCCGAGAAACCCTTGCTCACCATTACCGGTGGACAGCTGAATGACCGGCAACTTACCAATGAAGAAAGAGCAGCACGGAGGAACGATTCAACTAGCCGATCAGAAAAGTATACTGCTATAAGAAGACCGCCGTAAATTAGCATCGATCCGATCCTATCGAACACAGAGAATCGCCTATTGATGTAACGGGCGATCCGGTGCGCATGACACCATCCTCCTAGGTTGAATCGACATTCACTTTAGCCAGATCATAGTCGCTGCGAGATGAAGGACTCCCATGAAATGGCAATCGAGACGGTCAAACCGTGTGGCGATGCGTCTGAAATGCTTGAGCTTGTTGAAGCATCTCTCCACCAGATTCCGTTGTTTGTAGATCTCCTTGTCGTAACGGATGGCACGCTTCCGGTTCGCCTTTGAAGGGATCACCACGCGCATCCGTTTGGCGCGCACAAGATCGCGCAACGCCCGGCTGTCATAGCCTTTATCGGCGATGACGGCCTTTGCTTTCAGCCCTGCCAGAAGCTCGGGTGCGCTGGTAATATCAGCCGCCTGCCCCGGAGTGAGAAGGAACCTCAACGGGCGGCCCGCACTGTCGGCCACCAGATGGATCTTGGTTGTCAGTCCTCCTCGGGAACGCCCCACAGCCTGGTCCGAGCCCCCCCTTTTCCTGTGACTGCCTGCTGGTGGGCCTTCACGATGGTAGAATCAAGCATCAGATACGGATTGTCCCTGTCCTTGACGAGCGATGCGAAGACTTTCTCCCAGACCTCCGCCTTGGCCCAGCGGGTGAAGCGCTTATGCGCGGTTTTCCATTTGCCGTAGCGCTCAGGCAGGTCGCTCCAGCGTGCCCCGCTGCGCAGGACCCAGAGCACTGCATTGACGAAGTTGCGGTTGTCCACCGCCGTCCTTCCCGGATCGCTCAACTTGCCAGGCAACAACTCCCGGATCTGCACCCATTGCGTCTCACTCAGTTCATAGCGTTTCGCCATGACGAGGTTGAAGCAAAGCCACGGGTAACGTACAAGTCTGAATGTCGATTCAACCTAAGAATGGCGTTGCCCGACATTCAATGAGCGGATTCAACAGTTTTCCGATCCTTGGTGATCCGTGGGCAAATTAGCCATCGACCCGCGCAGAGAAAGGATCGGAAACCTCTGGCCGCCGTTGAGTTTTTGGTCCAGGCGGAGTGAGAAGATTCGGGGATTCATCTACGCTGGATGACCTTCCGGTTCAAGCTTCCTCTTGGCCCTCGATGAGGCCGGGCGGAGGGGCTTGCGGCGAGAATGGGTTCCATCGACTCGTCGGAGCCGGAAGTGCCGCAGCCCGGCCGGCCAACAATCCCAGCGGCACATTTCGCCGCGAATTCCGCGGGTGTCAGCATTCCCAGGCTCCGATGCGGACGCACGTGGTTGTATTTCCTCCGCCAGTCCCCGATCACCACCCGGGCTTCCCCGAGCGTGTAGAACAGCTCCCTCGCGAGACATTCGGCGCGGAATTTATCGTGGAAGCTCTCCACGAAACCAATTCTGCCAAGGGCTGCCCGGCTCGATATACAGCGTCCGGATCCGATTCCACCCCAGCCATTCCTGCAGATGCCGGGCCACGAATTCGGGGCCGTTGTCCGAACGGATGTAACCGGGAGGTCCATGCTCGGCGATCAATCCCTCCATCACCTCACGCACCTTGCGCGAGCCGATGTGCCGGTCCACATGCAACGCGAGCACCTCGCGGGTGTGTTCGTCCACCACGCTCAGCACCCGGAACGCCCCGCCTTTCAGCGTCCAGTCGTGGATGAAATCCCACGTCCACACATGACCGCGGTGCGTCGCCTTCTGTGGATGCCTTCCGGTCGATTCGCCCCGCCGGCTTTCCTTCGGCTTGCGCGGCGGAACCGCCAGGCACTCCTCACGGCGGAGCCGGCGGGCACGCTGGTTGCCAAGACGATGTCCCTCGCGTCGGGCCATGCTGGCGATCTTGTCGGCTCCGAGCTCCGGGTGTTCCAAACTCAGGGCGACCACCGCCTCGTCGGCGGCGGCGCGGGGCGGACGGGGAAGCTTCGTCCGATAGCGGAAAGTGGCGCGGTGCAGCGAAAACAACCGGCACGCCTGCCGCTGGCTGCATCCCCTGCGGACCGTGGCCTGACGAGCCATCTCACGTCGCCGCCCCGCGCTCAGAGCTTTTTTTCCAAGGCTTCCTTGAGGATCTTGTTGCCCAGCATCGCTTCGGCATACATCCGTTTCAGCTCGGCGTTTTCCTTCTCCAGGGCCTTGAGACGTTTCGCATCGGCGACGTCCATCTGGCCGTATTTCTTCCGCCAGCGGTGCAGCGTCGGAACCGAAATCTGCTTCTGCTGGCAGAACTTTTCCTGGCTCAATCCGCTCGCCTCGCTCTCGCGAAGCAGCCGGATGATTTCTTCGGGTGTGTGTCTCTTCTGTTTGCTCATGGTTCGGATTTGAGTTCATCAAATCCTCTCACTCGCCGTGGACCAGTTTTTCAGGCGGCGGCCAATGGCATATCGAATCCTTCATCGGCGGGATGAAGCGTCTGTGTGGATCAGCCCTGACCGCACGTCTCGACATTACCCAACGCCACGAAACCTTGCTTCGACTCCTTGCCTACACCCTCTACCGGTAGAGGCATCAAATCTCACAGAATGGTTTCAACACACCAAGGTTCCTTCTCATTCCTGGGCAGGCGGCCGACATCAGCAGCGCACCCGAACTGCTTGCAGGCATGAAAGCCAAGGCGGTCATCGCGGACAAAGGCTATGACAGCCGGGCGCTGCGTGATCTGGTGCGCGCCAAACGGATGCGTGTGGTGATCCCTTCAAAGGTCAACCTCAAGCGCGCCATCCGCTACGACAAAGAGATCTACAAGCAGCGGAATCTGGTGGAAAGATGCTTCAACAAGCTCAAACACTTCAGGCGCATCGCCACACGGTTCGACCGTCTTGATTGTCATTTCATGGGCGCACTTCACCTCGCAGCAGCCATGATCTGGTTGAAATGAATGTCGATTCAGCCTAGTAGCTCTGCGCTCCGGGAACTCCCTTGATGGTAGGATTTTTCAGGATGTCTTCGTAGGATGTGATCCACCTCCCGCCTGATCCGTTCTTGCCGACCGCAGGGAACTTGATGAATGCGGGCTTGCCCGACGGGAGTTTCGCGGATTCCGCCGGAGGGGCTCCATCGGTGGCGCCTGGCTCGGAAGCCACCAGCGTGTCCGCAGACGACGGCAACAGGAACTCGGGGCGGTCGAACGGTGCTTTCTCAAGTACGATCCTCTCATCCGTCAGAGTTTTCAGGAATGCCACAAGAGCCGCTTTGTCCGCGGGGGAAAGCGGCAGCGGCAGCATCTCCGGGTGCATGTCCCCGGTGGCGAATGGAAGGGGATCGGGCTTGCCTGCCGCCGGACGTTGCCCGAAATGTCCACCGGCGGCGTAAAATTCGATGACCGCCTCCAGCGTCAGCAGGCTGCCGTTGTGCATGTAGGGGCCCGTCAGCTCGATGTTCCTCAGGGTCGGCGCGCGGAAGGCGGCCGCGTCGGATATGCGTTCCTTGTTTGCCTTCAGCTTCCGGAGCCCGGCAACCTGCCGATTCCAATAAACCTTCCGCCCCCCCGTAGCCGCCGCCGCGTTTTTCACAGCCTCACCGATGGTTTCATCGATCCTTCCGACCCAGCGGCGTGCCATGGAGTAGTCCGGAATCTCATTCAGAACGGGGACAGGTTTCTCTCTTTTCAGCAGCATCTTCTCGATCTGCGACTCAGCGAGGCCCAGTGCTATCTCCGGGATCTGGGTGGAGTTAAGCGCCGTCCGAGGCAGCACGGCGCTCTGCACTCCGTCAACCTGCACTCCATCAACCTGGGGTATAAGACCGGTGAGCTCCCTCAGCTTGACCTGACGGTGCATCATAAAATCCGTCCTCGCCAGGTAGTTTTGTCCCTTCTTCCCCTCTCCCAGGATCTCCACCAACTCTTGTCCCCGGGTGCCATTCTTCAGATAGTTGCCGAACTGTTTGAAAGCCACGCCGAAGGGAGATTGGTAACCGACAGGCAGTTCTTTCGCCAGACTGGAGTACCCTGGGGGGATGAATCTGTTCCCAATGCCGCTGTCCTCCATACGTAGCTCCGTCCATGCCTCCCCCGCCGTGCCGTCGGCGTAACGGGACGCGCCCACCACGTAGTTCCCTGCATCATAGAAAGCGAGCATGCGGCCTGAGACCGCCAGCGCCTCGATGCCATATGGGGTCGCATCCACCGGGTCCAACGGTCCGTCCAATGGCTCGTCCTCCTCCACCGCAAAGTCATCCTCAACGTCTTCCTTCGAAAGATAGGGATCCACGGTCGGTCGTTTGGTGGTCATTTCTTCATCCGCCCAGACCCACGGGGGTATCAAGCCTATTTCCGTAATGCTGCCGCCGGCGAACTCCGCGCCCATGTGGCATTCATTGCAACCATGGCGGGCGAAGAGTTCCCAGCCCCTTTGTTCCTGTGCGGTGAAGCGCGGGGCTGGAGGAGCGGACGGGGCGGAACCGAGCGCACGCTGGACCTGGTCGAAGCGGGAATCGTCCGAAACCAGGGTGGACTGGTAGAGTTGCAGCGCCAGCCCCCAGAAGAGGCCGAAGTTGGCCTCCATCAGGGTGTAGTCGTCTTTCATAGAGACAGGCAGGCTTTCCAGTTCTTCAGGGGAGAGCGGTGTCCCGGTCCTTTGCCGATCCTTCATGTCCCCGGTTGCACCATCGGTGGTGGATTCCCCGGTGTGGACGTAGCTGATTTTCGGCAACTTCACCTTTGCCATATCATCCCACCATTCCTTGCGGAATGCTGTGCGGATGAGTTGCCCATACTCCACCCGGCTGGCCGCGTAGGGAGAGAGGCTGCTGTCATCCTCCGCTATCGCCCGCCCCGTGAGGATTTCGCGGCCGAGCGTGCGCCGTGCGATGTGGTGAAATCTGCGTCCGGCATGGGACATCTCCCGGTCGCTGATCACCGGTTCCACCGCCTGGGAGGCGAGTGCCGCGTTGGTGATGTAGTAGGGGTTGATGTTGTTCTTTTCTTCATTCCGCCTGCCCTGACCGTCGATCCATATCCTGAACGGACTCCACGTGGAAACCTGCTCCACTCCCGCCGTACCGGACCGATAGATGAACGGCCCTCCCAGGTTCCCGTTCTCGTCCTCATACACCCCTGCGGAGGTTTGGCCGTTGAAGATCATGCTGGCCCTGCTGTCGTGGAAGTTTCGGGTATTGAACACCGCATTGATGACGGTGCCCGCATTCCGCGGGGTGATCTGGTGGTATACCCCCTCCACCCGGGTGATGGCATTCATCACGTCAACGGGCAGGAATGTGTCCACATTCGTCTCCGGGAATGAAACCCAGTTCTCCCCGCCGCCATCCCTGACGCCACTGAAAATCCTGCGCTGGATCCCTAGGGATCCGATGATTTTACCGGTCTTGAAGCCGACCATGCTCACCGGGTCGAACACCCCCTTGCCATCGTTCGGGCGCGGCGTCTCCACGTTGCCAGCCAGGTCGCTGGCATCGAGCTTGTAAGGGGTATATCTGTTCCGGTGGTCCGGCTTTCTCATGTCCGGAAAAGGGATTCGCAGCCCCAGGTTGGCCGGCAGCCCGACCACACCATCGATTCGGTGGTCCGTACCGGCCGCATAGTGGCAGGTCCCGCAGGAGATGGCCCCATCACTGCTGAACGCAGGGTCCCAGAAGAACGCCTTGCCCAAGGCGATGGCGGCCTGCAGGGCGGCCGTCCGCTGTGCCTCATCCTCTCCGGTGTTGAGGAAGGCGTCCAGGTTGCTCGGACGGAAAACGGTCAGTTCCGTGCCGCCGGGCATGGCCACATCCTCAAAAGCTGATTGTGACCGGTCTGCTCCGCCGACGTCTTTCAGCCACTCCACGACGGAGCGGAGGTCCGGGTTATTCTCCGGAGTTCGCTTCGCCGCCATGTAGTGCATGGCCCGTTTGTGCTCTTCCCAGCGCTTTTTCTCCTCCGGTTTCTGCCCCTCTCCGGATGGCATGGGAGAGTGTGGTCTGTCGTAGATCTCCGCCTTCTTGTAGGCGGGGTCCTCCTTGAGCTCCCGGAAAGGCTTCGGCTTCGGCTCCACCGGCTTTTTCACAGGGTCTTCCGCCGCCCTGAGGAGGAACGCCGCCGAGGAAAACAGGAGGACGGTGAATGCCAGCGGAACAACACCCGGGAAACGGCCGGGGAGGAAGCAGGAGCGGGATCTCATGGCGAATCGGGGTTATAAAGATGGGATTGAAAATGTTCAGAGGCAGCGCGACAGCGTGGAGCGCCATTGCCGCGAGGAGGACTCTGCGGGCAGTGAAAGCCAGCGGTGGGTCCGGTCATTCCCCATCATGACCATGGCCGCGTGCAGCCGCGGGTCCGCATCCACCGCCGGGTCCAGGTCGTAGAAGCCGACGAAGTGGCGCAGCCGGGTGATGTCCGCCAGGGCCCCGGTCAGCAGATGCCAGTCCGCACCGTCCGGCACCGTGTCAGACGCCCACTCCACCAACGCGGCCGGGGTGTCCAGGTGTGGCTCCACGGAGACGGAGATGAAGCGGACGCGCTCACGGGTTGCAGGCCCCATGGCATGCCAGAGATCGACCAACCTGCCGGTGGTGGCGGGGCAACTGCCTTTGCAGTTGGTGTAGAAAAAAGTCAGCACGACCGTCTTTCCCTGGATGAGGTCGCGGTGGAGATCCACCACGCGGCCCTTTGCATCCGTCAGTGCAAAGTCCGGCCATGTCTCCATGCTCAACAAGGCACCCGTCGCGGGATCCAGGCGGGTGATACCCTCCGCCGGGCCGCCAGCCTGCGGGGCGGGAGGGGTGAGAGTTTCCTCCGTCTCATTCCCCGCAGCCGCCAGTACGGATGAAGCGGCCAGCCACGCCACCGGAGACAACAGTGCGCGGCGGTTCAGCTTGTTCTCAGGAAGGATCGTGTCCATGAGTGATGTCGGTGGAAAAGATAGGTCAATGATGGGCGGAGGCGTGCGGAAGAGTTCAGGGATGGGGGGACGTCACAGGTGCTGATCCCACCCACCCCAGATGGGGTGGGCTCGTGGTGTCTCATCCTTGCCGGGAGGCGGCTGGTCCCAGGCGGGGGTCTTGCCCACCTGCCCGCCTTCCAACCGGTCGGCATGCGGACGTTTGTCGTAGTCCGGGCCTTCCGTATTCCCGTTGCGGGTGAATCTCCACGGGTGCCTGTAGATCACCGGCACATCATCATTGCTATGGCGGTCGCCGTTGCCGGTAGGTGGTTGCACCGAACTCACCGGCTTCGCGCGTGGGTCCACCACGAGCATCATACGCATGTCCTCATGCTCCAGATTATGACAGTGGAAGACGAACGGACCGTCAAAGGTGCGGAAATGCATGAACACCTTCGCCCGCGTGCGCGGCCCAAGCACCGTCGTGTCCGACTTGTATCTATACCACTCCGGCACTTCGATGTCCCGCCACAGGCGGAAGTCCTCCACGCGCAGGCCTGCATCGAATTGTTTCACCACCTCATCCAGCGGTCGGATCATACCGCCCCCGGACGTGAGTGTCTGGAGCCGGATGAAGGCGTCCAACGCCCGCACCCGCTCCCGGGTGTAGCCCATCTGTGGGGAAGGATTGTCATTTTTCCCATCCTCGGGGTTTTCCCGCATCTCGCGCAGTCCGGACTCCAGATCCGAAAGGATCGCTTCGAGTTGCCTGCGGGCATCCGCATCCGCAGGCAGTTGGTTCCGGTATTGGCCGATCACTTTGCCAAAGGTATCCCGCGCCTCGTCGATCCCGGACTCCTCAAGATATTCGAGCAACTGGTGGGACTCCAGATGGATGTGAATGGGGTGCCACCACCCGCCCCCGCCATTCTCCAGCACCCAATATTCCCCGGCATCCAGCTTCGGGACGAAATTGCTCCGGAACTCATCAATGATCCTGTCATTCACTTTCCAGATACCTCCGCCGCGGTGGAACAGGACATCCCGGACACGCGGCGGTTTCCCCGGGACAGGGACATGGCTGTCATGCCCGCGGTGGGGCCGCAGGATGGCCCCGCCCTCGCCCGGTCCCTGCGCGGAGCCCAGCGCCACCGACGCGTCCGGGATTTCCGCCAGAGCCGTATAGCCCATGCCCGAAAGTGTCAGACCTTTGGGCAGACTGACTTTCTCCAGATTCTCCGTGATGATGAATTTCATGACCGGCCATGGCTGGCTGAGTTCACCCTTCGCCCCGTCACTGTCACGCTCCACCTCCGACACCATGGGGACGCCGATCGCCCCCCCCAGCCCCTGCGCCGGTTCCCGCCCCTGCGCCTCATCCAGCTTTACCTTCGGACCACGGCCGTTCTCCTGGTCAAGCAGATTGCAGAGATAGACCGCCACCTGCCTGTCCGCAGGGATCTTGCCTCCCAGCTTTGATTTCACCCAGTCCTGTATCGCGCCGAAATCCACGATCATGTCCGCCCGGTTCGCCATAGCCAGCAGGACATTCCTCTGCGCCACCGGCCTGGGGTAGAGCCAGGAGTCCGCGCCGATGCGGAACCACTCCGGCTTTTCCTTCGGCATCACCTTCCCCAGCCGGATCAGGCCCGCGTTCCCGGAACCGTATCTTCTGGTGTCCGGGTCCTTCCCGTCGATCGGGGAAGAACGGTATTTTCCATCCCTGCCTTCCAGCCTCAGAAAGAGCGCCATCTTGTAGATGCGGGCGTTCGACCCATTCAGCATCCTCAATCGCAGCTTCCTGGGCAGGACATAACTGTGGGGGGTGAGGTTTCCATTCGCCAGCACCACGTTGCCCAGGTGGCCGTTGTGCCCTTTCGCGGAATAAAGCAACTGGTTGCCGTCCACACCGGGCGTCTTCCCTTTGACGGAAAGACACTTGTCATTGAACACCATGCACAGATCCAGGAAGTTCCCCCTCTGCGCCTCGAAGATCTCATCCAGTGCGGCCGCATCCGTCCCGTCCCCCGCATCCTTGTCATGGGCACCCTTCAGGTTTTGATAGACCTTTCCTTTCCCCGGACAGAAAGGCAGAACCCCGTTTCCCAGAAACCTGAGTTCCATATCATCAAAGATGGGACAGAACCCCGCCAACCCCAAGTATGCGTGGGGCCCGGTGACATCCATGGAATGGTCATGATACCACATGGTGGAGGGACTCTCCGAATAGTCCAGATGGTCGGTGTCTTTCTGGCTGCCTGGCACCCCCTCCCCCTCCTTCCTTTCCATCCCCTGCTTCGCCGGAACGGTATGCGGGTAGAAGTAATCCCGGAAATTCGACCCATATCCCAGCTCTCCGTCCTTTGCGGAGTGTTCATATTCCTTCGGGATGACAAAGGCGGGATGACCGTCCGAATGCGCCGGCCCATGCATGCCGTGGAGATGCACGGACATGTAGTCCTGGACCCGGTTGATGAAGCGCACCACCATCGGCCTACCCAACCGGGCCTGGAACATGGGTCCCGGTGTCTGCGGTGCCTCCTTCCATCCATGGTAGCCCAGGAACGCCGTCGGCGTCTTCATATCTCCCGTGATCTTCTGCCGCTGCTTATCCGTCAGGATATGTCCTTCCCCCACAGAAATCCCCATCTGATAATATTCCACCGGCTTCCGCGCACCGCCGTTCTCCGGATGTTGACCGAACTCTTTCACCAGTGAAAGCAAACGCTGTGCCTCCTGCGGGTCATCATCATCCAGGAACTCCGCCATATCCGTCTCTCCGGAACCCGGCTCCCCCCGGTGCGGATGCGACGGGCCCCACTCTTTGGCGATTCCGCACGGCCCACCGCCAATCGCAAATCTCCCCGTCCACCCCTCCGGAAGTTCCGGCCCGATGGCCCCGCCACCCAGATCATTGAGCGCCTTCATCGGGATCTGGCGAGCTATCTCGTTCCCATCGGTAAAACTATCTGCCACCGTGGAGACGCTGCCATCGCAGGTTTCCGCCACCCTGATCTCGGCTGCAGAAAGAGAACTCACCGAACCTGCCGCAACCGAGGCGGATGCAGCCTGAATGAAACTTCGCCGGGAAATTTTCATATGCTTTTTCTCAGTGACCAGAAAGCCAATCGGACATAATTATCCAATTAATAACATCCTTCGGCCTTACAATACCACTTAACTTTTTTGCCTTAGAAAAACAATAACAATCTACAATCTAACGGTGCGGTGTCCTCCGGAGAGATCGAGTCCTACGGGACGGTGATCTGGAGGGATGGGAATCTGGTGAGAAAGGCGTGGACCGAGTGGCGGGGTTACATTGCGGCGACCGGAAAGACGCTGGTAGATTGGTTGGAGATGGCGGCCATGCATGACGGCAAAGTGTGACTGGGTTCCCATAAAGTCTCCCTTTTTCAACTCCAGGGCGAAGGAGCTGAAGGCGACCGGCCGCTTCCACCTGTCCGTAGAGCGACTTCATGTTTCAACCCGCCCCCCGTGAAGGGGCGACTGATGCATTTTTTACAGGTTCCGCGCCTTGGATAGTTTCAACCCGCGACCCCGGTGAAGGGGCAACAAAGGTGTGGACGCCGGAGGATTTCCTGCAGGTGTTTCAACCCGTTTCCCCGTAAGGGGGCGACTGTAAGCGACCAGATAGATCAGACCCTTTTTCATGTTTCAACCCGCGCCCCGGTGAGGGGGCGACCGTATGCAATCCAGGCAGCTCATGGCAACCACCTGTTTCAACCCGCGCCCCCGTGAAGGGGCGACAGAAGACGGCGGAGGAACGCGCGAAGCTGGAGGAGTTTCAACCCGCGCCCCCGTGAAGGGGCGACTCTGGGCGACCTCTACAAGATCACCGGATCCACCGGTTTCAACCCGCGCCCCCGTGAAGGGGCGACTCGCGGCGGACGCAATGAAATGGCGGTGTCGTGGGTTTCAACCCGCGCCCCCGTGAAGGGGCGACCAGCAGCCCGCGAGGAGGAGGCCAAGAAGGAGGCCGTTTCAACCCGCGCCCCCGTGAAGGGGCGACCTTCTATTCGCGGTGTTCTACGGACTCAAGAAATGGTTTCAACCCGCGCCCCCGTGAAGGGGCGACCACCGCTGATACCCGCGATATACCTTTCCTTCTGGTTTCAACCCGCGCCCCCGTGAAGGGGCGACGCCGTCCCGTGTAGTGCGAGGGCTTCCCGACGTTGTTTCAACCCGCGCCCCCGTGAAGGGGCGACGAATCTTGGCATTGACGACCGCTGGGTCCCCGATGTTTCAACCCGCGCCCCCGTGAAGGGGCGACAGGTTGGGATGCGGGAGGGGTATTCTGGGCGCGAGTTTCAACCCGCGCCCCCGTGAAGGGGCGACGTACTTATACGTCTTGGCAACCAACGTCTTACATGTTTCAACCCGCGCCCCCGTGAAGGGGCGACAAAGTCTTCACGAAGGTCCTCCTGACTATCCACCTGTTTCAACCCGCGCCCCCGTGAAGGGGCGACGAAGCCGTGAAAAGCCGATCGGACATCGCTGAAGGTTTCAACCCGCGCCCCCGTGAAGGGGCGACCGCCGGTGCTGGGATAGAGCGATGCGGTATCGGCGGTTTCAACCCGCGCCCCCGTGAAGGGGCGACCCTTGAGCGCATCATCTGCCACCCGGGGAGGGAGTTTCAACCCGCGCCCCCGTGAAGGGGCGACCGAACCACGGGCCAATGAAAGCGGAGATCTTGTTGTTTCAACCCGCGCCCCCGTGAAGGGGCGACTCCAGTCGGGCAACGGCGGCCACTACCTCGCCGAGTTTCAACCCGCGCCCCCGTGAAGGGGCGACGCTCACGAAGTCCGGCTACGTCGATGTCAGCGAGTTTCAACCCGCGCCCCCGTGAAGGGGCGACCAGTCACGCCGAAGCAGATCCTCGCCCGCGCGGAGTTTCAACCCGCGCCCCCGTGAAGGGGCGACTCCCGCGTAGCCGCGGCCATCAACGAAGAGGTTGAAGTTTCAACCCGCGCCCCCGTGAAGGGGCGACATCTCGAAAACAACGTCGTCGTCTCCATTGAGGTGTTTCAACCCGCGCCCCCGTGAAGGGGCGACCTCGACTGACGATGGATATAATGAAGGAGCGCCAGTTTCAACCCGCGCCCCCGTGAAGGGGCGACGATAGAACTCCAGCAAGCGTGAGTGCGAGATGGTGTTTCAACCCGCGCCCCCGTGAAGGGGCGACGGCGGCGTTCCTCGGCTTCTCCGTTCGGGGTGATGTTTCAACCCGCGCCCCCGTGAAGGGGCGACTCAGCCAGCCCTCGACATAACGCTGCGGGTTCGCGTTTCAACCCGCGCCCCCGTGAAGGGGCGACACGCTCACCTTGAATGCGCCCAGAACCTGGGCGAGTTTCAACCCGCGCCCCCGTGAAGGGGCGACCCGCTGCGCCGCTCACGCTGTCTCCGGAGGGTATGTTTCAACCCGCGCCCCCGTGAAGGGGCGACCCGTCGAGATGCAGGACCTGATGCTGGCCGAGGTGTTTCAACCCGCGCCCCCGTGAAGGGGCGACTGAGAGTCTGAGTCGCGACTCCTCTACGTCGATGTTTCAACCCGCGCCCCCGTGAAGGGGCGACCGCACTGTTACGTGAGAATACCCGGTGCGTCATGTTTCAACCCGCGCCCCCGTGAAGGGGCGACCGCACTGTTGCGCGAAAATACCCGGTGCGTCATGTTTCAACCCGCGCCCCCGTGAAGGGGCGACGGATCCGCCGGCGGAATGCCGTGTCATCCTCGGTGTTTCAACCCGCGCCCCCGTGAAGGGGCGACTCGAAGCCGTCCCTGCCAATGACACCGGGATTCCGGTTTCAACCCGCGCCCCCGTGAAGGGGCGACTGAAGGGGTGCCGGAAGGACGGCATCGCCCCGAAGTTTCAACCCGCGCCCCCGTGAAGGGGCGACTTTCGGCGCGGCGGAGGATCTCTGTCTCGGCATAGGTGTTTCAACCCGCGCCCCCGTGAAGGGGCGACGGCACACTTCCGCTTCGTGCATGCGGAATGCGTGTTTCAACCCGCGCCCCCGTGAAGGGGCGACGTGACGCGGTTTCCGGGATCCGGGGACGGGTGAGGTTTCAACCCGCGCCCCCGTGAAGGGGCGACCACCCTGGCCCGGGACGGGTCACGGGACAGAGTGTTTCAACCCGCGCCCCCGTGAAGGGGCGACAATACGTCACGGAATACCGGACCTGGATGAGCCAGTTTCAACCCGCGCCCCCGTGAAGGGGCGACCGTGGTCTCGTCATACGGGCCGCCGCGGACGATGTTTCAACCCGCGCCCCCGTGAAGGGGCGACCCCACCGCTGGCGGTCACACCCTGGCCCGGGGAGTTTCAACCCGCGCCCCCGTGAAGGGGCGACTTGGAAGGAGCATGGATGAGCCGGATTTCAACCCGCGCCCCCGTGAAGGGACGACCGTGAATCTCGTCATACGGGCCGCCGCCCGGACGATGTTTCAACCCGCGCCCCCGTGAAGGGCGACCCCACCGCTGGCGGTCACGCACCTGGCCCGGGAGTTTCAACGCGCCCGTGAGAAGGGGCGACTTGAAAAATCAGAGATAACGCCACCATATTATGTTTCAGCCGCGCCCCGTGAAGGCGACGAAGT
This sequence comes from Akkermansiaceae bacterium, assembly GCA_019634595.1. Lineage (NCBI taxonomy): Bacteria > Pseudomonadati > Verrucomicrobiota > Verrucomicrobiia > Verrucomicrobiales > Akkermansiaceae > Akkermansiaceae bacterium. Next base: position 152,238 of record JAHCBC010000007.1, read on the forward strand.
AAGCGGACACCACGTTTGCATGAAGGCGGTTTCAGCCCACTTTATTGAAGGGGCGACCGTGCAGGAGGGCGAGGGAACTATTAGAAATTTGTTTCAGCCCGCGCCCCCGTGAAGAAGGGGCGACGTGGCTCGGTCGCGGAAAGCCCCGCAATACGGAATATGTTTCAACCCGCCCCGTGAAGGGGCGACGGGTGGAGAGGAGGGAGTGAGAACTCAGTGATCCCGCCAGCCGATCATGTTTCAACCCGCGCCCCCGTGAAGGGGCGACGAAGTAAGCGGACACCACGTTTTGCATGAGGCGGTTTCAACCCGCGCCCCCGTGAAGGGGCGACCGTGCGGGAGGGCGAGGGAACTATTAGGAATTTGTTTCAACCCGCGCCCCCGTGAAGGGGCGACGTGAGCGGTCGCGGAAAGCCCCGCAATACGAATATGTTTCAACCCGCGCCCCCGTGAAGGGGCGACGGAGTGGAGGGAGAGTGAGAGGACGTTGGAGAAGTTTCAACCCGCGCCCCCGTGAAGGGGCGACACCACGGTCCGCATCAACGACTCCGCCGGCCTGTTTCAACCCGCGCCCCCGTGAAGGGGCGACCCCATTGATCAGGAAAACCAGCGTTTCCCCGATGTTTCAACCCGCGCCCCCGTGAAGGGGCGACTGGACGTTTCCGCCGTTGCCATCCATTCCAAGCTGTTTCAACCCGCGCCCCCGTGAAGGGGCGACGGCGGGGAATGCTGAGGCGTAGTTAAGTCGTTAGTTTCAACCCGCGCCCCCGTGAAGGGGCGACGCGTCTTATTCGTCAATAACTCGGTTTACGCTACGTTTCAACCCGCGCCCCCGTGAAGGGGCGACCGGCGCATTGCCCGGTTCATCCATGAGACTTTCAGTTTCAACCCGCGCCCCCGTGAAGGGGCGACTTCCTGCGGCGGCCATCAAATCCTTTACGAACTGTTTCAACCCGCGCCCCCGTGAAGGGGCGACCCAGTCCTTGGTCGTCCTTCGCCGAGGCGTAGCAGTTTCAACCCGCGCCCCCGTGAAGGGGCGACGAACCCCGTCGATCCGGGATGACAGGACCGCGGTGTTTCAACCCGCGCCCCCGTGAAGGGGCGACGCCGGAAGGACTGCCACCACTGAAATTCTTGGGACGTTTCAACCCGCGCCCCCGTGAAGGGGCGACCAGGAACGGGAGTGGTCGCTCGATGGGGTCAAGGTTTCAACCCGCGCCCCCGTGAAGGGGCGACCATCATCCAGCCGAAGAACGATGACGGCGATGAGGTTTCAACCCGCGCCCCCGTGAAGGGGCGACCATCAGGATTGGGGCGATCCCGTCAGAGACCCATGTTTCAACCCGCGCCCCCGTGAAGGGGCGACTGCGGCATGCTGAATTCCTTCTGCCATCTTGGAAAGAGCAGATATCCGCGCGAACCCACCCCTTGCCAGGGCCATCGTGGGTGGTGGATTCGTTTCTGGTTATGTCAAAGAACTGATCGGAAGGCATTTACGACAAGCGCGAACCCTGCGGGAATATTATGATCACTCGGGGTTCGCGCCTACCTCTTCCGGGCATATTACCGATGCCAGACCACAGAGGTAAGAACGGCTAAATGATGAGGGGACCATCCACATCATAGCCGGGTCTCGCACCATGATGCTCCACTCTGTTCTTCCAGTTCGCCCCCAGATGGTAGAAACGGAGGCTGTCCAACTCCGGATCGATGATGTCCATGAGCTTCGATTTCACCCCCACCAGTTGCCCCGGATCAACCTTGCATTCGAACACCGAATTCTGAACCCGTTGTCCGTAATCAAGGCACGTTTTGGCGATCCGACGCAACCGGGATTTCCCCGCCGGAGTCGTGGTGTTCACATCGTAGGTCACGAGCAAATACATGTGTGATGAGGAGAGCGGGGATTATTCATTTGGACAGAAAGGCAGGGTAAGCATCCAGATCCCCGCGCAGGTGCCGGGCGAGCAGGCGCGCCTGCAGGTGGGGCAAAAGCCCCAAGGTGACCCTTTCATCCAAGAAAGGGTGGATTATCTCGTCCTGTTTGCGCTCCTGCCAGGCGGCCAGCACCTGTTTCCGTGAATCGTCTTTGAGCAGCACCGCTCCTGACTCCGCAGTCCGGAAATCCGCAAAGGTGATCTGTTTCCGGTTCAGGAGGGTAAGCGCCACTCTGTCCGCCAGGAACGCCCTGAACTCCTCCATCAGGTCCAAGGCTAGGGATGGCCGCCCGGGACGGTCGCGGTGGAGGAAACCGCACTGCGGATCCAGGCCGCAGCTCTCCAAGGCGCTGCGGCAGTCATGCATCAGCAGGACGTAGAGGAAAGACAGCAGCGCATTGACCGGATCCAGCGGCGGCCGGCGGGAGCGGCCGGAGATCCTCACCAATGGGTCATGGTTCACCAGCAGATGGCGGAACACGGAAAAATAGGTGGAGGCAGCATCCCCTTCGATCCCGCGCAGCGAATCCAAGGTCCCGGCACGCCCCAACAAGCCTATCCTGACCGCGATGGCATCAGCCGCCTGCCCCAGGGCGGAGGCCCGCTCCGGGGATTTCCCGCCGTGGTCCCGGGCGGCGCGCATGAGCACCTGGCGGGCATTCGCCAGCTTGGCCGCCAGCATGTTCGCCGCTATGGCCACGGACGCCGCCTCATCGTCCGCACGGCGGTATTGCTCCCTGCGGAGGAGGATGTTCCCGGAGGTGAACCCTCGCGTGGCGGCGAGGAATTTCCCATGGGGGGTATGGAAGGAAATGCTCACCCCGGCCTCCGCGCACGCTGCCATGAGAGCCGCTGAGGCGCCGATGTCCCAGCCGAAGCATGAGATTCCCTCCAGATTGTGCAGCGGCACGCGCATCTTCGTCTCCCCCTCATGCCGGATTTCCACCGCGGCTCCATCCTTGCGAAGATAGGACCCATCCAAGGTGACGAAGAGGGTGTTCAGGTGGCGTTTCATGTTTCCTCGGAAAGAACCGCCCGGAGGCGCTGGCCAAACCAGGCTCCGGCACCCCGGCGGAACCTCAGTGCCTGCGGTTGGCAGAGATCCAGAAGAGAGCACGCGCCACACCGTCTCGTCTCATACTCGGCGGGTGGGGTAAACCCGTCGCGAATGCAATCATGCACCGCAACCGCGGCAGCCGCCACCAAGTCCCTCAGATCAGCATCGAAAGGGATCTCCATCCGCCTGCGCCGCTCTCCGTAGTAGAGGCAGCCGCCGGGAACGGAGGCGGACAGCATTTCCTCGAGACACAGCGCCTGGGCGCAGAGCTGCACCTCGTCCGCCCGGTGGGACTTCGGCTTTCCCCTTTTGTATTCCACCGGAAGGATGCGTCCTCCGGGGTGGAATTCCACCACGTCACATTCTCCAGCCAGTCCAAGCCGCAGCGAACGTACTGGCAGGCCACGCGTGATCCGCACTCCTTGGCGGGACTCGTCCGGGCCATCATGCGCCCGGGCATGCATGACCCTCCCCTCCGCGGTGAATCGGTTCTCCGCCCAGGCCCTCTCCACATGGATCAGCGCACACTGCCGGGGGCAATACAGCCAATGCTGCAACGCCGATATGGGGATGAGCTGGTCCTCTCCGAACATGGGGTAATCCGGGCGCGGTCCGTTACAAGCGTTCGATGACTTCTACACCCGCCGGGATGGCAGTGCGGTCGATGGAAACCACGTAATCAGAGAAAGACCGGGGTGCCTCCACCCCGTCTTTCTTTTTCACGGACACCGCGTCGAACAGCTTGTGGCTGGGCGCTGCCCCGAGGGCCGTGTCATGTTTGAAAACGATGAGGCTGCGGGGGCTCATACTCCCCGCTGGGCGGGCGGCGGACTGGTCGAACTGAAACGCGTTCTCCAACGCCTGGAACAGGAGTTCCAAATCCTCATCCCCGAAGCCTGTTTGCTTCGCCAGAAACGGATTCACGAAACCGTGCGCCTTGTAGAGCCCGTATGGCACCGTGAACTTCCTGCCCATGGTCCGCTCCTTCTCCGCGTCCTTTTCGTTGGTCACTGAGGAACGGGTGATGGCGTGCTCGCTGGACACGATGGGGTCGATGGAGCGCGCGAATGAGATCTGCACCGGTCCCCGGACCTGGCCGCAGTTGACATCGGTTGACATCACCGCGCCGAATGTTCGCACATCGTAGTAATTCTTCGCCATCCATTGGGTGGCCTCATCTTTCTTTCCGTCCTTCGGGGTTTTCGACTCTTTCTCGGGAATGCCCACCGCCTCATGCGCTTCCTTGTGCTGGTTGTTGAGGACGGCGCCATCGGTAAAATAAATGCGCTTCCCGTCCGCACCGTCTGCAGTCATCGCGACAAAGTTGCGGATCTTGCGCTTCAGGCAGACATCGGTGACGAGACCCTGGCCGGTCTCCACGTCGATGCGCGGCAGGTTGCCAGCGTCAGGGTCTCCGTTCGGATTGGCATCCTGCGCGTCGAAAAGGTAGAGGAAGTCGTAGCGATGGTTCATGGTTTCGGGAATGAAGTGAGAGTGGTTGCGTGATTCAGTGGGGTTGCAGGGAGGATCAGTCTCCCTTGTTTCCTTCTTTCTTGGTGAAGAAGTCCTTTCGCTGGTGGTAGTAGCCGATCGCGAAGATACCTTGGTTTTTCAGGGAGAGCTGGTTGGGGAAACCTCTGCCATCCAATCCTGCAAGAACGTCCTGAATCAATCGTTCACGGTTCAGCTTAGCACCACCGTTCAGCTTGGCCAGATGGTGCTGGTACGTCCGGAGAATCCTCGGAAAAACACTGGCCGGCGTGGCGGAGGCGCTGCTGTAGAACTTTTCGCGGATGCCTGCATTGATAGGGCCTAGAGCATCTTCCTGGGTTTTCTCCAGCACGGCGAAAAGCCTGCCAAGGCGATAGGGGGGATCGGTGTTTTCTGGATCTAACATGACGGGTATATCGATTTGATGATTGCGGACAAGGACGGCCTTCAGTGTGGCGGAGCGGAGGTAATTGATGGTCCGGTCCGCATGGATCCGGCGGATGACCGCCGAGAAGAGTCCCTCCGGATACGACGTACCCTCCACGATGGCCCGGGTGAGCGCACCGCCAAGGAGGGGCGGAATCTCATCCGCCACACGGGCGGTCTCACGCAGGATTTGCCAGATGGCGGGAAACGCCGGATCTGCGAACCTTTTTCCGATTGGCTCCGTGAACTGCCGGACCATCTCGATACAACGGTGATGCTCATGCAGTTTCTCCAGCAAATCCGCCGTGGTGGACCGGTGGAAAAAGCGGATGGAGACACGCGCCGCGTTCGGTGCCAGACCCAGGATGAAGAAGGGAGTTTCGGATTCCCCTTGTTCCACATATCCACCACCGGATCTCACAGCCTCCAGCAGGTGCCGCATCTGGTCGCGTCTCGTCGCATCCTGGGTTTCCTCCACCGCCTGGGAGCCTCCGGAAAAAACGTCCGCAAGTAGATCTTCCAGCAATGTTCGCTTCTCCGTCCAGAAAACCGCGGTGGTGTCCCCGATGCGGAGGCGATGTTTCTTCGCCTGTGGCCCGGTCAGGAGAGAGTTCAGTGCGGTGCCGTATTGGAAGGCAACCTCACCGCTGACGGGGGCATTGAAACTCTGGGTCTTCCCGTAGGATTCATAAGCGGCGGCATTGAAGGATACCAGCGATGCTCCCGCAGCCTGCGAGCCTGTCACGCCCTTGATCTTCGGATGAAGTCGGGCGGGAGACGACATACTACCGGTCACCAGACACTGCTCCGCTTCCTGATCCCCTTCCCCACCCTTCTCCAGCGTTCCGCGCCACCATTCCTGGACCTTTTTCGACTCATGCACCGCGCGCTTCTCTCCCCGGATGCCGAAAATTCCGAAACCCGTTCCAACCTCATTGAGCCTGGGATACTCCGCGATCCGCACGGGATCCCACTGCTCCAGAAATCGGCAGACCGCGGAAAACCCCGGATCCTCGATGGTTTTTTCCAACTCAAGGTGGCGTTGACGCAGTGCCTCGAAGCGCTTCTCCCCGAAGCCCGCGGGCTTGTCCTCCGGTTGTCGGCCCAGCAGATAAGTCTGGTTGTCCCATAGCAGCCCGGGATTGATGCCGGAGCCGGACGGTTTTGCCTCCCCCGGTACCAGCATCACCGTGTTCTGCGGCCTGCCTCTCTCATCCGGCGTGCGGGCGTCCTGGATGTCATGGAGAGTGCCATCCGCCTCCAGTACGATCCGGAAGCTGATCTTCTGAGGGGAGAAGCCCGGTGGGGCGATTTCATAGGCGGCATCGCCCGCCAACCGGTCGTAGAGTTCGTTGAGAGCCTGGAGGATCATGGCCTGATGGCGAATGGGAGTTCCGGCACGTGGATCACGCCGTCCGTCATCACGGGACGGAAGAAATGCGGTGTGGTGGAGCGGACCCTGTTGGTGGAACGGTCCGCATCGAACTCAATGTCATGGAGCATGAAGCCGAGATCCTTCGGCCCCATGAGTGAGACATCAGGCGGAGGAATGTCCGATTCATCCTCGATGAGTTCGAAACGCACCGGGAACTCCCGGCAGCCGAAATACGGCTGGTGGAATGCCTGCCCTTTCCGCGCCCGCCGCTTGAACATGTCCAGGTGTTTGCCCACCGCCTCATTCTCCGGCGATGGAGCGCCGCCCTTTTCCACCCGCGGGTCCAGCACCCGGATGTGCGCCCGGATCAGGTAGGCAACATCCTTGAGCAAAAGGGACGCCCGCTGCTGGCGGTCACCCGCCACGTCCAGGGTAGGTCGTATCTCCGGGTTCTTCATCGCCGCATTCACCCCGGATGCGCCCTTCACCGAAATTTTCGACGCGATCTCATTGCGGCGGATATTGGTGAACCGGATCGGGTTCAGCACATGGATCTCATCAATGGTCCACCGGATCTGTGGCTTCCAATAGATTGCCTCCAGAATGCCCCGGGCGGCGGAAGGCGTCATCACATCATAAGAAACGCGCTCCACCTTCATCTCCGGCCGCGAAAACAGGGCGTAGTCTCCGGAAACTTTGAGAAATATGCCAAACTTACCCATTTCCGATAGATCAACTGACAGGAAAGCATTCCGTCAAACAATTCCATCTCCCGATCCAACGAAATATTGACTACCAAATTTTCTACCGGAGCAGACTCGCTCGCTCCGGCAGAAAATAGGGCGAGAACCAATTAAAGGATTTACCGAACGTGTAGGGGGATCAGCAAAAGTCGCAGCCCTCTTGCCATGATTTCATATGATCAGTTTCTTTCGTGACTCTTCCGCATCATCAAAAATCAGCCCATACCCATCCGAATAATTCAATTCTCTGGAAACCAGGACATGGAACTGTCCGTCCCGCACCGCCTCAAGCGAACGGATGTTCCGGTCCCTCTCACTCTCACGAATCTGGACGGTGTATCGCTGTAGCCCGCGGAGTAGATCCCTGTTCAGCGGGACAGCCGGATTACGCAGTTTTTCAATCAGCACGTGGGCCTTCTCATCGAAATCAATGATGACAGGAACCTGACCTCCATCGATCAGCCAAAACTTCTCCGCGACGGTTTTGTATTGGAATTTGAGTGGCAAGCTACGGTCTTGGGGTTCCATGCGGAAACTGTCCCCTTCCATAATCCCCTTGGAGTCCCACCGGCCCTTCTGGCGGTAGTAGTACAGGTCAAAGTAGCTCCGGATCGCATCTTCACCCAAGAGATCGGGAAAGAGCCCAATGACCTCCTTGGCAACTTGCGCCGTGTCCCTGAAATAGGCTTCACCTCCGTCATCCTCCGGCTCGAAAACATAGGTTTGGCAAAGGGGATGGTGTCCGTTGCGGTTGCACCGGCCTGCCGCCTGCGCGATGGAGTCCAACCCGGCGAGCGACCGATAAACCACCGGAAAGTCCACATCCACACCCGCCTCGATGAGCTGGGTGGAGATCACCCTAACCGGCAGGCCGTCCTGAAGCCTTCCCCGGATTGTGCGGAGGATCTCCAGGCGATGCGCCGGGCACATGAGCGCGGAAAGATGGAAATTCCCCTCACCTTCGCCCAACAGGCGGAACAACTCCTGCGCGTGCCTCCTGCGGTTGACGATGCACAGCACCTGATGATGCCCTGCCAGACGTCCGGCAAGCTCTGCATCAGACATCCTGCCGACCGGGACCACCTCCACCCGCTTCAGCGCATCGAAGAGTGCAGTGGTGTCCCGGATGATCTCCCGGCAGCCGTCCAGGCCTATGGGAAACTCCTTTTCATCCTGCCGGATGGCCGGCTGCGTGGCGGTACATAGCACCACCGTCGTCTGGTAATGTGAGGAAAGCTCACGTAGCACACGGAGGCAGGGACTGAGAAAATCGACCGGCAGGGTCTGCGCCTCATCCAGGATCACCACGGAGTTCGCGATGTTATGGAGCTTGCGGCATCGGGAAGTTTTCGCGGCGAAAAGGGATTCGTAGAATTGCACCGCCGTCGTGATGATGATCGGCGCATCCCAATTTTCCGCAGCCAGCCGGGAACGCTCCGTATCGTGCTCCGGCGAAAGGTTCGAATGGTGCTCGATGAGCGGGAGGAAAGAGTCGATGCGGAGCGGATCGACGATACTGCGGATGACCTCCGCGTTTTGTTCGATGATCGAGGTGAAGGGAACCACGAAGATCACCCGCTTCTTTCCGTGTGTGATCGCATGGCGGAGGGCGAACACGAGCGACGAAAGAGTCTTCCCTCCCCCAGTGGGCACCGTGAGGGTGAAAAGGCCCGGCGGCCAGGATGCCGCTGACCGGCAATCCTCCGCGACGCGCTTTCGCTGGACAGCCACCACATCTTCCGGAGCAGGCTCACCGAACTCCCGTATCCTCACCTCCACTCGTTCCAGAATATCCGGTAACGCCGAATCAGGAATTCGGTTCCGAACACCCCTGCGATCCGGATCCATGAATGCTTCCGTCGCCAGGAAATCCGCATCCACCAAGCAGGAAAACAGCATGCGTGTGAAAAACCCCACGGAAAACGGATCCCTGTCGAGGAAAGGCGGGAACGGCGGGATGGCAGGAGATGTGATCTCCACAGGAAGATCCCCCACCTCCGGCAGATCTCGCTTCTTCAGCCTGGCATCCAGACACGCTTTCCCAAGCTCCCCCGACGTCGCATCCAGAAGCCCCGAATGATGGGAGGCGATCACATTGGCAAGGACCTGCCCCGCGAACCAGTGTTTCCCGACCGCGAAGCGGGCTCCGGCGGTGGCATGATCAAGCTTCCCGTTCACATCCGCCTCATGTGGATCGCACTTTGAGAGCAGATAGGCCTGCCATTCTTCGGGAAATTTACCCAAATCATGCCACAATCCGGCCAGATAACCCCAGCCTGACGCGGCTGCGGAGTCGTCTCCCCCCGGGAACAATGCTCCAGCAAATGTGGCACATAAGGATGCCACTTTATTGAGATGTCCATGATCCGGAAGGAGCAGCCGGCATGCTTCGCAAGCTCCACGATCACCGCTGCTACCGCTGTCCGCGCAGGATGTGAAAAGCGGCTCCATCTCTCCACCCTCCGGAGCGCTGTGAGCGAATCGATTCATGAAATCATATCATTGACCGAAACACTCCAATGCAAGTCTCCCTGATTCTTCGATCCGGTGAAATCCGAATCTCAATAGTTACCAATGCCCTCTATAGATCGCCGGCATTGGGTTTCGCTCTCCAAAATCACCCATGGAGTCATAACCTGGGGCACGGAACCCAGGGTCCGATGTGCTGTTCACCTTCGCTCCCGATTCCGACTGAGACTGCTTCGGCTACCTGTCCAGACCAAGGACATCACTGTATCTCCGTAGGGATAATGCGATGCCGTGGAAGGGATTGCCAGGACCGCATAGTTCCGGTCCTTCATCGTGGCGTTCCAAGCCCTGAGCGCCTCGTTGTTCAGATCCTCACGGCTTTTCCCACTGGGAGCCTCCACCTGTTGCGGGGAAGAATTTGCACTGCCAACCCCATAGAAATGGTCGAACGGAGAGCAGCTGTTACTGTTCCTGTATTCCGGATCAGGCACCGAAACATCCATTTCCTGCCCTTCACTAATGGGGCGTATGGTAGTCCCCCGGATGACCGACTCCTCCAACTGCCTGGCGTAGGCATCCACGATCCGGAGTTCATCCCTCCAGGCCATCAAATCACCGTCCTCTTCCCTCCCCTCATTCAGACCGGACACGATATCCTCACGGCTCATATGGCGCATGGCGGATCGTGTGCTCTCAGCGACCATGCTGATGTCGTCCACCCAGTTCGGTCCCGCGACGGATTGTAACGGAAGCACCACCTGGGCTCTGAACTCCCCCTCCTCAGTGAGGCTCGCAGTCAGGGTGAAAGTCAGCACCACCACGCCTGTGTACCGGCAGATGGCAGCCGCGATCCTCGCCCAACGAAGCAGTTTCTCACGGTCCAATTTCATCGACTTGGAGCGGATGTGGTTTTCGCGGAATCATCCGACAGCTTCCAGAGTCCCCAGCAGACTCCCCCGATCAGGAAGCCGATCCACGGGAAAATGAGGGAGAAGACGAAACCACCAATAGCAACGACCGTATCGAGGCCGTTGTTCTTCCGCTTGATCTTCTCGATCAGGGTTCCAGCGTGATAGGCGAGGAACACTCCTGAAGTCAGACGGAGCAGGGTCTGGAACACGTAGTAGAAGAACCCACGCTCCCCTCTCCTTTCTTCACGCTGGGCTCCTTGGTAGCCGTAGCCGTATGTTTTGCCACCGGACCTACCTGCCGCTGAGAAAAGGTCATCCAGGAAGCTGAATCTGGAGGCAAGGTAGCTAGGAACATGGACCTTGGCGGAGATGGTGCCATTTGGCCCTCCAGAGGCCTCACAAGGGCCTGTCAGGCAGAGGGTGGCACAGAGTACCACAATGACGGCCATCAGCCTGGAGACGCTGCTGCAGTCCATTCCTTGGCGCTTGGTTTCTTCGTTCGCTTTCATGGTTGATCGGTCCGTGGATTCCCCCACTTGTCCATCCGCTGACCGCACTTTTCGCAAGTCCATCCTCCCCACATGAACTCCTCCTTGTCCTTGGGCTTCCGGAAGGCGGGTGCTTCCGTTCCACATCCGCAGCATTTGACCCGCTTGAGATTCACTCCAGCCGCTCCCTTTGATCGTGTCGCCCTGACCACCAGCACGATGCCTCCCACCACCAGGGCGAGTTTCACAATGCCAATGAGTATTCCGAAGAGGTCCATAGCCGTGGTTCATTCCTCACCGAACAGGTCATCCGGAACGTCGTAACGGGCCTTCCGTCCCCTGAGTCCGTCCGAAAACCCTTCCTCAAACCAGCCGCGGTCCTCCCGTGGCATCTGTGAGAGAACTCCCTCCAATGTATCCCTCTGGGTCGTCCGATCCGCATCCTTGGCGATACCACTCAATGCCCATCCACCCCGGTAGGTCACGATCTCGTCGTTGGAGGGACCGCTGAGACGGAAGCTGCCGGTCGCGAGAGGCAGGGCGAGAACCGGAAGGAGCCGGGATCGACCCGGACGACACCAAGGCCGTGCGCCGTTTCGACAAGAAGCGCAAGGGCCGCAAGACCTCCAACGAAGAATGGGTCAACCCCCATGATCCGGATGCCAAGGTCGGCATGACCAAGCACGGAGCCTGCGACATGATCCATCCCAAAGAGAGCCAACTCGCCAACGCAGTCTGATGAACTCCTGACTGCTCGGAGAACCACTGCAGCCCTTTGTCGAAATCTCTCCTGAGCAGTTCACCGAAAAGAGGAGAGACGATGGAATGCATGCCACCATTATGTAACAGTTTCGGATCTTTGAGGCCTTCGCCCAGAGCAGCTATGAGTTCCTCATCGGAGTAGTCAGCCAACAGCTTGTTGCGTTTGTCGTGTGGGTCAGGACTCTGAATCCCAGCAGCATACTCCTCAGCAGCCCTACGGAAGTCACTTTCGTCCCATACGGCACCGGAATTAGTCTCGCGCGCCGGGCGCGGTTGTCGCCTGGTAGGTGAGCTGGATTCTTTCTTCTGATCTTCGGTTAATCCACTCCGATCGACCGAAATCCATCCGATAGCCACACCTCAGGGAAGACAAACAAGCAGCAGCGCGGCAGGCTTCACAGAGGGTTCTTTGGATCAGTAGCTGTCATATGATCACAACCTCCCTCAAGGGAAAGCTAAAAATCACATATCACCGTCTTTGCCTGTTAGGGGTTATCGTGCTGCGATTCCACATTGCTCGTCGCACCACGCCTGAATTTTGGTGGAGATCAGGCCTCTAACCTGCCGCATCCGTTCAAGCTTCTCATCGTCACCACCTTCGTTCAGAGCAGGATTGGGAAATTCCCAATGATGCCTGAAACCGTGACGAGGGAGAACGGGACAACGACCTTCGCTTGCCTCTTCGCAAAGTGAGATCGCATGAGCGAACACCTTCCCCGTTTTGACGACATCAAAAGCACGGCGTGTTGACTTGGCCGAAATATCGATCCCGATTTCGGCCATCGCCAGGACCGCGTATGGATTCAAGGCTCCCTCTTCAAGGCCAGCACTTTCGGCAACAAAGTGATCAGGACAGAAGTGATTGAGAAGCCCTTCTGCCATTTGGCTTCTGGCGCTGTTGTGGACGCAGATGAATAGCACGCTCCTCTTCATGATTTCTGGCGTTCATTGGATTTGAGGCCATCCTTTCTTCCCTCCGCATAGGCGGTGAAGACGGCCCGGATCTCATCCCTGACACGGCGGAACACAGTCATCTGTTCCTCCTCGCTGCCGGTGGCGTGGGCAGGGTCATCGAACGGGAAATGGTGGCGGTTCATCTGACCGGGGAACATGGGGCAGGCCTGGTCCGCATTTCCGCAGACCGTGATCACCGTCTCGATGTCGTCCGCCAGGAACTCGTCCAGGTGCTTCGAGCGGTGGGAGCTGATGTCGATGCCGATTTCCGCGAGCGCGCGGATGGCCAGCGGGTGGACGTAACCGGCGGGCTTTGAGCCGGCGCTTTCGATGCGAAAGGCGTTGCCGAGGGCGGACTTCAGGATGCCTTCGGCGAGGTGGGAGCGGCAGCTGTTGCCGGTGCAGAGCACAAGTAGGGTTGGTTTCATGGATCGGTGGTTGGTGCTCCGCAGCATTCCTTGCCGCGGATGCATGAACAGAGGGGAACGGCGGCCACCGCGCCGAGGCTGGTGGCGACGAGATAGAGCCAGAGATGCTGCAGATTTCCACCGACAAGGGCGGGCGCTAGGGAACGGGCCGGATTCATCGAGGCTCCGGAAATGGGGCCCGCGAACATGGCCTCGAAGGCGATCACGGAACCGATCGCCAGGCCCGCGGTGATCCCCTTTTCCTTCGCTCCGGTGGATACCCCCAGGATCACCATCATGAGGATGGCGGTGAGGATGAGCTCCAGGACCAGCGACTGCATCACCGGCCCGGCGGGGAGCGTCTCCCCCAGCGTCCCCGCACCGGGAAACAGAACCGCAAGCACCCCGCTGGCCGCGAGTGCCCCGGCGATCTGGGCGGCCACGTAGCCCGGCAGGTTCCTGGCTGGAAATCTCCCGGCCACCACGAAGGCCAGCGTGACAGCCGGATTGAGATGCGCCCCGCTGACGTCCCCGAAGGTGTGGATCATGGCCGCGACGACGAGGCCGAACACCAGTGCGATCCCGGCGTGGCCGATCGCCCCGCCGCTCACCGCATCGACGATAATCGCCCCCGTGCCCGCGAACACGAGGACGAAGGTTCCGCACGCTTCCGCCAGCCAACGGTTCATAGCCTCAGCAGCATCCCTTCGGCCCGCAGCAGGCGGAGGTTGATTTGATCTTTCCCGCTCCTGGCAGTGGCGGCAGGCCGCAAAGCTCCGGTGCCAGGCACTCGGTGTGCTTGTGGGCGAGCTTCAGCACCACCGCGTCATCAGTCAGCTCATGGCCTTCGATGGTATATTGGGAAATGACACGGTCCTCATACTCCACCTCCACCGGGATGGATTCATCCGGCAGGTAGGCACGCGCCTTGTTGAGGATGGCCGCCATCTTTCCGGTCTCTATCCGGTGGTCGTAGTCCTCCCCCACCCAGACCTGGAGCTGGCATGTCAGCGATTCCCGTAGCGTGCCGCCGCAATCGAGGAAGGTCTTCTGCACCCGGCCCACCTCCGTGACGTGGAAGGAAACGGGCACCGCAGCCCCGTCAGGAAGACTGATGCGGAAGTAACGGCCGGAGTGCTCGGCGAGCAGTTGCTTCAGTTCGGAAAGGATCATGGCTTGGTAGTGGTGGTGGAAGTTTTCCGGCTCTTGAGGAGTTTCGGCCCCGGGCAGCAACTGTCCCGACGTTGTGCGAGCCGGCTTTCCAGGCGTGCTTCATCCTCCTGGCACTCCTTCGCCCCGTCGGGAAACAGCTCCACCATCTTCAGCAACAGCTTCAGGTAGGTGGAGCGCACGCGGAAGTAGGTCCACTTCTCCGCCTTCTCGCTCTCCAGCAGCCCCGCCTTGCGGATGATCTGGACATGGCTGGACACGGAGGACTGCGGCATCCCCAGCACATCCGCCAGCTCGCAGACGCAGAGAGGCTCGTTCATCGCCATTCGGACGATCCTCCAGCGGGTCCGGTCCGCGAGCGCTTTGTTCAGTTCGACAACCGATGGCATGCGGGAACAAGAACACGCATCGGCAATTTTCGCAACGTAATTTTTCGTTACGAAATATTCAGGATCATTTCCCGGCACCTCTGGAGGCCACCTTGCCGATCAGATCCATCGCCCTCTCCCGCTCCGCGGCGTCAGGCAGGTCCATCGCCCACTTCCTCGCCTCGTCGGGACTCGATTCGGTGACGGAAGTCAGAAAAGCGGCAAAGGCCGCGTCGCGGGTGGGGCCGGGATCCGCACCCCGGAGCCAGTTGGAGGCACTCAGGTAATCCGCCTTCGTCCAACTCGCCATGAGGTTGGAAATAGTCACTCTCCCGGCGTCGGGTTGGAATTGGACACCGATCCACCCCATCCAGTCACCAACCTCCTCACCCTTCATATTGCGGTAGTCGAAGGCCGGACCATTACCGAGGCTCTGCTTGGAAAATCCGGCATCCGAGATCCAGCGACTGCCATTCCCGAAACCCTCCCGGACCGCCTTATCAAGGAGGGTGATCGTGATACGGTTCTCAAGTCTCGTGCGCTCCATCGACGGTTCCAAGGTGGCTGCCAACTTTCGCATTTCCGTGAGCACCGCTGTCCGTTGTTCCGCGGTATTTGCCTCCTGGGCCAGACTTCCCACGGCATCGTTGTCGTAATCACCAAGTTCCTCCAGCATTCTGAAACCTCGCGCCACATCAACCGATCCCGCTCCAGCCACCAATGCCGCCTTCACGGCCGGTGTAGCCAGATCCGGGCGATCCTTCAATCTCCGAATCCAGTCCAACGCGGCGTACGGATCGACTTTCGCCCACGACCGCATCGCAATCTCAACCGCATCGCGACCCATCGAGTCCCGATCTCCCGACACCAGCTCCGGAGTTTCCCGGAGGACTCGCAGCACGAACCTGGGATTCTCCTCCGCCGAGACCCTCAACAGCATAGAGAGCAAGCCCTCTTTTATATCCACCCCTACACCCGGGTGATTCTTGATCCTGTGGAAAAGCCGCACCCGGCCATCACCATCCAACAGAAGGATGCCTTCCAGAAAGCGACTGGCAACCTGGCTCATCATCTCGTTTCTGGCTGCTCTCGCCGCTACCATACGAACAGCTCTTTACTTCGATGCCCCCCTCTACCTGGTAATCCGTGAATCTCCCTTCATGCTTGCCAGGTTCGGATGGCTGATGGGGCTTCTTCTGGCTCCCGCTTTCGTCATCTCTTCCATTCTTCTCCGGCTTCCCCCGGGACACCTCCTATGGCATCGCCCACGCTGGTCATGGCTGGTTGGAGCGGCATCCGGTCCACCCGCCGTTTGGATATGGTTCCAGATCCTCCACCAAACAGGAATCGTAGAAGGAGACTTCTTCGGGAGTGCTTCATTTGAAGCGGTGTTCACCTTTACCTTGGCGATCATAGGCGGATCAGCCTTTTCATTCCTTCATTCTTACCTGGTCCGCCGCTCAGTCTGTTCGGCTGCCAGCTCCCGATGGGAATAGCACCGGATCCAGCCCATCTACAAATGTAGGCAGATTTACCTTGCCTCCATCTACAAATGTAGGTAGCGATGATTTTATGAGTGAACCCATCCTTCCCGCACTCTCCTCCGCCGAGCAGACGCTCATGGACCTGATCTGGTTGAAGCAACCGGTGACCGTGGCGGAACTCCTGCTCCATGTGAATGCCGGGCGGGAGAACCCCATTATGCGGAACACGCTCCAGACCCAGCTTGCCAGACTGGAGCGGAAAGGATGGCTGGCGAGGGAGGGTGAGCTGGGCGCACTGCGCTACCGGTCGAATGTGGCGGAGGAAAAGGGCCGCCGCAGCCTGCTGCTGGAGCTGAAGAAACGTCTCTTCGGCGGCTCGACGGTTTCGATGGTGAGGTGCCTGGTCGAGGAGTCGGGGATCACCGGCAAGGAGATCGAAGAACTGCGGGCGATGCTGAACTCCAAGGGGAAGGGAAAGGGAAAATGAGCGCCCTCTCCTCCATGCCGGCCTATTGGCTCACGCTGGTGTTCCACATGGCTCTGGTCTCCGTGGCCGTCTGCGTGCCGCCGCTGCTGTTCAGGGATCCTTCCCGGAAGGCCTTGGCCGCAGCCTGCGGCGCGGTCGTCCTGGCCGTCCTCCCATGGTTCACAGCGGTGACGGTGGATGCACGTCCATCTGCGGAAGTGCAGCGCACGGTTTCCCATGACCCACCAATGCGGATGCCGATATGGACCGTCCATATCGAGCATCCGGAGCAGGAACGCTCCCTTTCCCCCTCATCTGATGAAACCCCACGATCCTCCGGGTGGACCGGATTGCCCACCGTCCTCGGCAGCTTGTGGCTCGTTGGGGCGGCGGTGGGCATTTCCGGTGTCCTTGTCAGACGCGTGCGGCTGGGGCACTGGATCGATGGACAGCGACCACCCTCCGCGGATGAATGGGAGCGGCTGGAACCCATCACCGGATTGGTCGCCCGGAGGCACCGCATCCGCATCAGCGCGGAAACCACCAGCCCCTGCGTGGCGGGTGCACGACGTCGAACTCCTCGCGGGATGGTCCGGGACGGATGACAAGGACATCGCGGTCCATGTGACGGTGGATTTCGGCGGCGAGATGGATGCCGCCATGGTCTGGGACCGCGCGGACTCCAGTTGCCACCCCATCATGATGGGTGGGCAACGCGACGGCAGGACGCGAATCCTTCTCCTGAAAGTTGACGCGCTGTCCCACTGAAGCAGGCCGCGCGGAAAACCCCACAACCACCGATGCCAATCATGAAAACCCGGGTCATATCCGCCATCGGCGGAGTGCTGGTCATCACCGCGGCGGTGCTGCTGCTGCGGACAAAGGGCACAACTCCCGCCGATGAGCAGGGAAAGGCAGCGACGGACACCTCCGGACGCCACCCCGGCGGAAGCCGTCCCACCGCATCCGCGCCAAAGACACCCGCCTCACCTGTGGATCCCGCGAAGGCACGGCGCGAATACCAGGAGGAACTCCGCCAAAGGCTCACCAGGGATGGTCTCGCCGCGAGCCTGAAGGAGGCGGCGGAGAAGCCGATGTCGGACTACATGCGGCAGGATCTCTTCATCCAGTTCATCACCCAGTCCCTGGAAACGGATGGGCTGGAGAAGACCGTGAACGGAATCCTCGCCGGACTGGAACCCGGGACCCAGCGGGACAGATGCATCATGCTGGCCTTCGGCAACGCGAAGGATGACCTGCCCATCCTCCACCGCAGGCTGATGGCGCTGGAAAGCGAAGAGGAGCGGAAGAGTGCGATGGAAGGCATCCAGTCCGCCATCGCGGACCGCGACGTATCCCTGCGGGATCTGCTCGCCACCTTTCCGGAACCTTTCCCACGGGATATGCTCATCGCCGGGTCCGCCAATGCGACGGGATCTCCGTTCAATCCGACCACCGACCGCAGGAAATTCATCGACCGCAATGTTTCCGACCTCGTGGATGCCATCCGGAAAGGTGATGTGGAAAAGGGGGCCATCGGCAGGTTCGTCAGGGATGCCAGCATGAACGCCCGCGGTGAGGCTCCGTTCCACCTGTGGGAATCGATCAACAGTGTGGAGCGGATGGAGGGACTGAGCATCCACCCCACGACCTACAAGAAGCTCGCCGGCTCCATGATGTCGACGGATCCAGCACGGGCCTTTTCCTCGCTGGCCGCCTCCAAGGTCACCCTCCCCCCGGACGTGATCTCAGAGTCGGCGAAGAACTGGCTCAATCACCAGAACGCAAAACCGGTGGAGTGGCTGCGGACCAAAGGGAATGACCTCGATCCCGCCTTCAAGGACGCCTTCATCACCGGCCTGGTCGACTACAACCTGGAAAGGGGCGGCGTGGCCGAGAGCCGCCAGTGGTCCGACCAGATCCAGGATCCGGAACTGAAGCAGAGGATCCGGCAAAGGATCGATGGGGCGGACAAACGCTGAATCCGGAGACCCCTGCGATCACCTGACCGGCTGGGCTTTTCTCCACTCCTCCGCCGCTCCGGGATCCTTCCCTTTCCACAGGATCTCCAGACGCTCCGCACCTGCCGTCCGCATTTCTGGGTTGTCGATGGTGCCGAGGATCGACGCGGCCTGCGCGAAACGCTGCTGGGCCATCAGGCTGGTTGCGATCACCGATCCCATGGCATCGCGCTGCGGTGACCGGGGTTGTTCCTGCAGCCACTGCATTGAGACCTCCGGCTTGTTCCTCGCCCAGGTGACCAACGTCCTGCCCAAGGGCGGAGGGAGAACAGCGGAATCCGAATAGCGCTCCATCCACCATTCCAAGGCAGGTTCGTTGTATTCCCGCAGGATGGCCGCGCCGACGGCTTCGGCGTCGATGCGGGGCCGCACCTCCGGCGGAAGGTTCATGCTTTCAAGATGGTCTTTCAGATCCTCCAGATGCCCCATCAGGCCCAGCGGATCGTTCTCCGGCCACGACTTCATCAAGCCCCTGTTGAAGGCTGCATGGTCATCCGGACTGCCGGACTCCATGGACAAGGCGGAAAGCCTCCCCCTCATGGCCGGGTCTTCCACATAACCGTGCCCCCAGTGCTCCCATACCGTCTGGACATCCCCGGGACTCATCTTCGCGAAGGTCGCCTTGGCCAGTGGAAAGTCCGCCTCCGCCAGGGCGCTGACCACTTCGACGCGGAACTGCCCTTTCCGCTCCTGGAACTCCGCGATGAGATCCGGTGCGTCCAGCCACTCCAGCGCCTCCGCCGGATGGTCGGCGGCCCATCTCCTGAAGATGCTGGATGCCAGATACACTCCCCTGTCCTTTGACCTCGCGAGGGCGGCGTTCATGGCAGCCGTGGGGTCCAGCGTGGCCCACCACGCCCCCACCCTGAGGTAGAGGTCGTCGATCCCGTTCGTTTCATCGAGCGCGTCGAGTCCCTGGAATATCCGGGAAAGCTGTTCCGCGGAAAGACCGCCCAGGATCCGGTCCACCTCCGCCTGGGCATCGAAGCTCAACCAGAGTTCGTTGCGGGTCCGGTAGATGTCGAGAAGCCGGGCGAGGATCGGGCCGGTGTCGTCCGTCCCTTTCGTCGGGGACACCCTCTTGCTCCGGGTTTCATGGTCCGCCGCAGGCTTCGGTTGCTCCGGATCGGTGGATCTGAAGTACCCCGCCCTGGCCAGATACTTCGCGGATTGGTTGCTGGAGAAACCAATCGCTGCGATGGCCAGCAGCCAGCAGACGGAAACCCGGAGTGACTCACCTCGCCTGCCCATCCGCTCCCCCTTCCCTGATGAATTTCCGCATGTCCGCAGGCACCGACTCCAACCATGCACCGGCGGCTCCGGCATCCTGCTGGTGCCACGTTGCGTAGCGGGCAGGCAGATCCGCCCCGAAGCCCGGCTGCAGGCCCATCTGCCATCCATTCTCCAGCATGGCACCTCCTTGGTTCCTCACACTGGCCGCGATGAAATCCGTCCTGCCACTCCTGATGGCCCAGCCTGCCGCATCCTCCCACCGCCCCATGCCCGCCCAGGTTTCGAACAATGAAATCCGCTTCTCCGCGGAGACGCCGGCTCCCTCAGTCATCGCCCATTCCATCGCCCGCTCCTGGTCGATGCGGACCAACCGGTCGATCAGCCGGTTCTTGTATCCCTTCAGCAGATCCGCAGGCAGCCCTTCCCCGTCCAGCCCGTCCAACAGCTTTTCCACATCCTGCTCCGGCGCCGCCAATACCAACGCATAGGTGGCCTGATACCACTGCATGGGATCGCGGTACTCCGCCAGACGCTTCAAAAACTCCTTCCGTGACTCCGGTGTCGCACCCGACTTGCTCGCCTGCACCACCAATGCGGCCCGCAGCGCCTCCGGCCCGACCGCTTTCGCCTTCTCCAGCCCGCCTTCCGGATCCTGGTAGTGGATCGTCTTGCCCACGATCCGCTGATACGCCGTTTTCAGGTCGCTGGAGCCGTTCAGCTCCACCCACTTCGCCGCGTTTTCCGGATCACCGGAGATCCATGCTCCCATGATGGTGAATGCAAGGTCACGGTGCTTGGAATACGGCGGCTTCATCGACCCACGGGCCGCCGCTTCAGGTGCCAGTTGCGCCCAACGGTGGAAGACCATGAGGGCGAGCGTGCCATTGACCGCCTTTCCGTTGTCCAGCGGCAGTTCATCCAGATACGCGATGAGCTGCTGCTCGCCAAAAGTCCTAATGATCTCCCAGCACTCCCGGCTCTCTCCGGAAGTCAGGTCCATCCGGCCCGCCCGGTGCCTCAGTTCATTCAACCGTGCGAAGGCATCCTTCTGGCTCCGCTCCATCAGCAGGTGGCGGGTGGCCGACCGGAACTTCAAAGGCGGTGCCCCGGCACCGGAGAGCGCCCTCACCTCATTCTGCCACCCCAGCCATCCCGCACCGCCGCCGACCAGAATGGCGAGCAGCAGGTAACGGCGGTGTGGGGTGCTCCAGATGAACATCGATCTTAGGATCAGCCTGCCGTAGCCGGATCACCCATCAAGCGGATTCTCCGTTAATCCATATGATTTCCAGCCCGTTTGACACCGCCATCACCGAACCTGGGACACCCTCAGAATCAATGATCCCCGGAGATAGGTGCGTATCTGTCTCAACCGTCCCTCCCACACCTTCGCAACCACGGTCATTGATTGACATCTTCCGGGAATTGATTTGGCCTTCCAGAGTACGATCCCGTCCCTACCGAATCGTTTCCGATGAAAAAAGGTGTCGCTACTTTCACCATCTATCTGGCAGCCGGAGTTTCCATCGGCTGGCTCTCCATGCGGCATGGTGGGACCAACAAACCTGATCCGTCACCGCAGCCACAGATCCTGTCCCCCGCCCCGCGCGCTGTCCCAGCGATAGACCGCACGCCTCCCTGGACAAAGGAGGACTTCATTTCGGATGTCAGGGCGAAGCTGGTGTCCATCAATACGGGCTCCTACCCGGCACTGGAGAAGGCTTTGAGTGACTGGAGTGATGATGAAATCCGTTCCGCCCTGAATGACGCCCTTCGCGATGAGCGCACCTTGGATCAATCAGGAACGGGAATCGCCCATGTCTTGTTCCATGAATATCTCAAGCGGGATTTCGATGGGGCCCTATCCTGGTATTCAGGCTTGGACAACATCCACCGTGGGGCCTTCGCGCTTGCCATCAGCCATCAATGGCCTGAAGGGCGGGCAGAGGAAGGCATCAAGTTCCTGCTGGATCACCCGGAAAACTTCTATCGTGCCTCCCCGTGGTCCCTGGTGATTAAGGGAATCACCTCCCGCGCTACCACCGGTGCGGACGCCGTGGCGGACTTGCTGGGCAAACTTCAGGAAAAGAACCTCGATCTCAACTTCGGAGATCAGATCTCCTTTCCGGAAGGTTTCGATTTCGGACGATTAGCCTCCTCACCGTCTTTCCAAGGAGAAGGGATCGATACGTTCCGGGAGAACGTGCTGGCGGCATGGTGCCGTGAAGATCGGGAAGCAGCCTTCGACTGGGCGCTTCTCAATGACAAGGGAGGCCGGACACTGGCTTCATTCCTGACGACGGGTGGAAGCCTCGGAGCACCGGACAACCCATGGATCGCCCGCAAAATCGACGGTCTCGATCCTACAGCGAAGACCGCGGTCCTGGAGCGAATGCTTCCCACCTGGTTCACATTCCCCGCGAGTGCGAAGCCCCTGATGGATGCCACCGGGGATCCAGATCTGCGGGAAGAAATACGATCCCGGGCCATGCAGCCCATCTTCGCCGGACGGGTCCAGGAGACACTCGGCCTGATGGAGGACCTCCCTGACGATGCCAGCCGACTCCGGTATCTGGAGAACCTCGCCAAGACGGACTTCACTGTAAGTAGACAGGGAAGCGGCGGTCTGGATGCGGCAGGCGAGACAGTCCTCCGCGCGAAACTCAAGGAATGGAACGCTGGGAAAAAGCAGACGGAGGCTATCGTGGCCAACATCAAATCGACCAAGCCATGAAACCCCTGCTGCACGCGGCCACAGCGATCCTCGCCCTATCCGCAGGGATCTTCTCCGGACGCTTGATTCCGCAGCCTGGATCTGAATCCAGACGTTCTCCCCGCCCAACTCAGCCGTCCCGCTCGATGGCTTCCGAAGGCCCTGCTGCTGCACTTTCTGATACCACCGAAAACAAGAATCTGGGGCAGTTGCGTAACCTGGCCCGCCGACTGGAGGTGGATCCACTGGGCATCGATGAACAGATGCAACGACTGGGTTCCGACGCCCTCAAGGAAATGGCGTCAGCATTGGCGACCGAATCTTCTCCGACCGGCGGGGATGACCCAGCCACATCCGAGATCATGAAGGCTGCGTTCCGTCAGCTCTATCGGCTGGAAGGGCTGGCCGCCGTCGAATGGGTTTCCGGATGGCCGGAACCTGCCCGGCATAGGGGCATGGAAGAAATCTTGGCCATCGCGATACGCGACAACGTCACGGCGGCGAAGCCATGGATTGAACAGCACGAAACGAAGTATGGGCGTTCGTGGACTTCGAACTTCTATTCCCAAGCCATGAAGGGCGGAAAGGAGCGTAGCGCTGAAGACCTCATCAAGGTGTGTGACGCATTCCCGTCTGGATCCCGCCCGATGATCCGCGATCTGCTCGGCAACTTTTCGGATGACTTTGACTTCGCAAAGGTCTTCTCCGCTCTCCGGGGCAAAAGGGATCTTCAGGATCTCATCCACTATTGGGCCGCACGCGATAAGCAGGCGGCATGGTTCTCCCTGAAGGCCGATCTTCTGGAACGCGGACGCCCGGCGAGCTATGGATTCAGTCGGTTCGCGACAGGAGTGATCACGAAGGAAGGAGAGGAGCAGGGACTGAAGACCGTCATTAGCCTCCTCGGAGAACTCCCTGATGAGCAGAGGCACCTCTGTCTGCGGAGCCTGCACGGCGGAATGCTGACAACCGGCGGCATCAGGTCCGTTATTCCGGCACTCTCTGTCGGTGACAGGAAAGCCTTCGCGGAGGATCTGATTTCCTCCCACAATGCGAGCGACGGAGCCTTCATGCTGCTCGATTCATTGCCGCGGGAGGACATGATCGCCGCTCTCGAGAACAGCTTCACGAAGAACCGGGGGATGCTGGATGAGCAGAATCGGGAATTCGGGGCATCCGGCATCGGAAGGGTCTCCGATGAAATCGAACGGAGATATTCCCTCACACCGGATGAAATGATCCGTATCCGGAACGCGAGGGGCTTTTGACCACGGGCATCCCTCCCCTCGACCGCGTCCAGCGCAGCATCCATCATGAATCGCCCGACACCATCCCCACGACTGCTCACGGTGGCGACCCATCTGGGCGCTGTCTTTCTGGGCGGTCTGGCGTTCTGGAGCATCCGTCCGGGGGAAAGCGACCTCTCAACGAATGGAACCGATCATCAGAGATGGAGATCCACCGACCGTGCGGAGCGTTCTGCCACCACCGCCGGAACGCTGTTGCTGCACGAGATGACGAGGAACCTTCCATCCCCGCTGGCAGGCACATCCCCGGTGGACACGAGTCCAACGGGCCCCGACCAGCAGAATGCCGATGCCGACGCCCTGCCGCCCGCTACGGACGTCCGCGCGGCCGCGATCTCCTGCCTCTCCTCCATCAAGGAGGAATACACTCCAGAGGAGTATCGTGAGATGCAGTCCCGTCTTCTTCACTGGATGCGGGCCGACCCGGAAGAGATGATCGGTTACATCTGCTCGCTGGAGAAGCCACAACCCTACGGGAACAGCAGCTACCTCATGGCCCAGATCCTGAATGCCGCCGTGCAGCGGGCTGGCGCGGGTGCGGCCCTCGGGTGGATGCGGAACAACCCCGCCTTTTCGGAGACTTTCGCCGGACAGATGGCGCCTCATTTCGGAGCTGCGGGAGATGTCCGGCAGTTGCAGGCCTTCAGCGAACACTTGGGAACCGCTTGGTATGGCGTCCGTGATGAAGCATTGAAAGCATGGCCCATCGGGAAAGGCGACGAACTCATCGGCTATCTGGAGGAGTCTCCGTATCTCCTCATTCATTTTGCATCCATCAAAGGCGATGGAGGGGCGGAATGGCTGCTGGAGGTCCTCAAGTCCGGCAAGCTGGATGAGGTCACCCGGCAAGCGCTGGGGAAAGACATCCAGTTCCGCAATCTCCTTGTTTTTTCCTCCACCATGCCGGCGGAGCTCCGCGTCCGGGAAATCATGCGGATGGATCCCACGCAGTCCGAGCACGAGATCCGCAGGCAGGTCATCGCGAATGACGTGATGACCGCCCTCAACAGCGGCCCGGACCTCCGGTACGCATTCCGCCACGGCAGGATCACCGCGGAGCAGGTCTATCAGGACATCGCCTCCCGCCTGCCAGGGCTTGCCGGAGCCTCATCCGCCGCACTGAGGAGACAGATCTATCAGGAGCTCGCGGAGGAAAATCCGCAGGCGGCGATGGCACTCATCAAGGATTTCCCGCCGGACGCCCGGCAGGACGCCGTTACCCGTGCGTCGCTCGAGATGTTCGGCGATATGGACCCCCAGCGCCTTTACGATTTCCTGCAAACCATCCCCACCGACGGCAATGATGTCGCGTGGGACACCAGACTCAAAACATGGGAGGAACGAACGTACCGCAACCAGGAGAGACTCGGCAACGACTACATCACATGGGTGAGACAGCTACCCTCCGGGACCGACCGCGAGATGGCTCTGGTCGGACTCATCACGAACGAATACAACCCGCTGCCACCTGCGGAGGCCCAGAACCTGGCCAAGGAGATTCGTGATCCCAGATTGTTGGCGCGGCTCGAAGAGGTGCGGAAGAAACGGGAGGAGGAAGGACAATGAACCCCACCGCCCGAAAAATGGTCACCCACGGCGCCTGCGCCCTCATCGGTGTGGTGCTCATGGCCGTTGCCGGGAATACGGTCACCTCCCGACCATCTCCGGAGGTGACGTCCACTCCGTCAGCCTGTCCAAGTGGCACACGGGATGGACAGGCCGCGGCTTCCCATCCACGGGCCCGCTCCGCGGCACGCGGAAAGACAGGATACACCTCCAGGGACTATCGGGAGGCATGGAACGCGATCTCCGCGGAAAAGGGAATCTCCATCGCGCGCAGGGTCGCCCTTCAGAAAGAGATCCTCCGCCAATGGAGCCGGTCCGACCTCCATGGCGCGATGCAAGCGGCGCTGGCCAGCCCCTGGGACGGCGGCGAAACCGAAGGCGGCATCGACGCGCTCATCCCTGCATTTTCCGCCGCATTCAGGAAAACTCCCGAGGAAGCATGGGACATCATCCAGTCGGGATCCCTAGGTCCCGGAAGTGCTTTTTTCCGGGACCAGTGGGTGGAAAGCGTCACATCCATCCAGCCCCGGCTGATTCTCTCCCGGCTGGCGTTGATCAAGGACTCACAGAGAGAGCGTGTGGTCCAAAATGCCCTCCGATCCGCCGCGGGAGACGACGCCTTGCGCACCGATCTCCTCACCATCCTTTCCACATCCGGCATCAGCACGGAAGCCCGCGACAGGTTGCTCTATCTGGCGATCGGGGCCTCCCCCGCAACAGGCCAACCATCCGTCTATCGCGACCGCCTGCTCTCGGCGCTAAGTGAAGCGGAGTCCGCCCTCGCTCTCGCAGAGCTGACCTCCTCACTCATCGCCGGAGGCGAGAATCTCAGTTCCGGAATCGAAGGACTGCCTTCGGACCTTCAGAAGAAAGTCGTCGGTGCCGTGGCCCGGAGTCCGTTGTTGGACACAGATCCCATGACGGTGATGGAGATGGCCCTGAATGCGGGCCAAGGAAAGCTCGTTCTGGACAGGAGAGCCGCTCACAGCCTTGTGAGGTATGCTGCGGGGGATAAGGGGGAGGAAGTGGCCCAATGGGCCATCCATCTTACGCCAAGTCCTGAGGCTGAGGTGATCGTCGGGAACACCTTGCGCACCTATTTCAGCAGGCACTTCGGAAATGCCAGACAGACCATCGACTCGATGACACCCGACAACCCGTGGCGGGACGACGCGCTGGCCTACTACTCACGCGTGGCCGCCACCCAGCAGAACGACCCTACTGAAGCCGACCGGGCCATCGAATCCATCAGGGACCCGGCAAAGAAGGCGGCGGCGCAGGAGTGGAGAAAACAGAGCAACAATGCACGGAATAGAGGACAGTGATCCAGTCCATCTGGTGTCCCCCCACGCCCTTACTCTTACAATGGTGCTTCGGAGGTGCGACAGAGCAAGGAAAGGAGGGCTTCTCATCAATCTCTCACTTTCCGTTGCTAATGTCGGACCATGAATCCACATTCATCCTTTGCAGGCGATCTTCCACAAACCTTTGGTTTCCCAATCTTGAACGCCGGTCCGGCAATCCGGAAAACACCCCTTCATACTCATTCTCCCAACGCCGGCTCTTATTTTCTGCGTCAACCCCTGAGGACTCCTGTGAAGCAGAGTCCTGTCTCCGAAACGACGCCCCATCTCCCATTGCTCTCAGTGGTGATCCCCGTGTTCAACGAAGAAGACAATGTCCTACCCCTTGCCCGGGAAATCCT
Organism: Akkermansiaceae bacterium; assembly: GCA_019634595.1. Lineage (NCBI taxonomy): Bacteria > Pseudomonadati > Verrucomicrobiota > Verrucomicrobiia > Verrucomicrobiales > Akkermansiaceae > Akkermansiaceae bacterium. The sequence goes on from JAHCBC010000007.1 coordinate 179,291, forward strand.
CACCGCCCTGGACTACTTCGAAAATCGGATCGAAGTGATTTTCGTGGATGATGCCAGTACCGATGCCACCGCCCATCGTCTACGGATGTGCGGGCTGCCTGGGGTGCGGGTGATCTCACATGGCCTGAATGCAGGACAAAGCGCCGCAGTTGCCACCGGCTTCCGAAATGCCACTGCCGGTTGGGTTGCGACGCTGGATGGCGACGGCCAGAATGATCCGTCGGATCTTGTGGCGATGTATGCCACCGCATTGAGAGAGAAAGTGGATTGCGTGACCGGGGTGAGGCTCAACCGGAAGGACAACATGGGAAGGAGGGTCTCGTCGAAGATCGCAAACAGCTTCCGCAACTTGATCACGGGAGATGAGGTGATCGACAGTGGTTGCGGCATCCGTGTGGTCCGTCGTTCCGCCCTCGCTGAGATTCCGGTGTTCAATGGCATGCACAGGTTTCTGCCCACCCTGCTGCGGGGACAGGGATACTCGGTGGTACAGCAGACGGTGAACCACCGGGAACGGACGCACGGTGTCTCCAAATACGGTGTTGGCAACCGCTTGTGGAGGGGTATCCGCGATTGTTTCGGCATCCGCTGGTATCTTGGACGGGCCGTGCCGTCGAACCGCACCGGAGGGATCGATCATGCTTAAGCCCCCGAATGGAGGACAGGTTTCCGGCAACAAACCTGTGAAACTGGTGGTGATGGTTGCCTCGGTATTGGCGATCATCACGCTTCATGCGATGCGGCCCGCTGGCCTGACGGACTGGAGTGATCCCAAGTCACTGGCTGCTTTCATGGGAACCGGCTCCTCCATGGGTATCGGAGGGTTCGCGCTTTTTTCCACCATTTTGATCTTCGCCGGGGTTCCGAGGCTGCTGTTCTTCGCCGCAGGAGGGTTGCTGATGGGCTTTGGCGCGGGATTTCCACTTGCTCTGACAGCCAGCGTGACCGGTTCTTATGCCAGCTTCCTGTTGCTGCGCTGGGGAGGCCGTGATTGGCTCGCAAAGCGTCGCGACAACGGCAAATTCCTTGGTAAGATCACCGGGAGCGAACCGACTGTAGCATCTGTTTTCTTCATCCGGCAGTTGCCGGTCAGCAATCTCCTCATCAATGCCGGACTGGCGATGGGAAGGGTGAAAACACCGGCATTTCTGATGGGCTCCTTGTTGGGGTTCATTCCACAAGGAGCGGTGGCAACGCTCATTGGCAGCGGCATGGCGGAAGAAAGACTGCCCCAGGGTGCGGCCCAACTGGGGATCGCGGCAGCCATCATGGCGGGCACGTGGTTCTTTTGGTCCGCGCGGGCGGGGAATCACACGGCGATGGAAGAAGGAAAAGCAAGATGAACACGGCAGCCGAATCCAGAACATGGCTATGGTTGCTGCTGGCGTTGGCTTTGGGACTCTTCGCCATCCGGATCACCGGCCCTGATGACCTGGAGGACAATTCGCAGTCCCGCAACGTCGGCTATGCCATTGATCTGGTGGATCACGGGCACTGGCTGGTCCAACGGGACCTCCAGGACCGCATCCAGTCGAAGCCGCCCCTCCACACCTGGATGATCGGCGTGCTGGCCGCTCCGTTCGGTCTGAACCGGCTGACGCTGACGCTGCCCTCCTTCGCGGCGGTTGCGGGGATGATGCTGCTCGTGTTCCACATCGGAAAGATGAGGTTCGGCCTGTTGGCGGGGATCGTCTCCGGGTTCGCGATGATCATGTGCCCCCTGATGTGGCGGCAGATGGGGATGGTGCGTTCCGATGCAGTCTTCGCCCTGGCCATCGCCGGAGGGGCATGGGCGGCGTTCCGGGCATGGGAAACCGGGAAGGGTTGGACGATGTTCTGGTTCTGCGCGGCGGTTTCACTACTGGCAAAGGGTCCGCTCGGCATCCTGCTTTCCTCCGTCGGACTGCTGGCGTGGTTCTGGGAACGACAGACCCATCGCCCGCACCCCGGACTATCAGGAAGCCATCGGAGGGGGCTGCTGATCTTCTTCGCCCTCTGCCTGTCATGGGTGATTCCCGCGCTGTGGCTTCATGGTGGTGATCTGGTGGATCAGATGATCTACCGGGAGCTGCTGGGACATACCGTGGTGCCGAACGACCATCATGGAAACGTGGTAATGCGCGTTCTCACTCCCACGATCAACTTCCTCACGCGCTTCGCTCCATTCAGTCTGTTCTCCGGTGCCGCCATCATCCGCTCGTTCCGCCGACCATCCGAACACTCTGGAGAGCGGAGGCTGGAGCGATTCCTTGTCTGCTGGATCTTGGCTGGCATGATGATTTTCACCCTGTCGGCCCATCACCGGGCGGATCTCCTGTTGCCCCTATGGCCTGCTGGAGCACTCCTCGCCGGATTTGAAGCGTCGCGTCTCGCAGTGAGGGTGGGAGAAAGGAAATTCGCCTGGGCTGCGACTATTGCCGGAAGTCTCTTGTTAGCTGGAGCCTGGTTCAAATACCACCCGCTACCCGGACGGCAACTGAGATCAGCCGCGTATTCCCAGCAAATCAGAGAAGCCGCAGGAGCATTCCGGAATACGGGAATCGATCCTCACCATCTTCACAATCTCAGTCTCCCCGCAACATTCCAGTATTACCTCGGTTCATCAGAAAAAGCCACCACTCCTCAAAGGCTCATCGAGGGACTCAAGCGGGGAGAAAAAGCATGGGTTGGAACCGGATCTCTGCCATTGGACATCACCGCCTTCCATGGAATCGAAGTGAACGAGGCATTCCGCTGGCCACTGGCTCCACACCAAAAGCCCGTGATACAAATTTACGAAGTGCTATGGCCATGAGATGGCCGGCGATGGATGCCCGTCCGCCCATTCCAACTCAAATCACTGATCGCCCCCCTCCCAACTTTCTGATACCAGATTCCACACGTCCATGCGTTGCCTGCTCGTAGAAGATTACACTCCGTTGCGAAAGAACATCAGCGAATGCCTCATCGAGGAGGGATTTGTCGTCGATTCCAGCGCGACGGGGGACGAAGGTCTCTGGTTCGCCAGGAACCACAGTTACGACTGTGTGATCCTGGACATCATGCTGCCAAAGATCGACGGCCTCTCCATCCTCCGCAAACTGCGGGAGCTTCAGAACAAGACACCGGTCCTGGTCATCAGCGCCCGGGATTCCCTCGACCAGCGCGTCGAAGGCCTAAACATGGGGGCGGATGACTACCTTGTGAAGCCATTCGCCCTGGTGGAATTGGTGGCACGGATCCATGCCCTGATCCGCCGGCGCTATGACCGTGAATCCCCTATCCTGAAGATCGGCGACCTGAAGATCGACTGCTCGCTGAAAGAAGTGACACGCGGAGACCGGGCCATCCCCCTCACCCGCCGGGAGTATCACCTGCTGGAGTACCTCGCCTACCGCGCGGGAAAACCGGTGACCAGAACGGAAATCTGGGAACACGTGTACGAAGACCAAACCGGCGGCTCCAGCAATGCAGTGGACGTTTACATCGGCTACCTGAGGAAAAAACTGAACGCAGAAGGAGAACCCGAATTGATTCACACTCGCCGGGGGATGGGCTACATGCTTGAGTATCCCCCTTCATGAAGAACCCCTCCATCCGTGCCCGGCTCATTCTGGGAACCGGAGTGCTGGTAGCACTCACTTTGTGGGGCGCGAATGTAGCGATCTACCGGGCGTTCAAGCGGACGCTCTACAAGGAGGTGGACAGCCAGTTGCTCGTGAGCGCCTCGCTGCTGGCGAAGTCCGCGGAACTGGAAGCCAACAGCCTAGACTACGAATGGAAGGAAGCCATGAAGTCCGCCGGTGCTCCTGAGATTGCCGGAGTGTTCGCCTTTTGGGACATGAAATCCGGCAAAGTCACCAAGTCACCGGAACTCGGCGACCGCGACCTGCCGCTGATCTACGGGGGGCTGAACCAGCCGCGTAAGGAAAGCGTCACGCTTGCCGACGGCCGCAGCGCCAGGGTCGTAGGCATTCTCCACTATCCTTTCACGGATCAGGCAGCCATTGATGAAGCCGCCCGCCAAGGCAGAACCCTGCGTCCCGAAGACTATCCACAGGTGGTTGTCTGTGCGCGGGAAACAGATTCACTGATTGCGCGGCTGGCTGAACTGAAGGGCCACCTGACGCGCGGTGCCCTCGCCACCCTCATCGCCATCTGGGCTTCCATCTTTGCGATCTCCACTTGGAGCCTCCGTCCCATCCGGGAGTTCGGAGCGAAGCTTCTCGCCCGCTCGGAGAGTGACACTCCGGGAGAGTCCGCCATTCCCCGGACATTGCCGTCGGAGCTGGTGGGCCTCGCGCGCATCTTCAACCTCGCCCTGGGGAAGGTCGAGAAGTCCCGGGAACGGGAAAAGGAATTCGCCCTCCACGCCGCCCATGAACTCCGGACTCCGATCTCGGGGGTCTACGTCACCCTGGAGCAGGCAGTCATGCGCGACCGTCCCGCGGCGGACCTCAAGCAACGGATCCAGGAAGCCCTCCACATCCTCGGCGGCGTGCGGGTCACGCTGAACAGCCTTATGCGCCTCGCCCGGCTCCGTGGTGGATTGGAAGGCTCCACGCGGGCCCTGTTCGAGCCAGATGCCATCGTCCGGGAGGTTCTGGATTCCTTTGACAACATGGTGGCGGCACGCGGGATGGATTTGTCTGCGGATCTCCAGACAGATGTCCCCGCCATCAGCAATGACCGGGGGCTGTTCAAAGCCGCCGCGTCCAACCTGATCGGAAATGCGGTCCGTCATGCTCCGGCGGGAGGAAAGATACACGTCCGGCTCGCAACAACCGGAAATGAACTCATCCTCCTCTGCGAAAACACCTTGGCCCGGAATGTCGAACTGTCACAGATCGACAAATGGTTCCAGCCCTTCCACCGTGGCTCGGAGGCCGCGGATGATGAAGGCGGCCACGCCGGCTTGGGCCTGAGCCTCACCCGGGAGGCTGCGAACCTCATGGGTGGCAAGGTGGACGTAGACCTCGGCCAGGATCTGGTAATCCGCTTCAGCCTCACTGTCCCCGTCTGAATCCCACCCTCTTCTGTTCAATGTGCGGGCTTCCATGACACGGCCAGCGCACCCATCACGATGAACAGCAACCCCATACACTGGATCCAGGACAATTTTTCGTGCAGGAGCACCACCGCAAATAGAACCGCGAACACCACGCCGAGCTTGTCAACGGATGCGACGCGCGCCGCCTCCCCCCAGTTGCAGCGTCCTGAAATAGCAGATCCATGACAGTCCGGTGGCGATCCCGGAGAGGGCGAGGAACAACCATGTTCTCGAACTGATGGCGAGGATCTGCTGGACCGGAACCACGGCCAGCGCCCCCCCCCAGCTGAATACCAGCACCACCGCGGTCCGGATCGCGGTTGCCAAGTGAGAATTAACGTTCTCCACTCCGATCTTGGCAAGCACGGCAGTACAACCGGCGAAGAATGCGGCCAACAGCGCCCAGATGAACCAGTTCATGGCAGCCCCTTATAATGGAGTTACCCCGGAACGGCCAGCAACACCTGACCGCCCGGGGAAACCGCAGCAACCTGAGAAAGCAATTTCCAATCCGCCAACCAGCGAATGCCCCCCTCCCCATCTCCCTTTCCAACGATCGGCAGCACGGACGGATCATCCGCTGATAGAGGCTGTCTGCCAGAGCCCCACATCGCCCCCCCCGCATTCATCAACAATGAATCCGTGATCCGAGAGGCATTCCCCGATGCTGTCCCGCAACGACAGGTATAGTCTTCGATCAACAGGCACCTCATTCGATGCGTCGTTTCGTGAGAGCAGAAACCACATCCAATCGCCGTCGCAGGTAAGGGAATCGAAGCCGAACGCCAAAACGACGGTTCTCATCATTCTATCACCTTTGTTTCCCGAGGATACGGCCAGATGACACCCGTCACCCCTCACGGAAACACCCGCAGGCTGGCCGCCCTACTGGTGGTTTTCCTGATCGTCCGCGTCATCCTGCTGATCTTCCTCCCCCATCAAGATCCATCGGAAGCACGCTATGCGGAGATCGCCCGCAAGATGGTGGAAACCGGCGACTGGATCACCCCCCAGCATGCCTACGGAGTTCCTTTCTGGGCGAAACCACCGCTGTCGATGTGGATGTCCGCGCTGGGCATGGAGATTTTTGGAGTCAATGAGTTCGGGTCCCGGTTCTTCATATTCATCGCAGCGCTCGTAATCCTCTTCCTGGTAGGCCGGTTCGCCTGGCGGGAGTGGTCGCTTTCCTCGGGCCTGACTGCCGCAGTCATCCTGCTTGCCATGCCGCTGTTCTTCTACTGTTCAGGTGCGGTGATGACGGATACCGCCCTGCTCCTGGGGACCACGCTTTCCATGATTTCCTTCATCCACGCGGTCCGGAAAGACGGCTCCAGGGCGTGGGGATACCTTTTCTTCGCCGGTCTCGCGGTCGGACTGCTGGCGAAAGGTCCGCTGGTGCTTGTCATCGTCTCGCCCCCCCTCCTCGCCTGGACGATCTTCAGCGGCGCATGGCCCAGGACATGGGACTCCATCCCATGGCTGACCGGCCCGCTCCTCATGGCCGCCGTGGTGCTGCCATGGTACAGCCTCGCGGAGCAGCGGACCCCGGGATTCATCGACTACTTCATCGTCGGCGAGCACTGGAACCGCTTCTTCAGATCCGGATGGACCGGAGATCTCTATGGGAAGGCCCATGCCGTGCCCCCCGGTATGATTTGGATATTCCTGATCCTCACCACACTGCCATGGTGCCTCGGCTTCCTCTCCCTCCCGTTCAATAGATGGAGGGACTCCGTGACGTGGGCCCGCAAGGATGATGGTCTGGGATTCTATCTCATCATGTGGGCATTCTGGCCGATCGTATTCTTCACTCCTGCCCGCAACGTCATCCTGACCTATCCGCTCCCTGCCCTACCTGCCATCGCCCTGCTCCTCGCGTGGCTCCATTGCGGCCATCTCAAGGATTCACCGGCCCGGAGGTTTCACCCGCTCCACCCGGCTCTGGTCACGGTGAGCCTGCTGATCGTGCTGGCTTTCACAACCATGTCCCTTTTCTTTCCTGAGCGGTCGCCGAAACATTCGGAGCGTGAACTCGCCCGTGTCTACCGGGACCTCCACGGCCCGCAGGATCCGCTTCTCTACTTCGGCCGCCGGAGATACTCGGCCGAGTTCTATACCTCCGGAGCCGCCATCCACACCCGCTCGCTGGATGAACTGGTGAATTATCTGGAGAGGCCGGGAACCCTCTTTCTTGCCATTCCGGAAGAAGATCATGACGCCCTCCCTGAAGGAATCCAACGCAGGCTGCGCATCATGCGCTCTTTCGAAGGCCAGATGTCACTCTACCAGGAAATCCCTCCGGACTATTCCCAGACTCCATCCCACCCTACCTCCTACTGATCACCACCAGGATGAAGCTATCAGAGAAACATGAACGAGCAGCGGTTCCCGCGAAAAGCAGTCAGCCGTGGATCACCTGCGTCGTCCCGGCATACAATGAGGCGGAAGGCATCACCGCGTTCATCAACGCGCTATGCACATACCTTTCAGGGATCACCTCCCGTTACGATGTCGTGGTGGTGGACGACGGCAGCCGGGACGAAACCGCGCTGAAGGTGATCTCCGCCTCCGGAGGCCTCCCTGTGAAACTCCTGGGCCTTTCGAGAAATTTCGGCAAGGAAGCTGCCATCAGTGCGGGGCTGGATGAAGCCCACGGTGAGGTCGTAGTGATCATGGACGCGGACTTCCAGCATCCGATCCGGATGATCGGGGAATTTGTATCCCGATGGCAGCAGGGCTATGACATGGTGTATGGTGTCCGTACACACCGGCGTTCGGACTCCCCCGTTCGCCGGCATCTGAGCCAACTTTTCTACGCCTTGCTCAGCCGTGGAGCCTCCGTGGACATACCCGCTGATGCGGGCGACTTCCGCCTGATGGACCACAGGGTGGTGGAGGCCCTGCGCTTGCTCCCCGAATCAGGGAAGTTCATGAAGGGGCTCTACAACTGGGTGGGCTTCAACAAAGTCGCGGTCCCGTTCGAATGCGGGGAGCGCGCGGCGGGCAGGTCCAGTTTCAACCTTCCGAAACTGTTCGATCTGGCTATGACCGGCTTGACCTCTTTCTCATCGTTCCCCCTGCGGATCTGGGTCGGGATAGGTTCGCTGGTATCCACCGCCTCCATCATCTATGCGGTCTATATCTCCATCCGGACCATGGTCTCCGGAACGGATGTCCCCGGCTGGGCCACCTTGGTGGTTGCCGTCAGTTTCCTGGGAGGGGTCCAGCTTCTTTCCGTAGGGGTGCTCGGCGAATACGTGGCCAGGATCTTCAACGAGGTGAAGAGACGGCCGAACTATCTCATTTCGGAAAGGCATGGATTCGACAGGGATGAAAACAGGTAAGGACGGCCTAACATTCGAACTCATCCGCTTCGCAGCCGTCGGCCTGGCATCCATGACGATCCACTTCCTCGCCGTCGCAGTTCTCGTTCCCTCCGGCATGCATCCGCTGGGAGCCAACGGAATGGGCTTTTTCATAGCATTCCAGGCGAGCTTTCTGGGGCACAGCCGCTGGACATTCCGTGCCAGGCGCAGATTCAGGCAATACCGCCGCCTCTTTCTCGTTTCAGTCACGGGGTTCATTCTGAACGAACTTTGCTACGCCTTACTGCTGGCAACCGGCCTGTTGGACTATCGCGCCGCGTTGGCGATGGTTCTGGTGGGAATCGCTGGCGGAACCTACCTCGCATCGAAGATCTGGGTCTTCACCCATCCGAAGAAAGCCCCATGAAACGTATCATTCTTTGTGCGGACGACTACTCCCAGTCCCCGGCGATCAACCGCGCCATCCTGGAACTCGTGGGGATGGGACGGCTTGATGCAGTGAGCAGCCTCACGCTCTCCCCCACTTGGCACTCCGATGCGAGGAACCTCAAGATAGCGGGATCCGCACAGCACGGCTTGCACTTCAACCTGACACTGCCTTTCAGCCAGCCTGAACGGAGGGTTTCCTGTATCTTGGCCGCCGCCATGCTCGGAAAACTCGACAGGAAGATGATCCGCTCCGCCTTTGAGAAACAGTGGAATGGATACACGCGCGCCATGGGTTCACCTCCTGATTTCGTAGATGGCCATCAACACGTCCACGTGTTCCCCACCGTCCGCGACGTGGTGATGGAATGCCTGTCAGAGTTCGGCTCCAAGTGTTGGGTCCGAACTCTCCAGCCACCGGTTGGCCTTCAATCCGGCCCTTTCAAAAAGCACCTGCTGGAGCGCATGTCCCGTTCTCTCACCGACAAGCTCGAGGAAGCCGGGATCGCCACGAACCAATACTTCGCCGGATTCCGCTCCTACCGGAGCGCAGGAAAATTCCGACAATCGTTCAACCGTTGGATCAACGCCTCCGACGAGCCGCTGCTGATCATGTGCCATCCCGGACGGCCATCCAGCGATCTGTCCGATCCCATCCGCGAATCACGGGTAGAGGAGTTCCATTATCTGACATCAGAGTATTTCCGATCCGACCGCAAAAGTGCACTGAGGTCTCCTCTGGATTCAATTTTCACCGAACCTGCTTCCTGAAGAATGCCCCATCCGCGCGTGTGGAAGGTGGCCGACGGCATTATCGAAACGCAATGCCGTGAAATCCGCGAAATGGAACACCTGATCGACGATCTGGTCCACCACGAATCGAGATAAATTTACTTTCTATCGAAAAAATATAGGGATTGGAGTTCCATCGGACATTAACGGTTAAGACCTGCTAACACGTCATCCTTCTGATCACCCATCGACCCACGATCTCCGCTCCCAGCACGAGTTCTTGGGGAGTTCCTCATCATGTGACAGCCTTGAATCTTCATGAAAAAACTCTGCCTTCTTCTCCTGCTTGTACTCGCCGGAACCGCCGGAGCGAAAGAAACCGTTTACGACCTGATGATCGCCAAAGGGCATGTGGACATCACCGGAAATCCCGTTCATGCGATGACAATCAACGGAGGCATCCCAGGGCCCACGTTGCGTTTCAAGGAGGGAGACGTGGCGATTATCAACGTCCACAACAAAATGGAGCACGACACCTCAATCCATTGGCACGGACTTCTGGTCCCACCGGATATGGATGGAGTTCCTTTTGTCTCCTTTCCTCCCATCAAGCCGGGGGCGACTTTCACTTACCGCATTCCAATCCGGCAGAGCGGGACTTACTGGTATCATTCCCACACGCATCTGCAGGAGCAGGTAGGAGTCTACGGTTCGATTGTCATCGATCCGAAATTCGGGCGTGCCTCCCCCCGCGAACATGTGGTTGTTCTTTCCGATTGGACGGACCGAAATCCACAGGAGGTCCTGCGGACCCTTCGGCGAGGTTCAGAATATTTCGGCATCAAAAAAGGAACCGCCCAGAGCGTTCTTGGAGCGGCAAAAACCGGAACCTTGGGCGATTTCTTCAAACGTGAAGCCATGCGGATGCCTCCGATGGACCTCTCCGATGTCGCCTACGACGCTTTTCTCACCAATGGAAAGCCGGAGGAATCCATCGCGGCCAATCCCGGCCAGACCATCCGACTCAGAATCATCAATGCGGCGGCCGGGAGTTACTTCCGCATGAATTGGGCGGGCGGACCATTCACCATCATTGGCGCAGACGGGCAGCCGGTCGAGCCCTTGAAAATGGAACAGCCGCTTCTTATCGCCATCGCCGAGACCTACGATGTCCTGATCAAGGTCCCCTCCGGTGGATCGTATGAATTCCGGTCCACCGCGCACGACGGGTCGGGAAAGACTTCACTCTGGATCGGCTCCGGCGAGAAACATTACGCGAAGGATATTCCCAAACCCTTCGTTTACGAAAACATGATGGGCTTCAACCTGAAGCAGATGCTCGCCCTCACCCCTCAGGGAACCATGGGGATGAACGACCGAATGGTTGAAAGCGGTGCTTTTGACAAGCCCGGCATGAATATGGGCGGAATGGATCATGGTTCGATGAATATGGAGGGTACGGACCATTCGGCCATGGAGATGGGCGGCATGCAGCACAAGCAGATGGCGATGCAAGGGATGAGCGAGGAAAACCATCATGCCATGCAGGGAATGGATCACTCGAAAATGGACATGCCGGAAAAGGATTCCGGAGCTACGAACGATGGAGGCGGAATGGACATGGCTTCCATGGACCACGGTGGCATGGACATGGGCGGTGGCATGGCGGGGATGCAGGGCATGAAACACAATTCCCCCAAGTGGTATGATTTTCTCCTTCGCGAAGATGCCGCCCGGGCTCCCATGATGATGTCGGATGGGATGGCTCCGGATCGTCCGTTTTCACCCTATGCCAAACTTCGGTCTTCAAAGAACATTTCCCTTCCTGACAAGGCCCCCAGAAGGGTGTTTCGACTCACCCTGGACGGAGAAATGGGCCGATACGTGTGGATGATCAACAACCGCCCGCTTTCTCCGGACGACGATCTCCACATCAAGAAAGGCGAGGTCGTCCAGTTCGTCATGATCAACCGGACCATGATGCATCATCCAATGCACCTCCACGGCCACTTTTTCCGGGTCATCAACGGGCAAGGTGACCGTTCTCCGTTGAAGCACACGGTGAATGTCGAGCCGATGTCGACAACCGTGATCGAATTCATGGCGGATGAACCTGGCGATTGGCTGTTCCACTGCCACATTCTGTATCACATGATGAGCGGCATGGCGCGGGTGGTCCGCTATGAAGGATTCACCCCGTCTCCGGAAACCGAGGCCATCGGCCACGGCGTGTATGAGGAACACAATCCGTTTCTCTTTTACGGCTATGCGGATCTGATGAGCAACATGACCCAGGGGCAGATCACCGCTTCTTCCCTGCTGAATATTTTCAATCTCGAATGGAAAGCCGGCTGGGACGGCGTCACCGGCACCGAGTGGGAGGCAACCTTGACCTATGAGCGGTTCATCAACCGTTTCACCAATGTCTTTGTCGGAGTGCACGCCGAGGGATTGGACTGGTCACGCGAGGATGAACGGCTTGTCGGTGGCGTGCGCTATCTCTTGCCGGGCAATTTCCTCGCGACAGCTTGGGTTGATTCGGATGGAGAGGGTCGTGCGACTCTGGAACGGGAACTGATGCTGACTCCCCGCCTCTGCATCTTCGGAGAAGTTGAATACGATACCCGGGACGCCTGGTCCTACCAAAGCGGACTCAGTTACGTGCTCACGAAGTCCCTCTCCGCTACGGCATTGTGGGATTCGGATTACGGGGTCGGTGCGGGCATTACCTTCAGGTTCTGACCAGCAGTGAAAACCAACCGGGATCGCAGAAATAATCGTTGACCCTGTAGGTCACTACAGGATCCATGATGGCGTCATGGACAAGAAAAAAGCACATGCTTTTACCCGGACCAGCCTCGCCAGGGCCGCTGGCATTGGTGCCGAAACACTCCGGTTCTACGAACAGAAGAATCTGGTCAAAGCGCCCGAACGCAACGCATCCGGATACCGCATCTACGGTCAGGACGATCTTGATCGACTGCAATTCATCCAGCGGGCCAAGGGGCTCGGCTTCAGTCTTGATGAGATCAGGGAACTGATGACGCTCACCGGCAACATCCGGACACCCCGCAGGAAAGTGCGTCAATTTGCCAAGGCCCGGCTTCAGGCCATCCGCCAGAAGATCGAAGCGTTGAATGCGATGGAACAGGCGCTCGGCGCGTTGATCGGGAAATGCGACGGCAAAGGTCCGCTCAAGGGATGTCCGATCGCAGAGTTCGTCGGGAACAAAAACCATCAAGCCAAAGGAGGATGCCATGAAGGATAATCACGATCATTGCCACGGAAACCACCAGCCATCGAACGGGCACCCGACAGAAGGGGCCGGAAACCCGTCACGCAAATCTTGTTGTTCCCCGGACAAGCAGGAGTTGTCAGATCCCGCGCCTGCCGGAGGCTCTTGTTGCGGTGGCCATCACGACCACGGTGATGTCACCCCATCCGCTGCCGCGAAATATTTTTGTCCCATGTGCCCGGGAGTCGAATCCGACAAACCCGGCGATTGCCCCAAATGCGGAATGGCGTTGGAGAGAAATCCCGCATGGCGTCCGGCGGGAAAAACGATCTACACCTGTCCGATGCATCCCGAGATCGAACGGGATCAGCCGGGTGATTGCCCGATTTGCGGAATGGCGCTGGAACCGAAAGTCCTGGCGGATACCGATGACGAGGAAATCAATAGCGAGGCTGACAAACTGCTGAGAAAGCTGTGGATCAGCGCGCTCCTGGCGATCCCGATCTTTCTTCTCGCGATGGGAGAGATGCTGTTTCCCGGAAAGCTTCCTGTCAGCGCCACCGCATCGGCTTGGATCCAGTTCCTTCTCTCAAGCGTCGTGGTCATCTGGACCGGCGGTTTCATCTTCGCCAAGGCGTGGCGCTCGCTTCTTCATCGGAGCCTGAATATGTTCACGCTGATCGCGCTCGGCGTCGGCTCGGCCTGGCTCTATAGCACTATCGCCATTCTTTTCCCTCATCTCTTTCCGCACTCTTTGCGCCATGGCGGAACCGTCGCGGTGTATTTCGAAGCGGCGGCGGTGATCACCAGTCTGGTCATTCTCGGCCAATGGCTCGAAGCCCGTGCCCGCAGCAAAACCGGTCAGGCGGTGCAGGCTTTGCTCGGACTGGCAGCAAAAACCGCGCGTCGGATCGCCGACGGCAAGGAAGAGGAGATCCCGTTGGATCTGGTGAAATCCGGAAATCTTCTCCGTGTGAAGCCAGGCGAGAAGATCCCGGTCGACGGATCCATCGTCGAAGGTAGCAGCAACGTGGATGAATCCATGATCACCGGTGAGCCGCTTCCGGTTGCAAAACGCTCCGGGGATCGAGTCGTGGGAGCCACGATCAATCAAACCGGTGCCTTCACGATGAAAGCGGAAAGGATCGGCGCGGACACGTTGCTATCGCAGATCGTACTAATGGTCGCCGACGCCCAACGAAGCCGCGCTCCCATCCAGCGTCTGGCCGATCAGGTTTCAGGTTGGTTTGTTCCCGCCGTCGTCCTCGTCGCGCTGCTGACCTTCACCGGCTGGATGATCTGGGGACCCGAGCCGCGCCTCGCCTACGCCATCGCCAACAGCGTCGCGGTCCTGATCATCGCATGTCCCTGCGCATTGGGATTGGCAACTCCGATGTCGATCATGGTTGGTGTGGGCCGCGGAGCACAGCTCGGCATTCTCATCCGCGACGCCGCAGCTCTCGAACGCGCCGAAAAGGTCAATTACCTCGTGACCGACAAAACCGGCACGCTGACCGAGGGCCGACCCGCAGTCAAAAGCGTCTTCTCAACCGACAGCCGCAACGATGACCATCTTTTGGCGATGGCCGCCGCCCTCGAATCATTGAGCGAGCATCCGCTGGCCCAAGCCATCGTCAAAGAGGCGGAGAGCCGCCGGCTTTCCATCCCGGAGGTGCGGGATTTCGACTCCGTGACTGGATCCGGTATCCAAGGTGAAATTGACGGACATCTCATCCGAATTGGAAAACCTGCATGGATCGAAAGCATTTCATCAGGCGTTCCGGACGCCTTGAGGTCCGCTTCGGAAGATCTCCAGGCACGGGCGCACACCGTCATCTGGATCGCGGAAAATGAAGACATCGCCGGGTTCATCGCCGTGGCGGATCCGATAAAGGAAGCAACCCCGCAGGCAGTGAAGTCGCTTCACGCGATGGGCTTGAAGGTGGTGATGCTCACCGGCGACAACCAGGCCACGGCGGCGAAAGTTGGGAAGGAACTCGGGATCGACGATGTCAGGGGAGATCTGGCTCCTTCCGACAAACATCGCATCATCAGGGAACTCCGGGCGAAAGGTGCCATCGTCGCCATGGCGGGCGATGGCATCAACGATGCTCCGGCCCTCGCCGAGGCGGATGTGGGTATCGCGATGGGAACCGGAACCGACATCGCCATCCAAAGCGCCGGCATGACTCTGGTGAAAGGAGACCTGCGCGGAATATCGAGGGCGCTCGAACTCAGTCATGCCGTCATGAGAAACATCCGACAGAATCTTTTCTTCGCGTTCTTCTACAACCTTGCAGGCGTTCCGATTGCAGCGGGTGTCCTTTATCCGCTGACAGGATGGCTGCTGAATCCGATGGTCGCCGGGGCGGCAATGGCCCTGAGCAGCGTCTCGGTCATCGGTAACGCGCTCCGTCTTCGCAACCAGGAGTTGGACAAATCACCCTGACCCGGCCCGGGTCATCTCCCTCCACCCTATTTTCGGAATGCGACCACTTGCAGCCACCGTCCGACAATCTCGGATTCCTGAGGGGTCGTATGCCGATCGTTCACGTAGGCGATTTCATAGCCCGCATCGTGGAGCAGGGAGAGGTAGTTGTGGGAGAGCGACAGTTCGAGTCCGTACGGAAACGTGTCGCTTTCCCTCTTCAGGTCATGGTCGGCGGCGATGCTTTCGGTGATGGCGATGACGGACGGGGTGCGGTAACCGATTTCGGAAAACAGCTCCTGAAGTTCTGGACGGGTGAAATATTCCAACACGCCACCGTTCGCGATGACGGCCGTCCCGGGCCGAATGTTGGCGGGAATCCATTCCCTGGCATCACCCAGATGGAAATTCATCCTCGGATCGGACGCGTAGATCCCGCGGTTCGCGGCCGTTTGCTCGGGATTCAGGTCGATCCCGTGGAGTCCAGCCAGACCTTCCATCCGGCGTGCGAAATGTCCGAGGATCTTGCCGTCCCCGGAACCGATCTCGATGAGTTCGGTGAAGCCTCCTCCGGCCGCCTCCAAAGCAGCGACGGTTTCCTCCACGATCCCCGAATGATAGGCGAGAAAGAGGGTTTCATAGCGGTGGGAAAGGTTGACGTAAAATTCCTCCGACGCCGGCGAGGACCAGTAATCCGCCATGAAATTCCGGATCAGATCGTGATCCCGCTTCCTCACCGCATTCACGAGATGTCCGTTCCGTATGAGCCTTCCGACGATCGGGCGCGGAACCCGGAAAGGAGCATGACGCACTTTCTCCGCATATGACGAACACAGCCCCATCAGGATAATTCCGAGACTTCCTTTCACAATTCGGGCTAGCGGCAGGTCGCTCCAGTGTCGGTAAGCACAGAGTTTTTCCGTCATCGGATGCGACGGATGGCCTACGGGAAGCGAATCGGTCCCTGACCAGAGCCCGAACTGCTTCAGATTCGGGTCATCGTTCAGCATCTTGGAGTAGGGCGTGGAAAGTGGGTATTCAGCATGGATTTCCAGTTGATGTCCGGAAATTGGAATAGCTCCCTGATTTTCCTGAATTTATTTTCGAACTTCCTTGAGCTCCTCACGGAGAATCTGGCGCGCTCGGTAGATTCGGTTCTCCACGGCTTTCACCGTGCATTTGGTGATTCCGGCGATTTCGGCATAGGTCATCCCTTCGTAGACGTAGAACGAGATCGCCTCCCTCAACTCGACAGGCAGCCGCCGCAGCGCCTCTTCGACGGCTGACCAGGTCTCCGCCCTCTCGACTTGGTCCGACGGAGAAACGAAACTCGACCGGACGAGCTCTCCCCTTTTCTGCCCGGGACCATCGAGGGAAACCGAGGGGTGCCTGCCGAGCCATCGCAAATGGTTGCGATACAGATTGACTGCGATGCCGAAAAGATAGGTGCTAAAATTACCAGTCGCCCGGTAACGTTCCCTGGCGGCATACAGTTTGACGAAAGTCTCCTGGGCCAGGTCGACCGCCGTGTCATGGCGACCGGACATTCGATAAAGGAAAGAAATGATCCGCGCACTCCACCGGTCCATGAGCACATTCAAGGCGAGGTCGTCGCCCCGCCCTAGTCTGGTCATGAGATCGCAATCCGACTCTTCCATTGATTGCTGCTCAGTGCCCTTCGTCCACATCCGAAACCCCATGGGCGGAATCCAGTGCATGCGGAATCATGATATTGAGATATTCCCGGGCTTTTTCAGGACCGAAAAGACCGGCCGTCTCATAAAGATGCTCCAGCATGGCCTCCTGACATTCCGCATGTACCGCGGCATGTTCTTCAATGGCCGCCTTGAGTTCTCCAGTCATCCCGACGCCTCCGCGTGACAATCGCTCCACCGTTTCATGAGCCGCGGAAAGCTTATGGCACATCTCCTCGCATTTGGGGCGATAGGCCCGGTGAAGGTCGGTCGCCCGCCTCAGTTGTTCATCCGTCAGGGACAACTCTGATTTCAACCAGACCAACTCCGGCAGTGTGTCGACGAGGATCCCGCTCATCCGGTACTCTTTTCTGGAACGGGAAATCCCGAACCCTAGCAGGCCGACCAACATGATCGCCAATGCGACGGTCAATCCGCGCTTCATGGTTTCTGATGGGCGAAGGGACTCACGGATTCAATGTAATCAATCTGGGCACGGTCCTCGGTGCCGGGCATCGAGTTCCCGAGAAGGACACCGATCACGAGTGCCGCGGCGGCCAGAATTCCTGCCCCCAAGGGTTGGGTGAGCTTTGCCAGAAACATCACAAGCCGCGGGATCGGAGCCGCCACCTCGATGCGGTGCCAAACTGACTGGCGGAAAGTGAACGGCACTACCAGCGGAGGTGAACTTCGCTTGAGAAAATCATCAAATTCATTATCGATCATCAAAATTGGCGGATTCGATTTCAATGGGGATCCTCAGCAAGGCGAGCATTACATACAACCATCAACGGAAGCAAATCCCAGCACGAGTCGACGTGCCGCAAAGTTACAAACATCCAGGAATGCTTTGGTCTCATGATCTTACGAATGGATGACCTCAGTTGAACACCGGCAGAACGGGAAACCCTTTCGACAATCTTGTTTTCGGGAGCAAAATCACCGAACCAGATTCGGGCAGGCAGCCAATTCCTTGGATACAAGCTCAGAGGTTTCCGACGTGAAACCCAGCAAAAAAGAAGATCTCACCCAGTCAAATATCAGGTCTGGCCGGGCACCTCGGGTGCCACGGCCAGACCAGCTTGCTTTTACCTACCAATGTCTCCGTCTCCTCCGCAATAATTGCAGCGGAACTGACCTCTCCATCCGGTGCCGTTGCAGAACGAGCATTTGACGGAGAAGGCCGTGGCGATGCCGATGGCGACCAGGGTGGTGAGCGTGATGATAATGGCGATCTTCTTCATGGTTTGTTGTTTCTTGTTGTTTGGATCGGGTTTCTTCCGACCAAGATTTGCTGTGAGGCTGCGCGCCCCAAAGCCGGAGAAGTCCACAGTCCTCCCCCGGCTTCCCCCTCACGCCGCTTCGTCCGCGGTGGATGGCTTGTATTTGAGCTGCGCCGTGACGCATTCCTTCAGCTCGATGTCGTCCCTCCGTCCCAGATAGACCGGCTGATAGACCGATCCGCTCTCCGGGAAGGCGTAGAGGTAACGGATCTCCACGATCGCTCCCGTTTGGGGGATCGCGTGATTCGGCGGAATGGTCACGTTGCCCGCCACGACCACGCTTCCGCTCCCGTCGATCAGCCCGAGACCCACGCTCCGCTTCGTCGGATGGACCGCACCGACAATGAAGGAAGCGGTCGCGTGGAACTTCAACTTGAGCTGGCTGCCACCACTGTTAGGTCGCCCTTCACCGTAGCCCGCGTGGATGTCCTTGAATACGACTCCTTCCGCATCCCGCTTCCGCAGACGATGATGCAGCGCAATCTTGTCTTCACTGTTGAAAGCTGTGGGCACCACAAGGATTCCCCCGCTGGTGTCGATCCAGCGGACCATGCAGGCCAATCGGTCGACGTAAGGCGCTGCCTTTAGATCCCGGTCGCGGAGTTCCAGCAGATCGAAGGCGTGCAACCTGTCGCTGATGGCCTCGCCGTCGATCAGGAAGTCGAATGGGATTTCCAGCGCTGCCGCCGCAATCCTCGCGGGGACCGGAGTGAAGAACCCGCGCCGGTTGATACCGACCACGGCGTCACCGGTTTTGCGGATCAGCATGCGACGCCCATCGAATTTCTCCTGGGCGCACCAACGGTCGTCCTTCAGGTATCGGTCGGCTTCGGGTTCTTCGATGGGATTGAGGAGTTGGCAATGGATGCCACTGTGTTCTCCTTCCCAGTCATTGGACACTGGCGGCGGAGCACCCGACTCGCCAACCCGGTAGCCCTTGGAGAGCTTCTGCTTCACCAGGCTGTCGAAGATCTTTCCGGCTTCTTCGGCTGGCACAGGTTTCGGGGTCTTGATCCCTGGCTGGAGGGTGCTGCCCCGTCGGCCATAGGCATAGCGGACGATGCATCCGTCGTCCTTCGGTTCGATGAAGATCTCATACACCTTATCGGATGAGCCTTCGCTGTAGTACAATGTGGTTTGTTTGTTCATGGTGGAAAATGGAAAGGCCGCCACGTCCCGGGTGAAGGAACGTGGCGGCCATGTGTTGCCCCGGCCGCGCTTTGATGGAGCGTCGGGCGACCGGGCTTGCCTCATGCGGCGCCTTGCCGAAATCAGTTCTCCTCAAAACGGCGTCGGGACCGTTTTCTCGGAGCAGGATCGTCGCCTCCGGCTTCCCGTGCCCGCCCTCTCGCCCAATCACGGAGGCGGGCGATCTCGGTGTCCATCTGGTGGATGATCGGTCGGGTGTCGAGCGCAGCGCGTGAAACATCGCGCAACCTGGGCGCCCGGTTCTCGGAGAAGGCGGTGAACATCGCCTCGACGAACACGGCTTCCATCTCGGCACCCGTGAACTGCTCGGTCACCCTGGCGAGTTCCACGCAGTCGAAGTCGGTTGGCTTGCGCCAATGCTTCTTCACGACAACCTGCCAGATCATCCCTCGCTCGATCGCCGTCGGGATGTCCACGAAGAACATCTCGTCGAAGCGGCCCTTACGGATAAACTCGGGAGGGAGTTTTGTCACATCATTCGCGGTGGCGACGACGAAAACCGGCTTCTCCTTCTCCTGCATCCAGGATAGGAAGCTGCCGAACACCCGGGCGGTCGTTCCTCCGTCGGTGCTGCCGCTGCTCTTGGTGCCGGAGAAACCCTTCTCGATTTCATCGATCCACAGCACGCACGGTGCGATGGCCTCGGCGGTCTGGATGACGGAACGCAGGTTCGCCTCGCTCTGGCCGATGATCCCGCCGAAGACCTTGCCCATGTCGAGGCGGAGTAACGGGATGCCGAATGCCGTGGCTGTTGCCTTCGCCGTCAGGCTTTTTCCGGTGCCGGGGATCCCGACGATGAGCAGCCCCTTGGGAGCGGGCAGACCGAACTCCTTCGCCTCGGCGCTGAACGCGAGTTTCCGCGTTTCGAGCCACTGTTTCAGGTTGTCCAGCCCGCCGATGGCATCGAGCGAGGGTTTGGTTTCGATGACCTCGATCAGTCCGTTGCGCTTGAGCGTGCGGGCCTTCTCGCGGGATATGATTTCCGGATCCAGCTTGCCGCTCTCGACGACCGACAGGGCGAAGACATTCTCCGCTTCGATGGTCGTGAGGCCGAGCGCGGCGTGCAGGATCTCCTCACGTTCGTCTTCCTCCGGGCTGGTGAGCTTGGCCGACTCGACGATGCCATTGAAGACGGAACCCAGTTCAGACGGTCCCGGCAGGGCGAAGTCGATGCGGGTGATCTCGTGGTCCAGTTCGGCGGGTAACCGGAGGCGGCAGCCCAGCAGGATGAGGGCGTGGCCGTTGGTCTTGGCGAGACGGAGCAGGTCCTTCAGCCGGCGGACCAGCATCGGATCGGTCTGTTCCAGATGGAGCTGAAGGTCCCGCATCACGATGACATGACGCGGAGACTCGGCAGCGAACTTCGGTCCTATCAACTGGAGGGCTTCCAGCGGATCAACACAAGGCTGTGCCCTGCGTTCGCTGGTATCCACCAGACCCTCTGACGAGGACCAGGCGGAGAGGTTTCGTCCGAGCTTGGCGCAGGTGGCGGCGATCTCCGCCTCCGCCCGTGCTTCCTCGGCGGTGATGACGGCGAGTCCGGCGTAACCGGCCCGCAGATAGGGAATGAGCTGTTGTTGCATGATGATTTGTTCAGTTGGATGAAATGAGAAAGCCCCAGTCTCCAGATGGAGACCGGGGCCGATGGGAACGGCTGATCGTTTCGGATCAGCCGAGATTTTCGTGTTCCCAGGCGAGGCAGGCCTCGCGGGAAGGATCTCGATGGATGATCTCACCGGTTCCCGCCATCACGACTTCCCATTGCTGGATTTCGTCGTGGAAGCGAATGTCGGTGAGGCGTTTGATCTCGAGGGTACCCAGCAAGCGCAGGTCGATGGCCTCGGTGTAGAGACAGGCGACCTTACCCGTGGGATTGAAGCGGAGGATGGAGGAACTCATGGTTCCCCACCCCCATTGCCGAGTTGCTGGTGGAGCGGCTGGCTGGCCACTTTTCTCTGGAACTCCGGCTTCAGGGTGCGGGCGGTCCGGGAACCAAGGGCCTCCTCGATCGCCTTGGTGGCGTCGGTGCAGCCCTTGCCTTGGAAGCCCTCCGCGTCGACCGTGATCCCGCCGGTGGGCGAGACCTTGACCAGGATGCGGCGGCTCACAGGGAACCTCCTTCCAGGGTGAGGAGGATCGTTCCATCCTCGGTAACCTGGCGTGACGTACGAAGGCCGCGCATGCGTGCCTCACGCAGCGTCTTGTGGACGCCGTAGGACTGGAGGAGCCGACCGTAGCCTGCTCCGACTTCCTTTTCGACATGACCTGCCCACCAGTCGGCGGAGAAGCCATAGCGGCCGCCCTCCGCAGGATCGACGGCGATGTCATACGGACCTTTGAGCTGGATGACATGGTCGGCCCTGCGGACGGCACCGGCATAGCCGCGGCAGGTGGTATCGGGAACGAGTTTGAGGTCCATCTCGACGCAGGCGTCGTTGAGGGCCTCCAGATCGCGGACTTCGGTTTTGATGGTGGTGAAGTGGGACATGATGGTGGTTCTGGGTAGGGGTTGGTTAGTGGTGATGATGGTTGGTGTATTCAGGCTGATAGGCGGACATTGGCGGTCGGGGTGATGGTGATGACGTGCGGGGTGTGGAAATGGGAACGGGCGGCCCGACGAATCGGACCGCCCGCTGTAGGGTGGGTTGTTGGGGGCAGGTGCGGATCAGCCCGCCTCGGCGAAACGGCGCACGCCCATCTGGCCGAAACGGCTGAGGACATCGCCCGCGTCTCCCTTGGCCAGGCGGACGGCGGATTCACGCAGGCGGTCGAGGCCTGCGGTGAGATCCCGCATCGCTCCCCCGCTGCTGCGGTAGTCCTCCGCGCTCCGGGTGAGCAGATCACGGCGAAACTTCTCCAGCGTTCCTTCCAACTCCCGGTCCCCCGCGAAGTTGAGGGAGCGGAAATCGTCGATGAACGAAGACAGCCGGTTCAGGGTCCGCTGATGGACGCCGTTCTCCGATCCCTCGATGGTGGCGAGAACATCGGAGGCGAGCTTGGCGGTTTCCTGACGGAGGGCGGTGACGCTTTCACGGATGAACTCGTCGAGGTCGCTCCGGAGCTTGCGGGAAGCTTCATCGGCGATGCGCCGGCGATCCTCAGCAACCTCCATCTGTTCGACTCCCTCGACCACCTCTAGGCGGATGCTGTCTGGGGCGGCCACCTGGAACATCCTCGTCTCGAAGACGAAGCGGTTCGCGATGGAGCCTGCCGGAGGGAATGATTGCTCGATGGTGTGGAGCAGACGCTCCGAGCCACGGAGTTGGACGGAAGCCGCCCGCCACTCGGCGAGCGCGCGGTCCCGCAGCGGTGTGTAGTCCGCAACGAAGGCGAGGGTTTCGTCACGGAATTCCTCCCGCAGCTTGGCCAGCTTCTCCACCACCTCCGCGAGGCGTGGGTTGGGGACGAAGCGGGCGATGCCTCCGAGAAACGGAAAGCTCGCCGCTTCGACCAAGGCGTGTGCCCGGGATTCGATGAGGGCGAAGCGTGACAACGCCTCACGGGGGATAAGCCGCTTGTGGCCGAGCTGGATCAGCCGGTCGCTCACGGTGGATGGATCGAGTCCGAGATCCTCGGGCGCGAGCTTCTTGCACCCGCGCCAGTAACGGACGCTGGTGGAGACAAGAACTCCCCGGCGGCAGATGGCGTCGAGGAGTGGTTGGTTCTGTGGGTTCATGGTTGTTTTCAGGGGTTGGGGTTGGAAATGAAAACGCCCGCCACGGGATCGAACCGGACGGGCGTGGGTGAACCGGCAGGATGCCGGACGGATGGCGGTCAGTGATGACGGCGGACCTGGAGCCACATGAGCGCGGCGACCGCGATCAGGATGACCGCCCACGAGTGGGACTGGACCAGTTCCAGCAGAAGCCCGGCGGTTCCGAGCACCAGGACCACCTCAACGGCGATACGGATACTCGTCGGGTTCATCTTCGTCAGGGTAGTGCCGGTCGATCACGCGTCGGCGGTGACCGGGGTCATGGTTTCTGGGGTCGGCCAGCTTCGGGTAGCTCTCGCCGATGGAAGAACCACCCCCGCCGTTGAACAACCAGATGAGCGCTCCTCCCGCCAGCAGGCAGAAGGCGACCACCCGGGCGGTCTTCCAGCGGGTCTCCGACACCTTCATTTCGGAACGGATGGTTTCCACCCGCTGGTTCACCTCCCGCTGGATGCGAGCCTCCTCCCGGCTGATACCACCTCCGCTGCCGCAGGACGGAAGCCACAGCAGGGCCAATAGGAGCAGGATGCGGGGAAGAAGGATTTCATGCCGCCCTCCTTTCCTCCCGCTCCCGCGGGAGCCGTGCCGCGCATTCGCGGCGGAACTGGCACCACGAACAATGCATCCCCGGCTGCGGATGGAACCGGTCCTCCGCGATGCCGGTGACGGCAGTTTCGAGAAGGGCGTATCACCCGCTTCTTCCGGCGGCGTCCGCCGGTGGGGATTTGACCCGGATCACCTGCGGAGTCTTCGTCTTCACCAGGAACACGAGGTCCAGCGACGGTGGACTTTCGCCCGTGGCGGCCTCCATCAGGAGCTGGTAGGACACCAGCTGGATCTCGTGCTCGAACGCCGCATGCCCGATGTCAGGCTTCGCGGCGGCGGATTTGAAGTCGATGGGGATGAGGTTCTCACCGACCAGATCCATCGCGCCGGTGAGGGGGACGGACAGGCCGGGGATTTCCTCGGTCAACTTCACCTCGACCGCCCGGGGTTTCCCTTTCAGGACTTCCGGGCTGTCGAGGTAGGCGGCGACGATTCGCAATCCGTCGGTGCGGGATCTCTCGCGCTCCGCGGCATCGTCGAAGTTCACCGGTCCTTCCTCCCGTTCGAGACGGAGGAAAGCCTCCTCGTAGGCGGTGGCGATGGTTTCAGGTGAATGGTCCCCTCCCCGCCAGCGGGCGAGGTGGAATGCCTGCAGCGCGGCGTGAACCGCCTTGCCGAGGTGCAGGTTCTTCGGCGTCGGTTTCTTCAGGCACGCCACCCGCTCGAAGTAGAAGCGGAGGGAACATGCCAGATACGACTTCGCAGCAGTCGGGCTGATGTGGTCCGGGAACGTCCCCGCGTAGGCGGAGAGCCCGGTCTCGAACCGCCCTGTGGATGTCGGAGTGATCACCGGGACCTCCTTCCGTTGGCATAGACAGAACCGTTGGTCCGTCGCTGGCCGTTGGCGGGAGGCTGCTGCTGCGGTGAGCCGTGGGTGTCCAGCAATTCGTCGATCAGCCCGGAGGCCTCCATCTTGTTGAGGGATTTGACGCCCTTGCCGAAGCGTTCGTTGGCGAGCGTTTCGATGGACGCCTTGTCGAGGCGGTGCTCATCGACAATTTTGAGGATGAGATCCCGCTGCTTGTCGGAGCATTTCCACGTCGGTCCGCGCTGCCAGGAAGCGGCAGTTCCGCCGTTGGCCGGCGGACGACCGTTCACCGGAGCCGGAGCTTCCATGCCGTAGTCGGCGGGTGGGACGAAGCCGGTGGCGAGGATCTGCTCGTCCACGTTCTGCTGGAGGAGTTGGTAGAGGCGTCCGGACTCGCCGGGGATGTCGTCGGTTGCCACTAGCTCCGTCTCGACCGAGACACTGAACTGGTGGGACGAGAACCCGGGGAGGCCGAGGCGCTTGGAGTAGTTCGCAATCAGTTTGATGGCCATGATGGTTGGGGTTGTGGGTTGAAACGAAGAAGGCCCGGCGGAGTGCCGGGCCTTCGGGGGATGGTCGGAATCCGCTACCTCCGCCTCACGGCGGTCTCACGGAAACCGGCGCAACAACGTGCGCTTATTCGGTTTCATCTAACGCGGGACAGGGCGGGATTTCACTGAGGTGGAACTTTACCCCAGATCGGGGGTAAAGTCTGGAATCAGGACTTACTCCCAGAATCGGGAGACGGTATCTCCTCAATCACACGGTACTCCCTCATGACCTATCCGCATAAAGGTTCAGCTCCTTCTGGATAACCCAGAACGCGCAACCGCCCAGGAACAGTGAAAACGGAATGGCCATCCCCGCGGAAGAAAAGGCCGTCGTGAAGGAAACGAAGTTCAGCATCGTAACGTGCCAGCAAAGTGACGGATTGCGTCCTGCTGTTCCCATTTCCTCCGAAAACTTGTTGAGCGATGCCGACAGCCATAGCTGGTAGAAGACTCCGAAAATCCCCACTGTGGCGAGAGTCAGAGTCAACAACAACCAGAAGTGCATCCGTGGCCGCCGGGACAATCGCGCGAACTGGTCGTTGTGGTGGGGAAGCAAATACAGTCCGTAGAGGCCGAAGGTCACCATCACGAACAGGATGATCTTCCACGCCTCTTCCCTCCTGATACCGCCACGCGGTTCCTCACGCGGAACCATGTATTCCGACGGGTAGGCAGCCACCACTGCCGGAAGGATGGGGGGATTCGCAGAAGGTGGCGGCGGCGGACAACCAAGGACCCGCCACAGGGGCAGCCAGTCGTCCAATCCGTCGTGCCACGCCAGATCACCCGCTGAAAGCAAGCCCCCATCCAGCATGGCCCGGATCTGCGCAACGGTAAATGGCCCCGTCTGCTTGTCCTCTCTTGTAATGTGGACTTCCAGCGTGGACGGCAGGTTTGTGTCAGGAAGCGGATTCATTTTTCGAGCTTCGTGTAGCTCCCAATCACCCGACCGCCATCGCCAAGGACTGAGATCCTCTGTCCACCAATCTCCACCGGAATCACCGATGATCCCCCTGAGCCGAAATCAAACTCGATGCGATCCCCGCCCAATACACGATACTTTCCCGAAGTAGTTCCCCCATCCCTGGAGAGAATGACGGTTCCATCCTTGAGGAACTCCACCTCCGAAACCTCACCCACAGTTGCCCGTTCGAACCACGGTTGCGGTGGCGACGATCTGACCAAGGATCGACCTCCGCTGCCGTCGTACTCCCACCGGGAGATTGTGGAGACTCCCGATTCGTGGAGCGGCATCCACCGGCCAGCGAGCTTGGAAGCGGATGAAAAAAGAAGGCTCCACGCCGCGAAGCCAAGGATCGCCAACGTCGCGGTTGCAGCACCCACAGCCATCAGACGGTTCCTGGACCGGCCCGAACGCAAACCCTGTTCCGCCGCCGTCCTTGATCTCGGGTGCCGGGTCGGTTCTACCGGAACGAAGTGTTCCGGAAGCACCATCGTGGCTTCGCAGTGAGGACAGGTCACCTCCCTCCCCGCCAGCGATTCATCGGCGGAAATGTGACCATTGCAGTTCCAGCAGGAAAATATCATAGGATCCATGGGGGTATCTATCCGCACGAATGTCTGGTATTCCGGACATAAGCAAGCGAATTTCCCGATAGATGGAGCGGAGCATGGACGCTCCGAAAAACATCGTCGGCCCCCAGATCATCGCGATCCGCAACCGCCTTGGCTGGTCGCAGGCGAAGCTGGCGAGCGTCTGTCAGTTGCAGGGATGGGATATTTCCCGTGGTGTCGTCGCCCGGATCGAGGGGCAGGTCAAATGGGTGGCGGATGTCGAACTGCTGGAACTCGCCAAGGCACTGAAGGTATCGGTTCCGGAACTGTTCCCAAAGAAGGAGTGGCGGGCATTTAAACCAAAATTGTAGCTTGCCGGAATCGCATCCAGTGTCTCCCCCAGTGTCTCCCTTAAACAAAAATCAACGCTACATCACGCAACAATCCACTACAGCCCACTAGGCTACCTCATCACTTAAAAATCTCACATGCAACGAGATGCCACGTTTTGCAACTGGTCAAATCCTGTTTATGAGTCCCCTGCTCTAACCGCTGAGCTACAGGCCCTGTCCCTTGTTTCCCAAGGAAATGGATTGCCTCCGGGAACCGGTGTTCCGTGGCTACGGTGCGGTGCGGAGGCGGGATGATCTATCTTT
This sequence comes from Akkermansiaceae bacterium, assembly GCA_019634595.1. Taxonomy (NCBI): domain Bacteria; kingdom Pseudomonadati; phylum Verrucomicrobiota; class Verrucomicrobiia; order Verrucomicrobiales; family Akkermansiaceae; species Akkermansiaceae bacterium. The sequence continues at coordinate 206,504 of JAHCBC010000007.1, forward strand.
CCCCCAACGGCGGATGGCAAGGCCATTCCGTCGCTGGTCGCAGCGTCTTTGCTTGGCTGGAAAGGGAGGAAAGGAGTGACGGACACACGCGGGATCAAGGCCGGGAGGAATCCGGAGCGGGGATTTTCCTTGATTCCCGATGTAACCGCAATCGTTTGGAAACACAGCCTCAACCGCGGTAAAGCTCCGCGAAATCATTCGTGCTGTCGGAAAATGCCGGTGTCTCCACGCCCATCTTGTGCGCCACGGAGAGCAGCACGTTGGAGAGCGGGGGATGTTTTTCCGGATCGTTCGCGAGGTGTTGGCCGTGCTTCATGCCGAGGGCCGCGCCACCGGCGACGAGCAGGGGCAGGTTCTTCGGGGAGTGCTCGCCCTTCGGCCCGCTGTTCATGCCGGAACCATAGACGATCATCGTGTGGTCCAGCATGGGTCGGCCGCCTTCCGTGGTGGTCTTCAGGAAGGTCATGAAACGGGAGAGCCGTTCGAGATACTGTCGGTCCACTTCCGCCAGGCGGCGCAACATTTCCGGATCCCCGCCGTGGTGGGAGAGTTCGTGGTGGTTCTGCCCGCCGGGTCCGTAGCCGCCTGCCTCCCGCGCCCACTGGAAGGTGATGATGCGGGTGGCGTCCGTGACGAAGGCGAGGTAGCTGATCTCCATCATCACATCCAGCCACATCGGCCGGTCGTGGGCGTCGCCGGGCTTGCTGTTCAGTTGGAGGCCTTTCGCATCCACCTGTGGCTTCGGCACGTCGATCCACTCCACCTGCCGCCGCACGCGCAGCTCGGTTTCGCGCACGGAGGCGAGGTATTCATCGAGCTTCGATTTGTCCGCCGTTCCCAGCTTCCGCTCCAGAGCCTTCGCTTCGCCCAGCACTTCGTCCAGGATGCTGCGTTTTTCCGCGTACCGCTTCAGCGTCGCCTCGCGGGATGCGGCGTCCTCGGGGATGAATAGGCGGTCGAACAACCTCTGCGGGCTGTTTTCCGCGGGGAGCGGGGTGCCGTTCCGGTCGAAGGCCAGCGTGTGGCTGTGCAGGGCGGGGCCGGTGCCGCTCTGGTCCGCGAGCTGGAGGGAGGGGAAGCGGGTCTTTTCCCCGATCTTTTCCGCGATGACCTGGTCGATGGACACGCCGTTCGTGTAGTCCTTCCCCGGGACGGCCCGCAGATCCGCGCCGGTGAGCCAGGTATCCGCGCCGCTGTGGCCGCCTGTGCAGCGCGGGTGGCCCAGCCCGGTGAGCACGCTGAAGTCATCCCTGTGTGCCTCCAGCGTCCGCAGGGTGGGGGAGAGTCCGTAGCCTTTTCCCGCTGCCTCCGGCATCCAGTCCAGGATGTTCACCCCGTTGGATACATAGCAGAAGATCGCCCGTGGGGCGGGGGATGTCCCCGCATCCGCCAGCGGACGGTAGGTGGAGGGGGCGGCATGCAGCGTGCGTGGCAACATCGCCTCCAGCAAGGGCAGCGAGAGGGAAACGCCGAGGCCGCGCAGCACGGTGCGGCGGGAGAGAGGGTGGCGGAGATTGGGGTGCATCTGTCCTTGGGGTCCGGCGTTCTCAGCGGCGGCGGCGGCTCATGGAGACGCCCATGGCGGTGATTGCCATGAGCGTGGAGGAGACTTCCGGGATGGGGATGTGGGGCACGACATCCGCCCAGGTGTTCCCGATGCGGAGTTCATCGAAAATGAAGGCCTGGTCCGTGTCGGGAGCCGCGCCGAAGCGGACGCCGTGCATGTCATAGGCGCCGGGGTTGATGTAGTAGGCGTCACGGGTCGCACCGACCGTATTGGCCGCTTCCGATGTCAGATCGACGGGGTTGAGGTAGAAGGACAAAAGATCCCGTCCGCCCGAGCTTCCCCCGCCTTCCTCGATTTTCATCACGAAGAAATAGGTCGTGCCGGCGATGAGGGGGCTGAGGGTGGAGGAACCGCCGGTCGCGCCGTTGCCCGTGAAGTTGATCGTGCCATCGGCGGCGATGGACAGGCCGAAGGAACGATTGGACGAATCCACGGTGTAGGTGGTGAGGAAATTGATGGAACTGGCGATGACGGAACCCTCGAACGAAAACATGCCGGACATGTAGATGGAGGCCGGGAACGTATCGGTGATGCCCAGATTGAGATTCCGGGAATACGTCCGTGTTGTCGTGCCGGTATTTCCCTGGCGGAAAATGGATGTCTGCCCGGTGGTGGTCACGAGGGCCATCCCACCGGTGGAATAGGACATCTGCTGGTCCTGGACCTTGGCGTAGGTGTTGGCGGATTGCTGGCCGCCCAGGACCCAGCCATCTGCGGTGAAACCGCTGGCGGGAGGATTCTGGCCGGTGCCCGGGCCGCTGTTGCCGAACACGAGGGCATCGCCCGAACTGACATAGCCTCCGGTATGGCTGTAGCCTCCGGGCGCGGTGCCGAACCCTTCATAGGCGAGCAGGGCCGCGCCCGCGTGGGACGCCGACAGGAGGAGGAAGGAGCAGGGGAGAATGGCGGAGGGAGGGATTTGCATGGCTTTGGCGGGAGGTTATTTGGTGATGAAGGACTCCGAGGTGACGATGGATTTGATGAGCGAACGCAGCGTGTTCTTTTCCTTCCGCATGGCGGCGGTGAAGGAGCGGATGGCGGGCCGGTCGGAAAAGCCCAGCTCGCGCCCCAGCGCGTAGGTGGTGAGCTGGGTGGCCAGCGCGTTGAGGAACAGATCGTCCTTTTCCAGCAACGCATCCTGGAGGCCGCGCACGCCGGTGAATTCCGTGCCGTCCGGCATCTTCGCGGAGGCGTCGATCACGGGATCGTTCTTCTCGATGCGGCCGTTGTAGCCATGTCCTTCCTGCTCGCGCCATTTCCCGCAGGCGTCGAAGTTCTCCAGCGCGAGGCCCAGCGGGTCGATCTTGTCATGGCAGCGCGCGCAGCTCTCCACCTCCCGGTGGATGGCCAGCCGCTGGCGCACGGTGGCCTTGCCGATGCCCGGCACGGTCGGCTGGATCTCGCCCACGTTGGCCACCGGCAGGCCGGGGTCCGTGCCCAGCAGCGTCTTCAGCACCCAGGTGCCGCGCACCACCGGGGAGGTGCGCGTGCCGTTGGAGGTGATGCCGTGCATGGCCGCCAGCGTGACCAGCCCGCCGCGCTGCACGCCCTCCGGCACCGGCACGCGGCGGATGGCATCCCCCTTTACTCCGGGGATGCCGTAGAAGCGGGCGAGCCGCTCGTTGATGGTGACGAACCCGGAGCGGATGAAGTTCCGCACATCTAGGTCATGGCGCAGGATCTCGCTGAAAAAGCCCTCCGCCTCCCGCACCACGGAGATCTCCAGGTGGCGGTCGTATTCCGGATAGAGTGTCTTTGACGGCGGGTTCGCCCCCACTTTCCGCAGGCCCAGCCATTGGCCGGCGAAGTTCTCCACAAGGGCCGCGGAGCGCGGGTCCGCCAGCATCCGGTCCACCTGTGCGCCCAGCACCTCCGGCCTTGCCAGCGTGCCGTCACCGGCCAGCCGGAACAGCGTCTCATCCGGCATGGAGGACCAGAGGAAATACGACAGCCGCGAGGCCAGTTCGTAGGGAGCGAGCGGGCGCGCCTTGCCCGCAGGTGCTTCCGGCTCCACCAGATAGAGGAAATGCGGAGACGCCAGGATGGCCGCCAGCGGCACCTTCACCGCCTCCACGAACGATGGCTTCTCCGGCCGCGCCCTGGTGAAAAGCGCCAGCCGTCCGTCGATCTCCTCCGCCGTCACCGGGCGGCGGTACGCGCGCGCCATGAAGCGGGCCAGCACCTCCCGCGCGTAGCCCGCCTCATCCTTTTCCCTCAGCGGGGAATCGAAAAGCACCCGCGTGTGGCTGGCGGGCGGCCATACCGGATGGATGGGGCCTTCCAGCTCGATCCAGTCCAGCAGCAGTTCCGGGCGGGCGAACTCCGGCTTGTTCTGGATGGCGAAGTTCTCCAGCTTCCGCGGGATCTCATAGGCATAGGCGAAGGTCATGCCCGCCCGTTGGGTGGTGAAGTGGCGGCGCAGTTCATACACGCGCGGCGCGGCTTCCGTCGCATCCACATCCATCTCCGCGATGACCTCCGGCTGGCTGCCGAGCTGCTGCGTGACCTTCAGCCGCGGCGGACCGAAGTCATAGATCCGGTCCGTGCGGAAATGTTCCACCAGTCGTGCGTGGTCGAGGTCGAAGCGATCCTTCTTTCCCGGTTCCTTCGCGATGCGGGCATCCCGGCTGGCCGCCAGCATGGCCTCCACGGATGCCATGAACTTCCCCTGGTCCGGGACCCGCCCCGCCGCGCGGAAGCGGATGATGTATTCCCCCTCCACCGGCACGGCGAAGTCCCGGAAGCCCACCGTCTTGTCCCATGAATCATGGTGGATCACCGTGAAACCGCCCTCGGTGGGGTTGTTGCCGTCGTTGAGCAGGATGTTGTTTCCATCCCGTTTCACCCGCAGTTTGTCGGGACCGGCGGTGTTTTCCTCCGGCTCGAACCGCCACTTGATGCCCGCCGGTTTCTCCCCCTCCGCCAGCGCCCGGTCCAGGATCTGGCGGGCGGAGTTGTAGTAGAGTTCCATCTGCATGGGGGACATGGTCAGCGCCTGGCCGATGTTGTCGAAACCGCCCGCGGGCGGATCCTCCGGGAACTGGTCCGCCGGCCGGAAATCCACGCCCAGCAGATCGCGGATGGTGTTGTTGTATTCCGCGCGGTTCATCCGGCGCATCACCACGCGGGACGAACGTTTCGCGATCTCCGCCTCGCCCAGCCGCGCCTCCAGCCAGCCCGCGAAAGCGGCGGACTCCGCGGAGGGCGGCTGCGGCTCATCCTCCGGCGGCATCTCATGGTTGCTCACGGAGGTCACCACTTCCTTCCACTTCGAGGCGGTGTGCGGATCGCTGAAATCCACGGGCAGCGTGTCCAGCCGCAGCTTTCCCTTCTGTTTCTCCGGGCCATGGCACTCCACGCAATGCTTCCCGATGAACGGCTTCGCGATCTGGTCGAACGCGGGCTCCGCGGCCCGGGCGGCGGCGAGGGTCAGGAAGAACAGGATGGCGCGGAAGGTCATGGATGGGTTCGGCAAGCGGGATCGCCACGGTGGAAAGCAGTGGTCATAGGTATGAATAGCCGATCCGGGCCGCGCGTTAGGGGGATTTTTTTGGGTAAGGAGGAGGGACATTGCGGCAGAGCCGCCATGTCCGCTATGCTCCCATTCCTGTCCCTCGGCGGCATTGGCGATGCAGGTGAAGGGCGGATCTGTTCTGGAATGCCTTTGCTATGGGTTCCGGTTGCAGCCGGTGGACAGGAGTGTCCACCCTCCTTACTCGGGCAGCCGGAATCATGGGCGAGGGGCCGCATCATGGCACCGCCGTTATATCCGCTTACTCCCGGGGTGGGTCATCCTGTGCCTTGCCGGCTTGCTCCCGCTCCCATTGCTTCTTCGCATGCCTCATCGCCTGCTGTTCCCGCTTTTGCTGGAGTTTTCTCCCTTCGTAAACATCGGACAGGCCGTCAGCGAGGAAGATGAACCACAGGGCGATGCCCGCATACTTCGTCCATCCTCCGCTGAAGCCGATGGGAAGGATGCAGCTCGTGGAGGTGATGAGGATGTAAATGATGCTTCCCCCGGGCATCGATGCGAGCATACCGCAGAGGACCAGCAGCACCAGCGGTGGCAGGAGGAAGATGGGCTTCGGTTTCACGGTGAATCAGCATGGACATCCCGCGGAATATTTCACGCGCATTCTGGAGCGGTGTTTTTCCCGCCGGATTGCCCAAAGATTCCGCCGCCTGCCCCGTTCCGGATACATGCGCCGGGCATGATCCACCGGTGCCACCGCTGTTCCCCGCGCCGTCGCCGAAGCTTTCATCACCGGCGGTTCGGAAGGACGGTGGTCCACCGGTGGATCGTGCCCCGCATCACCTTTCCCCATAGGGTGTTGAAATTTCAGCAGAAAGATCTTGCGTGCTCATCCATGTTGAAATATCAGCATGGGATATGTGGGATGAGGAATCTGACGAATCATTGAGCCGCCGCGAGCGGCAGGTCATCGGCATCGTGATGAAGCGCGGGCGTGTCTCCGCCCGGGAAATCGGGGAGGATCTGCCGGACCCGCCGACGTATTCGGCGGTGCGGTCGATCCTGCGCCTGCTGGTGGAGAAGGGGATGCTGGTGAAGGAACAGGAGGCGGGGAGGGATTGGTTCAGCCTGCCGGTGAACGCGGGCAAGGCGAAGGTGGGGGCGCTGCGCGGCATGGTGAGGAAGTTTTTCAACAACTCCGCGCCGGAGGCGGCGATGGCGCTGCTGGGACAGAAGAACCTGAAGCTCACGGCGGAGGAGGCGGACCGGCTCATGAAACTCATCGGGGAGGCGCGGAAAAAATGAACGCGTCCGGGGCGGCATCCAGCGCGGGATTTCCCGCGGCGGCCCTCGATGCGGGGGCATTCCTCACACGGCACCCGGAACTGGCGGTGTGGTGCATGGGCGCGGTGAAGTCATCCGTGATCGTGCTGATGGTCCTGATCCTCGCCGCCCTTTTCCGCGGAGGCTCCGCCGTCGCGCGCTGCTGGATCCTGCGGCTCGCGCTCCCCGCGTTGCTGCTGACGGCGCTGTGGCCGTTCGGCTCCGGCAGACTGCCGGTGCTGTCCGTCCATGTGGCGGTTCCTGCCGTAACCGCTGGGGAAGTGGTGCGGGCGGACATCCCCGTGATCCCGCCGGAAGCGGGGATGGAGGATCACATCCCCGAGGGGATGGACTCTCCCGCAGAGTTCGTGATGCCGCAGGAGGTGCCGGTGATCCCGGAAATGGAGGAGGCGGGCGCTTTCCCCGACACCGCTTCACCACCAGCCGCAGGGCTCCCGGCCATCACGGCACCGTCTCGGAACAGCGTGTCCGGCTGGCTGGAAGCCCACCTTCTTTCCCTGTGGTCCGGCGGTGCGGCGTTGGTCGCGCTCTGGCTGGTGTTCCGGAATCTCACCGGCCTGCTCTGGCTGCACCGCCGTGGAGAACCGGCGGACGGAATGATGGCCGGCATTGGCGACCGCCTGACGGACTCCCTGCGGATGCGGCGTGCCATTTACCGCCGGGTGCCGGGCCTTGCCAGCCCGTTGCTCACCGGTTGGTTCCGCGCGCGGCTCTGGCTGCCGGAAGGGATGTCCGCCATGCCGGAAAGCCAGATCCGGGCGATCCTCCGCCATGAGCTGGCCCACCACCGCCGCAGGGACCTGTGGTGGCAGATGCTGGCATCCGCCGCGTGTGCCATCTGGTGGTGGAATCCCGCCGTATGGAGCCTGGGGAAACGGCTGCGCCATGAGGCGGAACTGGCGGCGGATGAAGCCGTCGTCTCCGGTGGCGGGGCCGCCGCGGACTACGCGGAACTGCTCGTCCGCGTGGCCAGTGGCTGGACGGCGGGGGATGCCCGGGCCATGCGCCGCACCGGCGTGCCAATGATGGGCTCCTCCGCCATCGAGCGCCGCGTCCGCGCCATCCTCGCGGAGAATCCTTTCCGCAACCGCATGGGCCGGGCCGCCGGGGTGGCGGTGGCATTCATCGCCCTGATGGGGGCTGGCATCGCCTCCCTGACCGCCGTCGCCCGGCCTGCAGAGAGCCCGCTGGTGAAGGCGGAAGACGCTTGGGACGTGGAACCTGAAGGAACCCTGGATGTGACAAGGGAGTTGGTTGAGCGGTTGAGGTCGCCGCAGTGGGGGCCGCCGGACTACCTCGATCCGCCCGGAACGGATTTCGGAAGGGAATTCGAACGCCTCCTTTCCGAACGCCTCCATTCCAGGCCGATGGATCTCAGTGATCTGGACGAACGGCAACGCCTGATGACGGACTACTATCTCAATGGTAGATACGTGGGGTCCGAAGCCGCGGATCTGATCCGCCCCCGGGTCAAAGTCATCACGCGGGAAGGCCCGCAGCCAAAGGAGGCGAGGATCCGCTTCATCCATGCGCGGACCGGCCAGCCCGTGCCGGGACTGAAATTTCATCTCGGTTTCAATGGTGGGCGCCCGTCCCAAGTGGCAGCGGATGGTGATGGGCGCTACGTTTTCACCCCGTCGCCGGAAACACTCGAGAAGGAATCCACGCCGGAGCGCATCGGATGGGCAGGCACCGAACGGCTTGGCATCCTGGTCACGGACTCCGGATTTGTCCTGGATCAGGTGGACACCTTGCGTCACTCATGGGATCGGGAAATCGAGGTGCGGGTGGAGCCGGCCCGGTCCATTTCCGGCCGGGTGGCCGGGGAGGATGGACAGCCGGTGGCGGGCGCCACGGTCAGGACGCATGGACCCTTGTCCGACTATGTGTTGATGGCCCGGCTCCCGCGCCCGTCCGGCACGAAGACGGATGATGACGGACGCTGGAGACTGGAGGGATTTCCGGAGGATCTCGGCAAGCTGGGTCTGGAGATATCCCACCCGGCCTATCTGGCATTCCGGGGCGGGGCGGCTTCCGTCCCCGGTGGAGCGGAGGCTCTCAGGAACGGCACCGCCACCGTGGTCCTGAAAAACGGGCCGCGCATCCATGGCCGGGTGGTGGATGGGAATGGCAGGCCGGTCCATGGCGCCCGCATCAACCCGCGTGCCACAAGCTCTCCGCGGGGTGCGATCACTGACGGCGACGGCAGATTCGTCCTCACAGGGCTGCGGGGAAAATACGCGCTGCTCACCATCGAGGCCGACGGATTCAGCCCATCGCAGGAAGGAGTCATGATGGGCGGGGAGAAGGAGCACGTTTTCACCCTCTCCCCGCCAACCCTGTTCCGGGGACGTGTGGTGCGGGAGGATGGACGTCCGGATGCCGGGGTGGAGGTCCGGGTGGAGCTGTGGCGGAACCAGCGGACGCTGGGCTACCGCACCCGCACGGATGAGGACGGTCGCTTCACCTGGGACAGCGCGCCGCCGGAGCCATTCACGTTCAACATCGGCGAAGGGGAGTGGATCATGTCCGGCTATCCCATCGCCAGGCCAGATGAGGAAGCGGTGATCGTCATGAAGCCCGCCCTCCGCATCAAGGCCACCGCCGTGGACGATGCCACCGGGGAGCCGGTCAGGAACTTCCGCGTCACCCCTGTCACTGCCAACCCATGGGTGTACCGGGATACCCTGGCATCACTCGGCGGAAAGCTGGAGTGGGAGAGCTACCGGTTCGACCGCGAAGGGATCCGTTTCCGCGTCGAGGCGGATGGTTTCGAGTCACTGTTCACAGACGCGCACCCCACCCGCCAGCAGAAGGTGGAGGTAGTCTGGCGGCTGAAGAGGAAGTAAGGAGGTGCGACATGGCGGCAGAGCTGCTATGTCCGCTGCGCTTCTATTGTTGTCCGCCGACGGCATTGGCGGAATAAAGTGAAGGGTGGAGCTGTCCCGCGATGCTTTTGCTATGGGTTCCCATTGCAGCCGAGTAAGGAGGGTGGACACTCCTGTCCACCGACGGCATTGGCGGAACCAAGAGAAGGGCGGATCGATCCCGGGATGCCTTTGCTATGGGTTCCGGTTGCAGCCGAGTAAGGAGGGTGGACATTGCGGCAGAGCCGCTATGTCCACTTCGCTCCCATTCCTGTCCACCGATGGCATTGGCGAAATAAAGTGAAAGGCGGAGCTATCCCGGGATGCCTTTGCTATGGGTTCCCGTTGCAGCCGGAGGACAGGAGTGTCCTCCCTCCTTACTGAGAGCAGGCGGAGAAGAGTAAGGAGGTGCGACATGGCGGCAGAGCTGCTATGTCCACCGACGGCATTGGCGAAATAAAGTGAAAGGCGGAGCTATCCCGCGATGCTTTTGCTATGGGTTCCCATTGCTGCCGGAGGACAGGAGTGTCCTCCCTCCTTACTGCGCGGGATCACGCGTAGCTGCGGATGGACGCCTTCACGGATTCATAGACGAGCGGCTCCTTGTGGAGCGTCGGGGCCTTGCCGTCGCCGTTGTATTCCCAGGCGGAGACGTGGGAGAACAGGTCGTCGTGGCGCTTCGCTTCACCGGCTTGCGTCTTGCCGGCCTGGACGTCGGGATCGGCGTCGGTGAACTGGTGCTCGGCGCGGAAGTGGCCACCGCAGGATTCCTCGCGGTCGCGGGCGTCGTAGCACATCAGTTCGCCGAACTCGAGGAAGTCGGCGACGCGGCCCGCTTTCTCCAGCTCCATGTTGGCGATGTCGCCGGAGCCGGGGATGCGGACGTTCTGCCAGAACTCCTCGCGGATCTGCGGGATCTTCGCGATCGCTTCGGTGAGGCCCTCGCGGGAGCGCTCCATGCCGCACTTGTTCCACATGACCAGGCCGAGTTCCTTGTGGAAAGAATCGACGGTGCGCTTTCCGTTGACGTTGAGAAGCTTGTTGATGCGCTCCTTCGTTTCCGCCTCCGTGGCCTTGAACTCGGGCATCTCCGTGTTGAAGGTGCCGGGCTTCTGGGTGGCCAGGTAGTTGGCGATGGTGGTGGGGATGACGAAGTAGCCGTCCGCCAGGCCCTGCATGAGGGCGGATGCCCCAAGGCGGTTCGCGCCGTGGTCGGAGAAGTTCGCCTCACCCAGCACGTGCAGGCCGGGGATGTTGGACATCAGGTTGTAGTCCACCCACAGGCCGCCCATGGTGTAGTGGACGGCGGGGTAGATCATCATTGGCTGCTGGTAGGGGTCCTCACCGACGATCTTGTCATACATCTGGAAGAGGTTGCCGTAGCGGGCGCGGATGGTCGGCTCGCCGAGGCGGGCGGTCGCATCGCGGAAGTCGAGATAGACACCCAGGCCGGTGCCGGCGACGCCGCGGCCGTCGTCACAGGCTTCCTTCGCGGCGCGGGAGGAAATGTCGCGCGGCGCGAGGTTGCCGAAGGAAGGATACTTCCGCTCCAGGAAGTAGTCGCGGTCGTCCTCCGCCACTTCGGATGGCTTCAGCTTGCCCTCGCGGATCTTCGCAGCGATCTCGCGGGACTTCGGCGCCCACACGCGGCCGTCGTTCCGCAGGGACTCCGACATCAGGGTGAGCTTCGACTGGTAGTCGCCGCTGACCGGGATGCAGGTCGGGTGGATCTGGGTGTAGCACGGGTTGGCGAAGAGGGCGCCGCGGCGTGCGGCCCGCCACGCGGCGGTCACGTTGCAGCCCATCGCGTTGGTGGAGAGGAAGAAGACGTTGCCGTAGCCGCCGGTGGCCAGGATGACGGCATCCGCCGCATGGGTGGAGATCTTCCCGGTGTTCAGGTCACGGGTGACGATGCCCTTGGCATGGCCGTCCACCAGCACCAGGTCCAGCATCTCCGTGCGCGGGAACATCTTCACCCCGCCTTTCTGGATCTCCTTTTCCAGCGCCTGATAGCAGCCGATGAGGAGCTGCTGTCCGGTCTGGCCGCGGGCGTAGAAGGTCCGGGAAACCTGCGCGCCGCCGAAGGAGCGGTTGTCCAGCAGGCCGCCGTATTCGCGGGCAAAGGGGACGCCCTGCGCCACACATTGGTCGATGATGGCGTTGGAAACCTCCGCCAGACGATACACGTTCGCCTCACGGGCGCGGAAGTCGCCGCCCTTGATGGTGTCATAGAACAGGCGGCGCACGGAGTCACCGTCGTTGCGGTAGTTTTTCGCGGCGTTGATCCCGCCCTGCGCGGCGATGGAGTGCGCCCGGCGCGGGGAGTCCTGGTAGCAGAAGCATTTCACCTGGTAGCCCAGCTCCGCCAGCGTCGCCGCGGCGGCCCCACCCGCCAGACCGGAACCGACCACGATGACCGAAAACTTCCGTTTGTTGGCCGGGTTGATGAGCTTCGAGTCCATCTTGTGCTTGGACCATTTCTGCTCAAGCGGGCCGGATGGGATCTTGCTGTCCAATACGAAAGACATGATGGGAGAGGTGGGAGTGGTGGAGAGGGTAGCGAATCTCGTGAGAGATTCGGCGGGGACGGGCGGAAATTTCTTGGAAAGGTGGTGTCGCGGGATGATGGCGGATCTTTTCAGCCGAAGCTCTCACGAGATTCGCTGCTTCATCTGCCGAATTTGAAGACGAGAATGGCGACCGGGATCGAAACGAAGCCGAGCCAGATCACCGCGCTGTAGGCCCAGGAAAACTGCTCGATGAGCGGGCGGGCCTTCTTCGAGTTGAAACCGAGGGTCTGGAAGATGGAAGCGACGCCGTGGCCGAGGTGGGAGCACAGCACCGACATGGCGATGACGTAGAAAATGGCGACCCACCAGACGGAGAAGCCGTCGATGACCATCTTCCAGGCATCATGGCGGGCTTCGCCGGTCTTCGCGAGGTAGGCGGCATCCGTGTAGAGCGCCGGGTTTGCATACTCATTCCCCACGCGGATGGTGTAGTGCATCAGGTGGTAGATGATGAAGAAGAGGATGGTCAGGCCCGTCCAGATCATGATCCGGGAGGACTTCGTCGCCTTGATGGTCGCCTGGAACTCGTAGGGCTTCCGCGCGGCCTTGTTCTGGCGGGTGAGGGCGATGGTCGCCACCACATGGAGGACGACCGCGCCGAGCAGGCCGATGCGGGCGATCCAGATGCCCGCACCGTGCAGGGCGTGGTGCAGGAACTGCGCGTAGTCGTTGAACGCCTCACGGCCCGCGAACACCAGCAGGTTGCCGGTCATGTGGCCGAAAAGGAACAAAACAAGGGCGATCCCAGTGACGGCGAC
>JAHCBC010000008.1 GCA_019634595.1 Akkermansiaceae bacterium
ACTATGGAACCGAAGAAGATCACCGCGTCCGGGCTGATCTGGATCGGTGATGAAGGGGCGACGTCCAACGCGCTGCTAGTTCCGGTGGAGGTGGTGACTCCCGCGTTGAACCACAATGAGGAGGAGATCTTCGACCGCCTGTTCGGTGCGGAGGAATTGAAGGTGGCGAAGATGGAAGATTCGCTAGACGAGAATGGGGTCCTAGACATCGACGCCGATCCGCATCGGTTCCATGTCCGGATCCCGTCGAGATTGGGAGGGAAGCCGGTCACGGCGAAGCTTGGGACATCGGGGAACTTAGGACTGGGATACAACGATCCGGTGACGGAGATCCCGCTGACGGCGAATCCGTTCCAGCAGGAATCGCAATCGCAGTTGTTGGTGTCCGACGAGGTGGACGACAACGCGGACGTTCAGGACGAACAACCGGGTGACCGGACCCACCGGATCATGCCGTATGGGGATGTGGAGATCAGCGAGGTCAAGATCGGATCGGTTAGATATCCGCTCAGCATGAAAGTGCGGGTAAAGCCGCAAAGGATCGCCGAAGTGAGGGTGATTTTCGTCGGGACGGCGAGTGCCTATCAGGGAGAATTCACCGAATTTATCAAGGTCGCCAAAGAACGATTTGCTCAGTCTGGAATCCATCTGGATGTTGATACGAAATCGATACCCGCACCGACCACGATAAATGAAGATGATTTTCATCATGACGATGGCGTGGCAAATAATCATTACGGCGGAGGTAATCTTATTCACCAGAATATGAAGGATGTCGTTGCATTGGCGGATTCAACGGAAGGTGTCGGTCTGCGGACGTTCACTCTTTTTGTCGTGAACAGAATAACTGGAGGTGATGTCGCCGGTCGTGCATTCACCAAAAAATACACCGCTCCAATCGACCAGCCATACACGAATAGGGCGGTCCTATCAGCTGAGCATATCATTGAGAATCCACAGGATCCGGGAAATCCTAGAAAATATACTTTAGGTCATGAATTGGGTCACTTGCTCACCAATGATGGTCACTACGGCGGCGAATACGGAGGGACGAATCTTCCTTTATACAAGATTCGGCAGAATCTGATGAAAGAAAACCCCGATCCGGTTGATGCGCTGGATGGGCCGAAGCGACTTACCATCGAACAGGAAAAGAAGATCAAAAAAACCTTAGATGATTTAAATAAATGAAAGTGTTCCGTATTTTTCAATTCCTGCTGATATACACCTCGGTTATCTCATCCGGTGTCTATTCGGCAACGATTTATCCTGAATCGGAAGATCCCAATGAGTTCTCCCGCCAAGTGGAAGAGTTTATAATCGCCCGATCAAGCTCCGGCGGACTAAGAGATGTTTACGACCGCACCAATGAAAATTTGCTGAAGGAAGATAAACGCGATTGGGAAGAGACCTTCGCGCGAATGATGAGAAAACCACAAGATTACGGAATCAATCGATCATTTTTGGCCTTTGAGGCGGCACGTTTCAGGGGCAAAGCAAAGGACGCTAGGATCGTCGCCGCCCTTCCACCACTGCTGAGTGCGTGCATTCAAGATGCGGAAGAAAGATATAGCCGCTATGCAGCACAAGGTAAATCCGACTATCCGTTGATCCGTGCCGGGCTAGCAGGGTTCATACCCGGTGCCCTCGAATCTGGTTCACCTGAAATCCTCCAGTCTATCCTTGATTTCATGATTTCACCAGCCGACCAGCGTATTAATCTAACGGAAAGCAAGTCGACGGACCACGTTGTTTCCGCGCTTCAGGAATATGGTAATCCAAATCACATCGAAGCGGCCACAATACTTTCCGAAAAACTTCGCGAAAAAGGCAAGGCAGATATTGCCGATGACATCGTACGGTCCGTGGAACGCATCAAGAAGCACGCTGGAAGGAAACAAGCCACCTCAACCGGAAGAACCGGCGAATCATCCAATGACGCTTCCACTCCGGATGGCGAAGCAACGAAATCCGCCAGCGAAAAGCCCCTGTGGCCATGGATTGCCGCCGGGGGGGCGCTCATCGCCGCGCTGGTGGCGTATCTCAGGATGAAACGCACCCAAGCCTGATTTCCACAATCCTTTTCCCGCTCACTCCTCAACCGGCACGGCCCGGAGGGCGGGACGCTCCTCTTCCACGGGCAGTGCCCTGCGGATGCGGGGCTCTTCCTGGACGGGGACGGCGCGGCGGGGTGGTTCCTCGCGCTGCGCGGGGCGGGGTGAGGGGGAATCCTGTACCGGCCTGGCACGCGGGGCGGCGGGCGGCTCGTTGAGATCTTCCTCGCGCACGATCTGCGCCCGCGCTGGGTGGATGGGGCAGAGGTCTTCGCGGGGCAGGGCGATGTCGGCGGGCACGGAGTCGTTGTAGGCGGTGCCCGCTTCCTCGCAGCCGGCGGTGGCGCGTTTGCTGGAAAGCCGGCACAGGCGGCAATCGACCAGATTGACCTTGGTGGTGAGGTTGCCCGCCTTGTAGCCCAGCCGGTCCGCGGTCTTCATGATGTCCACCCATACCGGCAGGGCGAGGGTGCCGCCGTAGCCACCCTGGATGGTCTTTTTCGGCTGGTCGAAGCCGACCCACACCGCGCAGGTGAGGGAGGAGGTGTATCCGGCGAACCAGGCGTCCTTGAAGTCGTTCGTCGTTCCCGTCTTGCCGCCGCAGGGTTTGTCAAAGCCCAGCTTCTTGACGGAGGCGGCGGTGCCGGTGGAGGTCACCTGGTTGAGGATCTTCGAAATGGACCACGCGGAGCCGGAGGACGCGGCCTGGTAGGAGAGCGGCTGATTCGGGTAGAGGACGTTGCCTTCCTTGTCCTTGATCTCGGAGATCAGGTAGGTGCGGTAGCGCACGCCGTCATTCGGGAAAATGGTGTAGGCACTGGCGATCTGGCGTGGGGTGGCTTCCCACGCGCCCAGGAAGGAGGCGGGGTTCTCCGGCATCGGCGTGCTGAAGCCCACCATGCGGCTGAATTCCTTCACCTTGCCGATGCCCGCGTAGTTCCCCACGCGGATGGACATGGTGTTCCGGGAGCGGATCAGGCCGTAGGAAACCGGCTCCATGCCGCCGAATTTCCCGTCGGAGTTCGCGGGACGCCAGTTGCCCCCGCCCTTGATCTCTCCGGGTAGCAGCGGTCCGTCGCTGATGCGGGTGTCCGGCCGCAGGCCCTCGTCGAAGGCGGCCAGATAGACGAAGGGTTTGAAAAGCGAGCCGATCTGGCGGAGCGCCTGCGTCGCCCGGTTGTAGCGGGATTCATCCGCATCCCGTCCGCCCACCACGGCCAGGATCGCCCCGGTGCGGTTCTCCACCACCACCGCCGCGCCCTGGATGTAGTCCGGCTCCTTGCCCAGCCGCTTGTCCTCCGGCAGGTCGCGCCACGCGCCGCGGGTGCGGTGCGGGTAGCCGGAGTAGCGCTCCACCTCGCGCAGTTTCTTGTCCAGCGCCTCCTCACCCCGCTGCTGGATGCGCATGTCGATGGTGGTGACGATGGTCAGGCCCCCCAGCTCGATGTTTTCCTTCTCCAGAATGATCTCCAGGTCATTCCGGATGGCATCCATGGCGTAGGATTCCTCATGTTCCCGGCGCCACATCGGGCGCACGGAGATTTCGTCCTTCTTGGCGGTGTCCGCCTGTTCGCGGGTGATCGCCTTCGCCGCCACCATCCGGTCCAGCGTGGTGTCCCGCTCCCGCCGGGATGCTTCCATGTTTTTGAAAGGATTGTAGGCATCCGGCCCCCGGACGATGCCTGCCAGCAGCGCGGATTCCGACAGGGTCAGTTGCGACGGGTGCTTCTCGAAGTAGATCCGGGAGGCCTCGCCGATGCCCTTGATCTGCCGCCCCCAGTTGATCTGGTTGATGTAGGCTTCCAGGATCTCGTCTTTTTTCATCCGCTTTTCGATGCGGAAGGCGATGCCGATCTCGAGGAACTTCCGGTCCAGTTGTTTGATCCGGTCGCCGTTTTCGCCCCGCTTCAGTTGGAAGATGTCGGAGGAAAGCTGCTGGGTGATGGTGGATGCGCCCTGCCGCTTGCCCTGCAGGTTCATGATGACCGCCCGGCCGATGCCGATGAGGTCGATCGCGCCGTGCTTGTGGAACCGCTCGTCCTCCCGGGCGAGGATCGCCTTGCGGAAATCCTCCGAAACCTGCTTCAGCGGGACGATCGAGCGCTTTTCTCCGTGGATCCGCCCGATTTCCTGACCCTGGCGGTCGAGGATGATCGAGCGTTCCGGCATCGCATGCAGTCTGGAAAGATCATAGCGGGAGGCGCGGAAGCCATAGACCACCGCCAGCACGCCCAGGCCGTAGAGTCCGGCGACCAGCGGATACCCCACCATCCGGGACAGGAGCCGCACGGGGGTTCCGAAGGGCCGCGTCAGCGCGTTGAACAGGTGGAAAGGCCAGAAGATCAACAGCGAGAGCAATCCCGGCGAGCTGCGGCGACGGTTCGAATCAGACGGGTTGCGTTTTGGCATCGGCATGTGAAGATTAGCGCGTCATGGAACAAGGTTCCACCTCAGATTGCGGGAGAGACGAAACATTCGTTTCGCGCCGCTGTTGAACTATTAAAACGATGAAGACGCCCCTCGTATTCACCCTGGTTCTGGGATGGTCGCTGGCATGGCTGGCAGCCCGGGAGCCTGCCCGGAACATTGAAGACCTGATGAATCTGGAGCGGAAGGTTTCCGATGTCGCCATCAAGGCGATGCCGGCGACGGTGGCCCTGGTTTCCGACAAGCTCGGCTCGTCCGGTTCCGGTGTGATCGTCAGCGAGGACGGCCTGATCCTGACCGCCGCCCACGTCATCCAGGGGGCGAAGGAAATCAGCGTCGTCTTTCCGAATGGCAGGCAGACGGAGGGCAAGGTGCTGGGTGCCAACTATTCGAAGGACATCGGCATGGTCCAGATCCTGGAGAAAGGCCCGTGGCCGCACATGGAGCAAGGGGTTTCCAAAAGCCTTGAGGCCGGGGATTGGGTCGTGGCGATGGGGCATGCCGCCGGCTACGATGCCGCGCGCACCCCACCCATCCGCTTCGGGCGGGTGATGTCAAAGGGGCCGGGGAATTTCCTGACGACGGATTGCAAGCTCATCGGCGGTGACTCCGGCGGGCCGCTTTATGATCTGGAGGGCCGCGTGGTCGGGATCAATTCCTCCATCGGTGTTTCGCTCCAGAACAACAACCATGCCGGGATCGACGGATTCAAGGCGGACTGGGAACGGCTGCTGGCCGGTGAGTCGTGGGGGGAACTCCAGATGAACCCGCTGATGAACCAGGAGCGTCCGGTGCTGGGCATCAGGACGGCGGAAACCAGGGGGCGGGGCGTCGGTGTCTCCAGCGTGAGCCAGGATGGCCCGGCCGCCAAGGCGGGGCTCAAACGCTATGATGTCATCGTCTCCATCGATGGGACCGAGATCCGCGACCGCTCGGATCTTGAGGAAAACCTCATCAAACGGCAGGCGGGGGACAAGGTGAAGGTCGGCGTCATCCGGGATGACAGGACCCTCGAACTGGAGGCCGAACTTGTGACGCTGGAGTCGCTGACGAAGAAATAAATGAAACCGTTTCCGAAAATGAAACCACTTCCCCTGCTTTTGTCCCTCCTCCTGGTGCCAGGGCTGTTGCCCGCCCAGTTCCCGGGCCAGCGGCAACAGCGGGAGGAGGTTGATATCCCCCTGCTCACCCCCGCCGAGCGGAAGACCGTGGAACAGCAGCGCGAGGAATTCGCCAAGGCGGTTGGCCCCGCCCTTTCCGCCGCCTCCAGATCAACCGTCCGCATCTGGTACAAGGGGCCGCGCCGTGAGGTCAGGGCCGCGTATGGCACCGTGATCGGGGATGGCACGAAGATCCTCACGAAATGGAGCCAGGTCATGAAGGCGGTGGACGACTTTCGCGTGGAGGACGGGAACCGGGAGGTCCGTCCTGTTAAAATCACCGGCGTGTACAAGGAGGAGGACCTCGCCATCCTCACCATCGAGGGTGCCCCGCTCACCCCGGTGAAGTGGACCGCAGCTCCCCTGGATCTCGGCGGCTTCCTCGTCGCCGCCCAGCCGGACGGCCGTCCGGCCGGCTACGGGGTGGTCAGTGTGCTGGAGCGGAATCTCCGCACGGAGAGCCGTGGCTTTTTGGGGGTTACCGGGGATGTCAATCACAGCGGCACCGGCGTGAAGATCGGTGGTGTGACCGAAGGCTCCGGAGCGGGTGCGGCGGGCCTCAAGGCCGGAGATGTGATTCTGAAAGTGGGTGACCGGGAGATTTCCGGCTTCAGCGAACTCCAGAACGCCCTCTGGGGAGCGAAGCCGGGCACCGAGGTCGAACTCACCATCCGCAAGGGAAACCGTGAGGAAAACGTCAAGGTCATCCTCGGCAGCCGTCCGGAAATGCAGCAGTTCGCGGAGGGCAGGCTCATGCAGATGGAGCGGATGGGCAGCCGCCTCAATGAGGTGCGGGATGAATTTTCCAGCGTGGTCGAGACGGACATGGTCATCGAGCCGGAACAGGCCGGTGGTCCGGTGGCCAACCTCAAGGGGGAAGTGGTGGGCATCACCATGTCACGCTCCGGGCGCACCCGTTCCTACGTCATGCCCGCCGCGGCGATCGAGGTCTTGTTGAAGCAGGCCTCCACGGATCCCGCGCTCGCCGCCACCGAACGCAACGAGGAGCGGGAGCAGCAGCTCGCCCTGCGGGCGCGTGAGGCCCAGGGCGCCCCACGTGCCAGGATCGTGGAGCCGGATGAGTTCCAGAAAATGCAGCGTCACCAAAGTGACATGGGCAAGCTCGCGGAGCGCATCCAGTCGGAGCTGGAGGCACTGGAGAGAGGGGAATGAAACAAAAACGGCGGCCGTGGCAGGCCGCCGCTTTCCGGTTCCCGGGATCAGAGGCAGATCCGGCGGAACAGCACGTCCAGCGGGAGCTGCATGCCGATGTAGAAGTCCCCGAACTCGGCATACCGGGCGGACACTTCGTCAAAGCGCATTTCGTACACGATCGCCTTCACGTCGATGGTGTCCTTCGCCAGCAGGGTGACACCCCATTCATATTCATCCAGGCCGGTTGAGCCGGTGATGAGCTGGAGGATCCGGCCGGAATACGTGCGGCCCACGCGGGCGTGGCCGCTCATCAGTTCGCGGCGTGCATCGTAGTCCAGGGAGTACCAGTTGTCGTTGCCGGTGCGGCGCTTGGACATCGGGTAGAAGCAGATCACCGGCCAGTCAGGCAGCACCGGGTAGAGCCGGTGTTTCAGGTAGTGGGCCATCCGCTCGTCGAACTCCTTGAGTGCCTTTTCGAACTCCTCGCTTCCTTCCGTGAGGCCCTTTTCGGCGACCAGCGTTTCCGCGGCGTATTGCTCGCGGGTGGTGGTGTATTCGGAGCTTTCCGTCTGGGAAAGGTAGGAATAGGCCGGGGTCAGGATCTCCGGTCCCAGGGAAAGCGTGAGTTGCTTTTCATAGGCATTCGCCACCTGGAGGTCCGGGGTCAGCAGCATGAAGCCGAGATCCGCCTTCGGTGTCGCCACGGAGAAGATCAACAGGTGGGTGTCCGGGGTGGCGCGGATTTCCTGGACCAGTTCGGTCAGGCGGGTCTTCGCCTGGCGCTTCTCCTCATCGCTGAAAAGCGACCACTGGGCATGGTCAACGTGGTAGAACAGGTGCATGACGTGCCAGCCTTCGCGCGGCACGATCGGGGTGATTTCCTTCGAGGACATGATTCAGCGTCGTTGGGTTGAAATGGGGATTTCGAAGATCTTCTTGAATTCGTTGCCGGAGGCATTTTCGGAAGTTCCTTCGAGAACTTCAATCTTCCATGGTTTGGTTTCGCCCGTGCGGTAGGCGGCGAACATCCCCTGGTCATCAAAGCCGGCGGTGGCCACGATGGTCACGGTTCCCTTTCCGTTCACGGGGCGCGTCACCCCATCGCCCACGATCGCGCCATCGGAGTCGCGGAAAAGGACGCGGACGGCGCCAGGCCCGCCGGAGACGCCCAGCTCCACCACCGGCAGCAACAAGGTGCCGCGCCGGACCGTTTCCCCGCCTGAGATGTCCGGTTCACGCCAATAGCTGCTGATTTTGTCGGCGGAGATGATCTTTCCGGCGATGGGCAGATCCCCCGGCGTGAGGGGCTTCGGATCTTCGGGGATCTTGTTCACCGAGTAGGCCAGGAAAAAGAGAAGGCCGCCCAACACCAGGGCAAGGAATCCGGCCAAACCCATCCGCTCCACCTTTGAGAGGCTCCTGGAAAGCTCCTTCACCGCGTTGGAGACGGGTGCCGCCGGGCTTGGGGCTTCCTCGTCCTCCACCGGTCCGGGCTTGGTGGTGGACGCTTCGGCATCCGCGTCCCCCGGGGTCTCTGTCCCGCTTCCGGGTGGGGTTGTTCCTTCGGTGGAGTCCGGCGCATCCTGGGTTCCTGCATTCCCAGTGGCGGATTTTTCCAAATCGGCGAAAGCCTCGTCGGGAGCTGTGGCAGTGGTGGTCCGGTCGGAAAGCCCGTCGTCGCCCCCGTCTGCCGGGGCCTGGGGTTGTGGCCGTTTTTTCGGCGGGGATTGCTTGAAAACCAGATCCCGGCGGGTGCTGCGGGGGGTGATGGGAAGCGTGGTGCGGCCTTCCTGGTTCTTTCCTGTCTCCCCGGCGGAGGGTTCCTCCACCTCCGGAGCGTCCGGCTCGGAGGTTGCTGCGGGGGCGGGTTCGTCCAGATCCCAGAGATCCTTTTCCAGGGCGTCTTCGGCACGGTTCTCCTTGATGAAACCGCGGCGCGGTTTGGAGCGTTTGCCGTCGGATTGGGGGTCGGGCTCGGGTTTCATGGGTGCGGGGGGAAGTTATGGACTGGCCGGATGGATAGCCAGAGAGAAAGGCAGGGGCCGGAAATTGTAAATTTCCAGTTGCAAGGCTGGCCCGCCGCCTGCATCCAGAGCACAGCAATCTGTTGAACCTCATGGCGGACATCGAAGACAAGAATGTGGAGAACGTATCCGGCAAGTTCTACGTGGACAGCCAGTGCATCGACTGCGATCTGTGCCGGGAAACCGCACCGAACAACTTCACCCGTGCGGATGACGAGGGGTATTCCTTCGTCTACAAGCAGCCGGAGAACGAAGAGGAGGAATCCCAGTGCGTGGAGGCCATGGAAGGCTGCCCGGTCGAAGCCATCGGTGACAATGGCTAGACCCCCCAGAAAGCGGGGGAGTGGAGATACAGCGCGGCACGCGGCCATCCGCGAGGAAATCCTGCGCGAATGGCGCGGCGGGGATGAGGCGGACGACCTCACCGCCGGGATCCACCTGGCCTCGAAGTGGGTGGATGCCGTCCTCCGGGCCACCGGCACCCATGACGGCCTCCATGAAGACCAGGTCCGGAGCGCCTGGAAGGAGCTCGCCGGTGATTTCATTTCACGCCACGCGGAGCCGGTATCGGTCAAGGACGGCCATCTGGTCCTGCGGGTGACCCAGCCCGCGATGCGCTTCCATCTGGAGCAGATGAAGCCCATGCTGCTCACCCGCATCCGCGAGCAGCTCGGTGCGGAGCGGATCAAATCCGTCAAATTCACTCTGGGCTGAACCGATCCCATGTTCCGCAATCTCATTTTCGACTGGTCCGGCACCATCGTGGACGACCTCGGCCCGGTTATAGAGGCCACTAATTTCGTCCTCGGGAAATACGGCATCGGTCCCATGGACCGGGAGGAGTTCCGGCGGCGGTTCCGCCTGCCCTACCGGGAGTTCTATGACGAGCTGCTGCCCGGCATCGCCCTGGAGGAGCTGGAGGAACATTTCCGCCCGGCCTTCGACGGGGCGACGTCCACGGTCTTCGTCCTTCCGCACGCCCGGGAGAAGCTCGACTGGTGCCGGGAGCTGGGCATCCGCACCTTCGTCCTCACCTCCATGGATGCCGTCGCCTTCGCCCGGCAGTTGGATGAGTTCGGCCTGAAAGGCCACTTCGAGGCGACCTACGCCGGCGTGCTGGACAAGCGCCAGTTGATCCACCGCATTCTGGAAACCCACGGCCTCGCCCCGGAGGAAACCGCCTTCGTCGGGGACATGATCCATGATGTGGAGACGGCCCGGCACGCGGGCATCGCCTCCATCGCCGTGCTCACCGGCTACAATCATCCGGAGGTGCTCGCCGCCGTCCGCCCGGACCTCACCGTGCCGGATCTGGGCGTGCTGCGGGGTGTCCTGTCGAAGCGGAAATCCTCCCGTCCCGTCTCCACCGTCGGCGCGCTGGTCCATGACGGTGCCGGAAAGGTGCTCATGATCCGCACCCACAAGTGGGGGAACCGCTGGGGCATCCCCGGCGGGAAGATCGAGCGGGGTGAGCCATCCGAGGATGCCCTCCGGCGTGAGTTGAGGGAGGAGACCGGATTGGAAATTTCGGACATCCGCTTCGTCATGGTGCAGGACTGCATCGACTCGCCCGAGTTCATGCGGCCGGAGCATTTCATCCTGCTGAACTACGTCGCACGGGCATCCGGCACGGACGTCACCCTCAACGATGAGGCCCAGGAATACCGCTGGGTTTCCCCGGCGGAGGCCTTCGGACTGGATCTGAACGAACCCACGCGCCTCCTGCTCCAGGAAATCCTTTCCAAGAACCTGCTGCCATGACCCAGCCCGACCAGATCGAGATCCGCCGCCTCAAGGTTTCCGCCCACATCGGTGTGCCGGATGAGGAACGGGCGGAGGCGCAGACCCTCCTGCTCACCATCCGGATGACGCCCAGCCGCAGCTTCGATGACCTGGCAGACGATATTTCCCGGACCACCGACTACTACGCCGTGTCATTGGAGATCGAGGCGCTCGCCGCGGAGAAACCGCGCCGCCTGATCGAGACGCTCGCGGTGGAGGTCGCGGAACACCTTCTGACACATCATCCTTTGGAACGTGTGGCGGTCAGCATTGAAAAGCATATCCTCCCCAACACGGAGTGCGTCGCGGTGCATGTTGAGCGGGGGAGGTGAGCTTGCCCAAATTTCTTGTCACCGCAGCGCCGGATCTGATATAGGCGTGATCGATGTCCAACCACTCCACCTCTGGATGGATGTCGCACGGGCGGATGGTCGGGATACTGGCGGCGGTCGTGCTGGTCGGTTCATCACTCGGATGGTTTGGCTCCGCCGCCGCTGTGAAGGTCATTCCATCGCTGGCGGAAGCCCCGCAAAAATCATCCGGCGGGGAAGTTCCGGAAGGCGGTGCGGAACCCCAAGGTAAATGGAAGACGGGGGAACGTCCTGCAAAGCCGCCGGGAAGAAAGCCGCTGTCCCGGGAGGAGATCGCAAAATTCGCGGCGGAAGATGAGAAATTCCGCGCGGAGGCATGGCAGCCTTTTTGGGACGCCGTGCATCGGGAAGCGGAGAGCAATCCCAAGCTGCGCGCTATTCTGGACCTGAGGGAGAGTCTGAGTGGAGATTCCAAGGCGTATGGCGACTTCCGCCGTAGCCTGCGCGATTGGGAGATGGCCGCGGAAGGCATTCAGGAGAAAACCGCACGCAACGGGATGTTTTTCGTCGTGGATGATACCGCTGACCTGCTGTGGAAGATATCCTGGTGGCAGGATGAAAGATTCCGCTCATTCATGGATCCGGATGACATACAGGTCCGGCGGAATCTGGCGAAGGACCTGGTGGACCATGACATCGACCCCCGCGGACTCTTGGGTGAGCCTGCGGAGGCGCGGGCGGCGATCGAGGTGATAGAGCGGCAGTTGCTGGAAAAATTCCACAATGCGGTGGCCGCCAGTGGGACTCCGCGGGATCTTTTCAACGAAACAAACCTGAGGCTGATGGCCAACAGCCATCACTACGGACTCTTGTACGCCGAAATCCTGAAAGAGGTGAGTACGGAAACAAAAGCGCTCGAAAAGACGGCACATCAGGAGATAGCCGCCTACCGGAAGGAGGCCGAAGAGCGGATGCGGGGCGGATCCCCATGATGAAACCATGAACCAGCCCTCATCATCATCTTTCTCCCGCTTCGGGTGGCTCGTTGGCGTCGTGGCGGTTGTTTCAGTCATCGCGGGCTCCGGCTCGTTCTTCGCCGTCCGGCAACTTGGACATGGAAGCGGAGGGACGGAAAAAGGTGGGCAGGCTTCCACTTCCCCGCTGGTCGTCCCGCCGGATCGCCGTGCCCCGGTATCTTCTTCCAAGCGCGATCTCTTCGACCCCGCGAATCCCCTTTCCTCCGCGGAGTACAAGCAACTCTATGAAGAGGCACTGAAGAAAGAGGCACAATCAAATCCCGAACTCGGAAAGGTGCTCGGATTGCACGAAGCCTATCAGAAGGACAATAGGGCACTCGGTCCGATCACGGAGGGGATCAATGCATGGGTGGAGAAAGGTCAGGATGCTGCGGAGAAGACAGCACGGCGTTCGCTCTTCAATGGGATGCATTCCATCACCCACATGCTTGCGACCACCTACCAGTGGAAAGAGAAGGATTTGACCGCCATCACCGATCCTCAGGATGCATTGGCCCGCAGAAATCTCGCCAAACAGTTGATCTCCGAGGGGATCGATCCGGGGCCTCTCCTTGGAGATGTGGAGACGGCACGGGGCGCGATCGATTCCATCCACCTCCAGCTTTATGAGAAACTGGAAGCACGCGTGGCGGAGGCAGGTGCGCCCGGTGAGCTGTTCAACCAGCGAACCTTTGATCTGATGATCAACTACAGCCTCGAGGGTCATTTCAAGGCGAAGAGCTACAGGCTTGCCAGCGAAGAGACCCGGAAACTGGCGGATGCTGAATACCAGATGAGGGTGGGCGGAAAGTTGCTCCGTCCCGGTGAGCGTTGATGAGGATCGGGCATTTCCTGCGATGGAGTTCCCGGAAAAAGGGAGAACAGGGCAATACCCCCCCTCCCCCCATTGGGAGAAAAAAAACGGCGGCGGACCGCGTGGTGTTCTTTCTCCGGAACGGGGTTATGGGAAGGGGGTGACCCTCCGTGCCTTGTTTAGGGTGGCGCACGGACCTAGCCCCTGCCACTCGGTTGTCCCCCATGATGTTGTCGAGGCGGGGGTAGATGGATCTCGGCCGGATTCCCCGCGGCGTCTGTGTCCACGGGCCGGCCCGCCGGGGCATGCGGGATGTTCTCCCCAGGCCGCAGCGGTACTGTGGCCATGGTAGGTGGTGGCGGGATTTCCTGCGAGCAGGGGTTGTTCCGTTGTTGTTCCATCATGGGGATCAAACGGGGAGTTTGACAGATGGGGACGGATCTTGGTGGAGTGTGGGATGATGCGTTGGCAGGGCGTTGCGGTGGTGGCGGTGTTGCTGGCCGGAGCGTTCCTCGCGGGCCGGTGGAGCGTGGATGTGCCGGAGGCTGCGGTTGCTGGTGGTGGCGCGGAAAACAGAACGCGTGCGGGAAGTGGCACGCGCATCGAGGTGGCGGAGGATGCCACGGCACCGCGGATGCGGGTGCGGCGCGAGCGCCAGACGGATGACCGGAAGTTGAAGGCCGCGACGGCGGAGGTGCCGAAGAAGCATCTGGAGGAGATGGTGGCGGCGACCTATTTGCGCGGAGACCTGGATACGATGATGATGGGCGTGGAAGGGCAGGATGGGACGAACTTCGAAGTGGCCCTGCGGATGCTGGGCGCGGGCGAGGCGGAGCGTCGGGATGCGATGGCGGTGATGAAGCAGGCGCGCCAGGAACTGCACCAGGCGGAGCGGCGGATGATCACGGTGAAAAAGGCGGCGACGGTGCCGGACATGATCACCCTGGACCGCAGCGCGATGACGGGGGTGTCCAAAGGTGTGGCGGAAAAGGCGAAAGCCGGGCTGGAACAGGCGCTGCCACCGGGGATCTCAAAAGTGGTGCTGGAAGGGATCAGTTGGGGGACGCTCTACATGAATCCCAGGATGCCGGACGTGAGGCTGACGCTGGAAGGAACAGATGACGGCGGCATGCGGACCAGAATGTTTGACGGATACCGGGAGGATGTGGGTCTCACCCGAACGGACATTCCGAGGAATGGGGACGGGACTTATCCTGCGGAGAAGATCTTCCCGAAGTGGAAAGAACTGGTTGGAGGGATGACATTGATGCCGACGGAGGGGCAGTGATGGTTTGTCACGGAGGATGCTCCGGTGGTGATTGTGACGGAATCGGAACATGAAAAGCAGCGCGGAGGCTGCCCGGATGATGTTTTTGTCACAGCGGGAATGGATTTGATTCCCGGACCGACCATGAGAATCGACATCGTAACGGATACCTTTCTGCCGGATGTGAATGGCGTCGCCATGACGCTGGGACGGATCACCGATGGCCTCCGCGAGCGGGGGCACCGGGTCCACATCATCCGCACGGGTGAGGGGAGCGGCAACCGGGAGACGGTCGCCGCATCGATCCCGCTTCCGGGATACAAGGAGGTCCGCGTGGGTCTTCCCGGGCCATTCCGGCTGCGGAAGCGCTGGCTGAAGAAACGGCCGGATGCCGTGTATGTGGCGACGGAAAGCCCGCTTGGCAGGTCCGCGGTGAAGGCGGCGAAGACGCTGGGCATCCCGGTCGCCACCGGCTTCCACACGAATTTCCACGAGTATCTGGAACAATACCGGCTGGGTGGGCTGGAACCTGCCGCAAAGGCGTGGTTGAAGCGCTTCCACTCCGCCGCGGACTGCACGCTGGCTCCGTCTCCGGAACTGGTGGCCCGCCTGCGTGAGGAAGGTTTCCGCGAGGTGCATCTGCTGGGCCGGGGCGTGGATTCCGTCCTGTTCGCCCCTGAAAAGCGGTGCGAAGCCCTGCGTGCCTCATGGGGCGCGCGGATGGGGGTTCCGGTCGCCATCGTCGTCGGACGGGTCGCTGCGGAGAAGAACCTGGAACTGGCGATGAAGGCGTTCGAGCGCATGTGCCAGACCGTGCCGGATCTGCGCTGCGTGGTGGTGGGGGATGGCCCGGTGCGCGCGAAGCTGGAGGAAAGCCATCCATGGGTCCACTTCGCCGGGGTGAGGACGGGTGAGGATCTGGCGGCGCACTATGCCTCGGCGGATGTGCTGCTTTTCCCCAGTGAGACGGAAACCTTCGGCAACGTCCTGCTGGAAGGCATGGCGAGCGGGCTGGTGACGGTGAGCTACGACTATGCCGCCTCCGAGCGCTACGTGATGGGCGGCGTGAATGGGCTGAAAACCGAGCGTGGCGACGGTGAAGGATTCATCCGCCTGGCGGTGGAGGCGCTGGCGCAATCTCCGGAAATGAGATCCGCCGCCAGGGAGACCTCCGGCAGGCTCGGCTGGAGCGAGGTGGTCCGCGAGTTCGATGAACGCATGCAGCGCATCGCCGCGACCGGCCGCGCCGCGGACCCCATGCGGGTGAAGCGCCGCAAGCTATCCTGCCGCACGCTTTTTCTCTCCGACATCCACCTTGGCATGGCGGACTCGAAGGCGGTGGAGGTCGTCCATTTTCTGAAGCACATCCAGTGCTCGAAGCTGGTGCTCAACGGCGACATCATCGACGGCTGGGCGCTGCGCCGCGGTGGCCGCTGGAGGGGAAGACACAGCCGGGTGATCCGGAAGATCCTCAAGATGATGGAGAAGGATCATACCGAGGTGGTTTATCTCCGGGGGAACCACGATGACATTCTGGAGCGCTTCCTGCCGCTCGCCTTCGGCCGTCTCAAGGTGGCGAAGGAACACATCCACGTTTCACCCACCGGCAAGCGATACCTGGTCGTCCACGGCGATGGTTTCGACAGCGTTTCGACGAAGCACAAGTGGCTCGCCTCCATCGGTGCGGTGGGTTATGACACGCTGCTGAAGGTCAACCGCGTCTATAACAAGTGGCGCTCCTGGCGGGGGAAGGAGTATTTCTCCCTCAGCAAGCGGGTGAAGGCGAAGGTGAAGTCCGCAGTCAGCTTCGTGGACAAGTATGAGGAACTGCTCCAGGAGCTGGCCCGCCACAAGCGGTGCGAGGGCATCATCTGCGGCCACATCCACACGCCCGAGGACAAGCAGGTGGGGGACATCCACTACCTCAACTCCGGTGACTGGGTGGAAAGCCTCACGGCCATCATCGAACACCACGACGGACGCATGGAACTGGTGAAGTACGCGGACTTTTTCCAGGAGTGCGATGAGGTCGCCGAAGCAGGCGTGGTCGCCGCTGCCGTCGCGTAAGCGGAGATTTCACCGCACCTTCATCTTCGTTTCACATTCGGCTGCGATGACAGCCGCATGTTGAAACGCATCGCACTGCTGTTGGTTCCCCTGCTGGCATCCGCCGCTCCGGAAGACACGCCGGGACTGGATGGGGCGGAGGTGAAGATCCCCTACTCCGAGCTGAAGCGGCTTCTTGCCAAGGAGCCGTTGCGGGTGGAGGCCAAGGAGCCGCCGCCGGTTCTCCTGTCGGCGAAATACACGCTCATCGATGCGGATGACGGACCGCTGCTGGAGGCGGAGTTCCAGGTGGCGGCTTTCGGTGGGGCACAGGCCGCGGTACCGTTGGTGAAGTCGGGGGTGGGCATGGAGGTGATCGAGCCGGCGGATGCGAACGTCATCGTCCGTGACGGGGAGATCCAGCTTCTTTCCGACAAGCCCGGCAGGCAGCGGATCAAGGCGCGTCTTCTGCCCGTGGTGGATGGCGGGGCTTTCGTTTTTTCGCCCGCCGGATGTCCCTTGGTGACCTTCGGGGCCGGGGAGATCCGTGACGGTCGTTCCGTGCGCCTGTCATCCGGCGGAGCGGTGAGAGTGCTGGGCGCGGGCCAATCGGTTCCGCTTATCGGGATGGATGGGGAAATCGAGGTGAGGTTCCTGGGAGAGGAAGAGATGCGTGAGGCGACGAAGCCTCCGGAACCCTCCGAATGGTCATGGCATCACGAGGCACTGGTCCTGCCGGGAGAAAGCGTGATCTCGTACCGCGTGATCTCCCGGGCATCATCGGTGGCGGGTTCGGGTGTGGCGGCGTCGCTCGTCCTGCCGCCGGGTTCCCGCGCGGTGCGCGTGACGGGTGATGACCTTGCGGGGCACAGGGTGGTGGGTGGCGCCAACCGGGTGCAGACGCTGGCGGTTGATTGGAAAACCCGCGGACTGCTGGAGCGTGAGATCACGTTGTTCTACGAGGTGCCCTACCGCCCGTCGGACCGCAGTTGGAAGCTGCGGGTTCCGGCTGCGCCCGGATCGGAGGAAACGCTGGCCCGTTACTTCATCCCGGCGGTGCCCGCACTGTCCTACGCCGCGGAGGGATTGGCCGGGCCGATGTCCCCGCGGGGCCTGCCGGAGACATTGTCACGCGAGCTGAAGGGCGCTTCTTATCATGAGATCGAAGGTGTTGCGGAAGTGACGCTGGCGGTCACCCGGCTGCCGGTCGCCGCGGTGTCCGACGCCACGATGGATGATGCGGCATGGTCGGTGAAGGTGGAGCCGGACGGATCGGTGCTGTTGGAGGGCGTGATGACCGTGACCCACAGCGAGGCGGCGGCGCTCCTGTTTGACACGCCCGCCGGACTGTCCCTGTTGAAGTGCTCCGTGAACGGCCGGCCGGTCGCCCCCGTGAGCATCGAGGGAGGAAAGCTGGAACTCGCGCTTCCCGCGGAAGGCCGGCCGGCGAAGGTCGAGTGCTCCTTCACCGGTGGCATCGGTGCGCTTGATCCGGTGGAAGGCACTTTCTCAATCGGACTGCCAAAGACGCCGATGTTCATCCGCGCGCTGCAGTGGAGGATCGATCTCCCGCCCGCCTACCAAGCGGAGATTTCCGGCAATATCACGCGGGTGAAACCAACGGCGGATGATCCCCCTTCGCGGGTGGTGGTCCGGAAAAACCTGTGCCGTGACGAGCGTCCGGAAGCCCATGTGTTCTACACGCGCAAAAGCTCCGGCTTCTGATTTCTCCGATTCTCCTCCAACCCATACATTTTGACATGAAACTGATCCACATCGTCGTTTCCGTGGCCATCGTCGCCTGCACTGCCATCGCGTGGTTTTTACTCGGTTCCGTTCTTTCTGAACGCACCCGGAAATCTTCTTCGGACATGGCGGCGGAGGTCGCCGGTGTCTGGGGGCCTGCCTTGGTGCAGAAGCACCCGGAGGCATGGTTCGAAACCCCCAACGCGCCCGGCGGACGGGCGATGTTGCCGCCATCGTCGTCAAAGATCACCGTGGACCTGAAGTCGGAGCCGAAACGCCGTGGTCTGGTGTGGCACCGGACCTACCGGGTGGACTTCAGGGCGGAGTATGTTTTCACCAATCCCACGCGCATCCCGCAGACGGTCTATGTTTCGTTCCCGCTGCCGGACCACTCCGCCGGACTGAACGGCTTCCGCTTCCTGCTTGATGGAACCTCTCCGGCGGAGCAGGTTCCTGCGGCATCCGGCGGGATGGCGCGGGCGGTGGTGGTGCCCGCGCTTGGCTCGGTGACGCTGCAGGCCGGCTACGGCACGCGTGGTGCGGACAGCTTCAGTTACCGCTTTCCGGACAACCGGCGGGTGACGGGGTTCGACCTGGTGATGAGGACGGATTTCGAAGAGATCAACTTTCCCGTCGGCACCGGATCTCCGGGGGAAAGGGCGCGTAGCGGAGATGGCTGGGAACTCCGCTGGCTCTATCCGGATGTGCTCGGCGCGCCCTCCATCGGGATGGACATGCCGAACTTGCTCAACGCTGGTCCGGTCGCGGCGAGGATCGCCTTTTTCGCGCCGGTGTCGCTGCTTCTGTTCGTGGTGGTGGTGCTGCTGATCGCCGCGCTGAAAGGGGTGCCGCTGCACCCGGTGCATGTGTTCTTCGTCTCGGCGGGCTTCTTCGCCTTCCACCTGTTGTTCGCCTATCTGGTGGATCTGCTGCCGCTGCCACCGGCTTTCGGGATCGCGACGGTTGTCTCCGTGATGCTGGTGTGCGGCTACCTGAAGGCCGTCGGTGGACGGACCCTGTTCAGGATCGCGCTGCCCGCCCAGCTCGGCTACCT
Source organism: Akkermansiaceae bacterium (assembly GCA_019634595.1). Classification (NCBI taxonomy): domain Bacteria; kingdom Pseudomonadati; phylum Verrucomicrobiota; class Verrucomicrobiia; order Verrucomicrobiales; family Akkermansiaceae; species Akkermansiaceae bacterium. The sequence continues at coordinate 18,857 of JAHCBC010000008.1, forward strand.
GGTGTTGTTCAGCCTGTCGTTTTTCTTCGATGGTCTGACGGGCATCACACTGACGGTCTGCGCGGTGCTGACGCTGGCCTTGCTGATGGCATTGACGGCCAAGGTGGACTGGAGGGCGTTTGAAAAGGGGCGTGCCGCATGAAAAAACCTCGGCGCTTGGCAAACGGGTGATGGCTCTGCAAGAGTGGAGACGTATCACCAACTCCGGATCATGAAACCCATCGCCGCCGTTCTCCTATTCGCCTGCATCGCCACCGCCCAGGATCTGAAACCACCGGCGCGGGCGTTCCCTCCGGTGGGTGACAAGCTCAGCGAAGCGGACCGTGCCACTCTTGCGGAGGAACTCAGGCTGGTCCAGGAGGAGTTCGACACGCTGCCGAAGAAAAAGGAGAACGCGAATGCGGAGATTTTCCTGAAGGCGATCCGCTACGCTCTGGACTACACGGAATACTACAAACCGTCCGATGCCGGCGCCGACCGTGGATTGCTCACGGAGGCCCGCAAGCGCATCGCCGCGCTGAAAAACGGCGAGCAGCCATGGATGACCGCCAAGGGGCTGGTGGTGCGGGGTTACTACAGCCCCATCGACGGTTCGCCGCAGCCGTTCGCACTGGAGATTCCCCAGGACGCGCCGGATCAGAACGCCCCGGCGTGGCTCTGGCTACAGGGCCGCGGTGAGACCCGGACGGACCACCATTTCATCGAGGAACGCCTCGGAAAGCCGGGCCAGTTCCGTCCTCCGGGCACCATCGTGGTACATCCCTGGGGACGCTACTGCGTCGGCACGAAGAACGCGGGCGAACAGGATGTCCTCCACGTGCGCGAGTTGCTGGTGGCCGAGGGCCGCATCGACCCGAAGCGGGTGGCCCTCTGCGGATTTTCCATGGGCGGTGCGGGTGCCTGGATGCTGGGCGCCCACTATACGGACAAGTGGACGGTCGTGCATGCCGGGGCGGGATTCGTGGAGGTGCGGAAATTCCAGAACCTGAAGGATGAGGTGGTCGCGGCCATGCCTCCGTGGGAGATCACTCTCTGGGGCCAGAACGACGTGCCGGACTACGCCCGCAACCTGCTCAACGTCCCGCTCGTCGCCTACAGCGGTGAGAACGACAAGCAGCGGCAGGCCGCCGAGATCATGACCGAGGTGCTGGCCAAGGAGGGCCTCACGCTGAAGCACCTCATCGGCCCGAAGACCGAGCACAAGTATGAGCCGGAGGTCAAAAAGGAGGTGGAGGCGGAGATCCAGAAGGTGCTCCTCAATCCTCCCGCATCCTACCCGCTGAAGCTCACCTACCAGACGAAGACGCTGGACTACTCGGAGATGTATTGGATCGAGGCCACGGGTCTGGAGGAACACTGGAAAGACAGCCGGATCGATGCCTCCATCGACGCGCCGTTGCCCTCCGCAACAAAGGCGGAGATCAAGACGAAGAACATCACTTCGTTGAAGTTGCGTTCCTGGAACGGCGAGAATTTCGGTGGCCCGCTCGCGGTTAGCATCGACGGTCAGGATCTCACCGCCAACGGTGGCGGAAAAGCCATCCTGCTGACGAAGGCGGATGGTAAATGGACCGCCGGTGCCGCGGAAGATACCAACACCCTCCGCAAGCGTCCCGGACTGCAAGGCCCCATCGATGATGCCTTCACCGGCCCATTCCTGTATGTGCTGCCGGACGGTCCGTGCGCCACGCCGGAGGCGGAGGCATGGGTGAAGGCGGAGCTGGCGTACCAGACCGACCGCTGGAGGTACCTCATGCGCGGGGATGTCCGGACGAAGAAGGCGTCGGAAGTCACGCCGGACGACGTGAAGAACTATAACCTCATCCTCTGGGGTGACCCGAAGGCGAATCCGCTGATCCGGACCCTGCTGCCACGCCTGCCCGTCCAGTGGACGGCGGAGAAGATCAGCGTGGGGGAAAAGAGCGCGGCATCCGCCGGACACATCCTTTCCATGATCTATCCCACCCCGGCCGGGCGCTACATCGTCCTCAACAGCGGCCTCACCTTCCGCGAGAACCACAAGAGCAATGCGGTGCAGAATCCGCAGCTTCCGGATTGGGCGATCATCGATCTCTCCGTGCCGCCGGATGGCAACGCGCCGGGCAAGGTGGTCGCAGCGGATTTCTTCGACGAGAACTGGAAACCAAAGAAGTGACCCTCCCATGAAACTCCCATCCATGCTGTTCCTGCTGGCTTTCGCCCCGCTGGCGGCCCACGCCCAATCCAACGCCGAGATGAAAGAGGAGGCCGGTGGCATCCTCGACAAGTCCGACAAGGCGATGAACAAGGCCTACCAGCAGTTGCTCTCGATCCTGGGGGATGAAGGGAAAAAGCGGCTGCGTGAGACGCAGCGTGCCTGGCTCGCCTACCGGGACGCCCAGGCCGGTTTCGACTCCCACCACATGGCAGGGGGGACGGGGGAGGGGCTGGAGCGGCTGGGCAGCCTCAACATGCTCACGGAAGAAAGGACGAAGCGCCTGCAGGAGGACTACAAGCGCTTCAAGGAACTGCAGTAGGTCCGGATTATTCCGCGGACAGCTTGCAGTCTTGGATTTCCTGCTCGCCGGTCGCCTTGTCCACCTGTTCGGGGATGATGTGGCCGGCGATGAGACCCGGACGGACCTTGCTGCGGACAAAGGCGGACTCGCCCGGTTTCACGGTGATGGTCGCCTTGTGGGTCCACTCCGTGGACATGGAGACCACGTGCTGGCCCGGCTTCTGGTCGGAGTAGATGAATCCCTGTCCTTCCGAGGTGCCCACTGCCGTGCCATCGATCTTCACCGAAGGTTTGATGGCAGCTCCGAAGGAACTCGGACGGTAGATGAAGACCCTGCTGTGGCCTTTCGCCACGGCGGGAAGGGTTGATTTCGCCTCGGCATAGCTCGGGCCGCTCGCGCAACTGACGAAGCCGAGGGAACCGGCAAGGAGGGCGGAGGCGAAAAGGGCGCGTTTCAGGGTGACTGGCATCCGCGGACTTTCGGCGCGGAGTCGTGGCCCATCAACCCCAATCATCCCTTTCCATCAGATAGTCATGTCCCGGACGTCTTTGTGGTGAACAGGTTAAACCGGGTTCATCACGGTGACGGTTGGCCCGTTCACTCGATGTCCATCCGTTTGAAGATCGGCTTCAATGCTTCCGCCCAGACCTGGTAGCCCGGCTCCGCGAGGTGCAGCTTGTCCGCCGCGAAGTGCTCCGGATTGGCGGGCTTGCCCTCCTTGTTGGCATAGAGGGTGAACAGGTCCAGCACCTCGAAGTCCTTGCCGGGCTTGCCCAGCTTCAGGATGCGGGTGTTGATGTCCGCATAGGCTCCCGGCTTGGCGGGTGCGTCCGCCTTGTCGCGTGGAGGGATGGTGCAGACGATGATGGGCACGCTGGCTTTGTAGGCCCGCGCCTGTTTGATCAGTTCCTGGATGTTGGCCTCGATGGTGGCGGGATCCCCGTGGGCGCTCAGGTCATTCGAGCCGATGTTGATTACGATCGCCGCCGGTTCCAGATCCAGCACATCCTCCTTGAAACGGAACACCACCCCGCGGCTCACATCCCCGCCGATGCCGCGGTTCGCCACTTTCAGTCCGGGGAATGAGGCGGCCAGGGATTTCCAGCTTCCGGTGAGCGAGTCACCGACAAAGACGACCGCGCCCTTGTCTTTCTGGCGTTGGGTCCAGAAATAGTTCCGGTTATCCGTCATCCAGCCGTGGACCCGGATGACGCCCTGTCCCGGCCAGGCGGATGCTTCCTTCGCATCCGGAAATGGGGTGGGTCCGTCGGCTGCCGCGGCTGGCAGCAGGGAGGCCGCGAGGATGGCTGCGGTGAGGATGGGGACGGTCAGGCGGTGGAGATAGGGTTTCATGGGTGCCGGCAAAAATGGCATCCCGTGACGATCATTGCGAGGAGCTTCTTTTCTATCGAAACCAGCCGCCGCATGGGCTTTCATGATGGCATGCTCTGCCGGTTGGAAATCAGGGATCGCAAGCTCGCGGAGACCGGTGACGAAAATGCGCCGATCCTGCTCTACACGGATCCCACGGAGGAGGAACGTGCATACCTCATCGACGGGCTTGGCATCGACCGCCATACGCTCGCCTCTGCGCTGGACCCGAACGAACTCGGGCGCGTGGAATTCGAGCCGGACCATGCCGCGATCATCATCAAGCGGCCCAAGCAGTATTGCTCCGACGACAACTTCTTCTTCAAGATCAGCTCGGTCGGCATCTTCATGTTCGGGGAGCGGTTGGTGTTCGTCGTTTCCGAGGAAGGGTTGCGTTTCGAGGGGAAGCATTTCCAGCAGATCCGCAACCTGGGGGACGTGATGCTGAAGGTGATCTTCCGCTGTGTGTGGCATTTCGAGGAACACCTCAACGTCTTCAACATGATCGCCGAGGAACTGGAGCAGAAGGTGAACACCTCCATGGAGAACAAGCACCTGCTCCATATGTTCACGCTGGAAAAAAGCCTCGTCTATTACCTCAACGCCATCGGCAGCAACGGCAGGGTCATCGAGCGGCTGAAGGCGTCCATCAGCCGGCTGCGGCTCACCCCGGAGGACTGCGAGTTCCTCGATGACCTCACCATCGAGAACGCCCAGTGCCAGGAAATGGCGAGCACATACAGCCAGGTGCTCTCCGGTCTGGTGGGGGCCAGGGTCAGCGTGGTCAGCAACAACCTGAACGTGACCATGAAGCGGCTCATGCTGGTGACCATCGGCCTGATGGTGCCCACCGCCATCTTCAGCATCTTCGGGATGAATGTGAAACTGCCTGTCGTGGAGCATAGCGGCGCGCTCGGATTCTGGGTCATCCTCGTCTTGGCGGCTGCGTCCGCGGGAGCGGTCTTCGTGGTTTCCAAGTGGATGAAGTGGTGAGGCCGCGGCCTAACGGAATCTAACGCACGCGCGTAGCCGCGATGGCGTAATGGTGGCCGGGCCGGTTTTGTGACAGTCTATCCCTGTCAGCGCGGACGGCCCCCGACGGACGCGAAGACAAACTCCCCCCACACACATCCCCCCGAAAGCAGATCGGCAGAAAGTCCCCCCGGCTTGTCTGCCGATTCGCTTTTCAGGATACCGTCCCGGGACCTACGCGGGCACGTAGCCATGATGGCGTAATGTTGGATTGGCCGGTTTTGTGACAATCTCTCCATGTTAGCGCGAACGACTTTCCCCCCACGTGAGCGCAGGGCTGGAACTCCCCCCGAACAGCCCCCCGACAGAACCGGCAGATGAAGCCTCCCCCCCGGGCTCATCTGCCGGTTTGCTTTCAGGCTCCCAGCACGCGCCTGACCTCCGCGTGGGTGGCCAGCACGTGGGGATCCCGCCGGAGTGTTTCCGCGTAGGTGGTGCCGAAGCCTCCATCCTTCGCGTCCGCTTCCAGCAGCGCGCGGATCTCCCCTTTCAGGGCCTCCGCGCGTTCATCCGTGATGGGCTCCTTTTTGTCGAAAAGCGCGTCATCGATCCGGGCGATCAGGCGGGTGAACGGTTGCAGCCACTCGAACCATGGGTCATGGGCGAGCAACTGGAGGAACGCCCCGGCGGACGGGATGGGCCCGGCGGCGTGTTCATACACCGCCCGTTCCGACGTGATCAGTTCCCGGTGCAGCTTCAGCAGGCCGTTGCGTGCGGCCTTCAGTTGGTCGATGGAGTTCATGATGAGGTTTGTTTGAGCCAGTTCCGTGTTGCGTCCAGTTCCGCGGAGGTGAGCTGATGGCCGGTGGGGATCTCCACGTGTTTTACCTCCGCCCCCGCGCCCCGCAGCATGGCCGCGAGACGGCGGGCATTTTCGAGAGGCAGGATCGGGTCCGTGATGCCGCTTGCCAGAAAGACATCCGTCCCGGTGAGGTCCGGTGCCTGGTCCGGAGTGAGCGGCACCATCGCCCGCAGGAGGACGGCGCGGTGCAGCACGCCGGGACGCAGCAGCATCAGGCTGGCGGCGATGTTCGCGCCGTTCGAGTAACCGAGGGCGGTCACCCGCTTCGCGTCGAAGCCGTACTGCCCCGCCGCCGTCGTGATGAAGTCCGCCAGTTCGTGCGTGCGGTGGATGAGGTCCTCTTCATCGAAGACGCCCTCCGCCAGCCGCCTGAAAAACCGCGGCATGCCGTTCTCCAGGATCTTTCCCCGCGGGCTGAGCACGTTGGCCTCCGGTGCCAGCGAGCGGCCCAGCCCGATGAGGTCGTCTTCATTTCCCCCGGTGCCGTGAAGCAGCAGCAGGGTGTCCGCCCCCGCCACATTGGTGGCGGGGATGAAACGGTGGATGAATCCCAGGTCGTTGGAGGTGGTGTTCATGATTGCGGTGCGGTGGAGGGTTGGTAGTCGAGTGGCTTGATGTTCGCTTCGATGGAGGCGCGGTGGGGTTCCAGGAATGGAGGCAGGGCCAGCGTTTCACCGAGGTGCTCGGGATCCTCACCGTCAGCGGCGAAGCCCGGACCGTCCGTGGCGATCTCGAACAGGATGCCGCCGGGGATGCGGAAGTAGAGGGACTTGAAATAGTGCCTCTCCACTTCCCCGGAGGTCTGGTAGCCGTGGCTTTCGATGTGCCTCTTCCAGGCGATCAGTTCGTCCTCGTCGCGGACCCTCCATGCCACGTGGTGTACGCCACCCGCGCCTTGCAGGCCGCGTTGGGTGGAGGCGTCCAGCCTCAGCTTCGCGCCCACACCGCCGTCCCCGGTTTCAAAGAGGGAGGCATCGGCGGAGCTTTGGCGGAAGCCCAGCACTCCGGTGAGGAAGCGGGCGGTTTGGTCGAAGTCCGCGACGGTGAGGTTCACGGAGCCGAGACCCACGATGGCGGCTTCCAGCGGCACGGGGCTGCCGTGCCATGGATGGATCTCCCCGGCCACCGTCGTTTCGGCGATGAGCCGCAGGTGCTGGCCTTCCCCGTCCTGGAAAGGAAGCGTGGGCAGGCCGTCCACGGTTTCGATCTCGCCGCGGGTCACACCCTGGGAGTCCAGCCACTTCACCCAGTGGGCGAGGGAGGCTTCGCCGCCGGAGACGCGCAGGCCGGTTTCGGACACGGTGCCCGCTCCGTTCCGTGCGGGGCGGATGCCCGCCCAGTCGAAGAACGTGAGGTCGGTGCCCGCGCTGCCGACAGCGTCTGCATAGAACAGGTGGTAGGCGGAAACGTCGTCCTGGTTCACGGTGCGCTTCACCAGACGGAGGCCGAGCGTCTTCGTGTAGAAATCGAGGTTGGCCTGGGCGTTTGCGGTGACGGCGGTGACGTGGTGGAGACCGTGGAGAACCGGATGTGTGGTGGTTTTCATGGCCGCAGGATGCACCGGACGGGCGGTTTTGGATAATGCGGAGATGTATGGCTGAGGATGCGCGGAAGTATGACCCCATCCGTGACAAGGTGCAGCTTCCTTGACGGGATTCCACCTCCGGATAGCGTGGCCGGAATGAAATCCATCAGAACGCTTTTCCGGATCTCCGCCCTTTCCCTGGTGGTGGCCTGTGCCGCCACCCTCCATGCGGAACCCGCCCCCCTCAAGCTGAAGGACAATGATCTCTGGGTAATGGTGGGGGACAGCATCACCGCCCAACGCCAGCACTCGAACTACATCGAGATGTACTACCGCACGCGCCACCCGGAGCTGAAGCTGCACTTCCGCAACTCCGGCATCGGCGGCAACCGCACGCAACATGTGCTCGACCGCTTTGACTACGATGTCGCTGCCTGGAAGCCCACCATCGTCAGTGTCGAGCTGGGCATGAACGATGTCGGCGGGGAGTTCGCCAAGACGCTGCCCGCTTACGTGAACGGGATGAAAAAGATCATCGCGAAGATCCGGGAGATTCCCGCCACGCCGATCCTGATTTCCTCCAGTCCCGTCGATGACGGCAGCAAGATGAACGACTGGCGGGGTGACCGCTGCAAGACCATCCACCCGTTCACGGAGGCGCTGCAGAAACTGGCGGCGGAGGAGGATGTCCTGTTCGTGGACCAATACCATCCGCTCATCGACGTATGGGGCGACAACCGCCGGAAAGGCGCGGAACTCGCCGCGAAGAATCCGCAGCCGGAGCCAACCCCCGCCCCGTCACCCGATGGCAAGCCCGCCAAGCCGAAGCTGCCCCCTTCCCTCATTCCCCTCGGCGGGGACCCCGTCCACCCCGGTCCTGTAGGCCAATACACGATGGCGGCTGTCATCCTGAAAGGCCTGGGTGCCGGCGGCGAGGTCAGCTCCGCCACCGTTTCCGCGGATGGAAAGGTCGGCGAGACGAAGGGATGCAAGATCAGCGATGTGTCCGCTGAGGGAGGGAAGCTTTCCTTCACCCGTCTGGATGAGACGGGATTCTGGCCGGTCCTGTCGTCGGGCAAGGCAGCCTTCGACCTGCTGCCCTCGGGACTGGATCTGTCGCAATATCTGCTCAAGGTCACCGGCCTGCCGGAGGGCGAGTATAACATTTCCATCGATGGCAAACCGGCTGCGAAGGCGACCTCCAGACAACTCGCGGAGGGCTGGAACATGACCCTCGCCATGACCGAACGCTCCTCCGCCATCGGCAAGCTGGTCCAGCAACTCCAGTCGCCCCTCAACCAGGCCTGGCGCAAGGCGAGCAAGGAAAAGGACGCCGAAAAGATCGCCGCAGCGCAGGCTGCCATCGAGGCGTGCGAGAAGGAACTGCAGGCCCTCGTCCAGCCGGTGCCGGTGAAGGTCGCCATCAGCAAGTGAGGTCCTGCCTGGGCGCGCCATTCCGTGATTCCATATCCGTTGCGGTGGGGTAGGATGCCGGGATGGGCAGACCCTATCGCAAGGCAAGCCGCCAGACACTCGTCTGGCTGGTCATCTGTCTCTGCGGTGTCGCGGGGCAGATCGCGCTGATGATGTCGGTCCCGGCCTTCAAGACCATGGGGCCGGTGCAGGCTTTCGCGCTGGGGTCGCTTCCATTTTTCGTGGCGCTCGCCCTTGCGTATGTCGTGACGGGCCGCCTGAAGCGCGGACGTTTCAGGAGAATCTCGGGAACGCTCACGCCGATGGGGTTCGATCTCGCGCTGAAGCCTGGTCCCGAAGGAAAGAAGGAATTTTTCGCCCCGCTGGAGCCGTTGCAAAAATGGATGGACCTCCGGCCCGGCGCGGACGGCATCGAATGGTTTGGCACGCGTACCGGGCAGCACGGGGAGGTCAGGTTGTTCGAGTATGAATATGTCACCGGCACCGGAAAAGGGACGCAGATCCACATGCGGACCATCGTCGCGTTTCCAGCGGATCGTCAGGTTCCCACCGGATGTGCGCTGGGGCGGCTGGATGGATTCCGGGTTGCCAGGATGTCGTGGTGGACGCGGAGGCTGTGGGCGAAGCACTCCCTGAAGGATGGGGTGTTCGGGCGGTTGGACGGCTGGGTGTCCACCGGAGATGCGGAGACGGGACGGCTTTTCCTCTCTCCCGGAGTGATGGATCAACTCAGGTCCGCGCCACGGGGAGAGTCATGGTATATCGGCGGCGGATGGGTCTGTTGTGTCTATGACGATCCACTGGAACCGCAGGATCTGGTCAAGTTCATGGACCGGGCATGGCATGTCTTTTCCGCCGCTGGTGCGGCGGGCTGACAAATGTGGAAGGCGGACGCCGGATCACTTTTTGAGCATGTCGATCAGGAAGGCCTCGGCAGTGGGATGTTTCACATCCGGAGCGCCGGGATAGACGAATTCGCACGGCACTTTCAGCGCGGTGAGCTTTTCATGCAGCGGCACTCCGTAGTTCGCCGAGTGCGTGGGATCCTTTTCCACCTGTCCCATGGCGGGAGGGGTGCTGTAGATCAGATAGATGGGAGGATCGTCCGCGCTGGCGTGCTCGATCGGTGAGTATTCCTTGATGAGCGGCAGCAGTTCCTCCCGCTTGGTGAGGAATTCGGCGAAGCGGGTGTCGCGCGACTTCACGCTGGCGGGGTCCATGAAGCCGAAGGCGTGGCCGCCGTAACGGCTGTTCGGCGTCCATTCCTTGCATTGCTTCGGGTCGAGAGATGTCTGGCCGCGGGTGCCCGCCGCGCACAGCAGGCGGGTGGATTCGCGTGAGATGGGGTCACTGCTTTTCGGATCGGCCATGTCGTCGTGCATCGCCAGCCAGAGGCTGGTGCATGCGCCTGCGGAGCCTCCGGTGGCCGCCACGCGGGTCTTATCGATGTTCCACTCCGCCGCCTTCGAGCGGACGAACTGCAGCGCGCGCGCCGCATCCTCCAGCGGTGCCTTCACCGGCGGATGGATGCCAGCGACCTGCGCCTGCCAGGTGTAGCGGTAGTTGATGGAAACGACGGAGATCCCCTTGTCCAGATAGGCGCGGAAGTCGGTCTTCTTGTCCTTGTCTCCCGCCGTCCATCCGCCGCCATGGACGAAAAACAGGAGCGGCGTGGGCTTGTCGGAGTCCGTCTTGTAGAAATCCAGCACCTGCCGTTGATGGGTGCCGTAGGCGACATCGGCCATGGTGGGAGGCACCGCCGGTGCGGCGGGCTTCGCGGGAGTTTCCGCCGCGATGGCGGCCAGCGGCATCAGGGCGAGCAAAAGGGTTTGGCGCATGATCGGAACATGGCGACCCACGGCGCGGAGATCAACAGGGGAAACACGCTCCCATTTCACGGCAGCAGGAACCGGTGTCGCTCCGCATGGGAAATGCCCAGCGCCAGCAGCGAGTCCGCATCCGCCCCCAGCTCCCGGCCCACGATCTCGTGTTCGTGCCTCAGGTTCGTGTGCACCAGATACGGATTGTCCGTGTTGATGCAGTAGGCGATGCCTTCCTTGGAAAGATCCCTGACGAAATCACCCACGCAGGCGAAATCCGGCACCACCCGCGTCACGCGGTTCACGGTCGGGCAGAGTTCCAGGCAGATGTCGTGTTCCTTGAGGATGGAAATGATCCGTTCCCGCTGTTTCCCCTCCGCCTTCCGCAGCTCGATCCCGTGGCCGATGCGATCCGGCCGCACCGCCTCAAGCACGCGCAGCATGCCCTCCGGTCCGGTGCCTTCGCTTTCGCCCACGTGGTAGGTGATTTTCAACCCGGCGTCGCGAGCCTTCTCCATCATCGCCGCCACCTCGCTCATCCATGGCTTGCTCAGCTCCAGCGAGCGGGACTCCGGCCCTGCCATGTCGATGCCCACCACGCCATTCGCGCCGTTGAGCGAGCCGCGGCTTTTCCATTTCACCGCCGCGTCGATGATCTGCCAGTTCGCCTCCAGCGGCAGGTCCCGCCCAAGGGAAAGGATGATGCCCGTAGCCACCCCGTAGTGGAGGGAGGCCCGCTCCAGCCCCTGCATGACCGCGAGGATGATGGCGTCCATGGTGTGCAGCCCGTGGCGCATGCGCTTCTGCGGGTTGAAGCGCAGCTCCAGCGACTGCACCCGCGCCCGGCGGTAGGCCTTTGCCACCACCTGGTAGGCGGACACGCTCGCGGCGGAAGGGGAGGACTGGATCTCCTCCGTCACCTGGAAATAGCGGCCCAGGAAGTCATCGAGCGATTTCACCTCGTCGGGCTTCGCCGTCAGGGAGGCGTGGAAGGTGTTGAAATCCACATACTCCGTCCTCAGTCCGTTGTCGCAGAGGATCTCCCAGAGCACGGAGGACGGAACCGCGCCGCCAAGGTGGATGTGCAGGTCGTGCATGCGCCATTGTGCCGGAGCGCATGCCGCTTGGCAACCCGCATGCCGCCATGGTGCGATCCAAGATGATGGGGGTGATGACCACTGATTTCACTGATTTACTGATTCCGGAAAGAGGGGATTTTTCATTCCCAATCAGTAAATCAGTGGTATCGAATCCTCCCCGGTTCTTGTGTTTCCCAAACGACCTGGTGTTGGACATGCCTCGATCCGTCTCTCCCATCCGCGTGCATCCCCGTTTATTTGGCTCCGCCCAGTCCACTGCGGTTGAATCTTCCATCCGACATCCATTTTGTTGCGTGACTCCGGCGTGTTCCGGGACATCTTGCGCGCGTGTCTGAGACGGATTCCCACCATCGGTTCGGCGGCATTGCCCGGCTTTACGGCCAGGCGGCGCTGGAGCGTTTCCTGAAATCCCGCGTCGCCGTCATCGGCATCGGCGGGGTGGGGTCGTGGGCGGTCGAGTCGCTGGCGCGTTCGGGCATCGGCCACCTGACCCTGGTCGATCTGGATGAGATCTGCCTGACCAACGTGAACCGCCAGCTCCACGCGATGGATGGCCAGATTGGCCGGCAGAAGGCGGATGCGATGGCGGACCGCGCAAAGGCCATCCACCCGGACTGCGATGTGCGGATCCTCCATACCTTTTTCACGGAACGGAATGCCGGGGAGATCCTCGATCTGGGTTTCGACGCCGTGCTCGATGCCATCGACTCCGTGAAGCACAAGGCCCTGCTGGTGGCGGAGTGCCACCGCCGGGGCATCCCCGTCGTCACCTGTGGCGGGGCGGGCGGCAGGAGGGATCCCACCCGCATCCGGGTCACGGACCTGGCCTACAGCGGAAAGGACGCGCTGCTCCACCAACTGCGCCGCACCCTGCGGGCGGACCATGCTTTCCCGAAGACGCCCATCAACAGCAAGCCGGACCCGCTGGGCATCGACGCCGTCTTTACCGATGAGCCGCCGCTGTTCCCGCAGTGCGATGGCTCCGTCTCCTGCGAGCGTCCGGAAGGCACCAACCTGCGCCTCTCCTGTGAGTCCGGCTACGGCACCGCCACGCACGTGACGGCCAGCTTCGGCCTCATCGCCGCGGGCCGGGTGCTGGAAAAGCTCGCCTCGCAGGCATGAAAAAAGCGGCCGGATGGGCCGCTTCCTTCGAAATTTGTTGGATCCGCGTGCGGATTATTTGACGCCCTTCTTCGAGAGGCGGGTGCCGACAGTCGCGCCTTGGCGGGCTTTGAACTTCGGGTTGCTCTTGCAGATGACGTAGACCGTCCCTTTGCGTTTCACGACTTGGCAATCAGCGTGACGGCGTTTCGCGGAGGCGAGGGAAGAGAGAACTTTCATGGCTGAAAAATGGTTGGGGCTGCCGGTGGCGGGCGCGACCGGGACGCGGAAACTACCGGGCGGGACCGGGATGTAAAGCGATTTCTTGTCCTTGGCGGAAAATCACCAGATGCCGGTCCACGGATTTGCCGGGGGCGTCCGGCAGCGGGCGGGACTTCGCGTGCCGCAGGTTTGCCAGCAAGGTGGCTCCCCGGGTCCGCAGCGCGGCGACGAGCAGTTCGTGCTCCCTGTCGAAATAGGACGTGCAGACCAACAAGCCGGACGGCTTCAGCCGCCCCAGCGCATTGCCCAGCAGGCGGTCCCACACGGCGGGCTCATGCCAGTAGTTCTGGTGCCGGATGAAGATGAAGTCGAAGGCGGGCAACTGCCGCATCCGGTCCGTGGCGGCGGCGTCCCCGCAGCGGAACCCGATCTCCCCGTCCGGCAGCGCCCAGCGGGCCGCCGCCTCCGCGATGGCGTCCGGACGGAGGTCGATCCCCAGGTAGAAGCCGATCTGCATCGGCTCCAGTGCCTTGGCCAGCGCGCCGGTTTCGTCCGCCCGGCCACAAGCAAGGTTCAGCACGACGAGCGGTCCCGGTGCCTGGAATCCCGCGGCCCGAAGACCGTCACGCAGCAACGCCTCCAGCCGGACGACGTCCTCGTCCGTGCCCGGGTAGCGGAATGGCCTGCGCTGGATCACGCGCGGAAGTTTCAGGGAAAAGGGAGGATGGTCAATCGTTCGTCAGCGGTTGGTCAGCGGTCAGTGGGGCGGTTGCGTCTTCTCCTAATGACTGTTGACCAATGAACCGCTGACCACTTCCTTGCAAAAATGCGTCGATTTGGTCACAAGTTCCGCGTGCCTCCGACATCGCCGACCCGCCCTATCAATCCGCAAGTCCAGAAGCTGGTGGCGGACATCGGCAACCAATTCGCCGTTCAGGGGGAGTTCGTCCTCGGTGAAGAGATCGACAGCGGCCACATCAACTCGACCTACCGCGCCAGCTACCGGCTCCCGGACGGCGCGGTGGAGCGCTACATTTTCCAGGCGATCAACCGCAATGTCTTCAAGGATCCGTATGCGGTCATGACCAACGTCGAGCTGGTCACCCACCACATCAACGGCAAGGTCCTCCGCCGGAAGCACGACCTGGGCGGGCAGACGCTCAACCTTTTCCCCGCCCGTGTCGGCGGGTTCTGGGTGGAGGACGCGCAGGGCGCGGTGTGGCGCTGCTACAACCACATAGAGGACTGCGTGACCTACAACATCGTGGAGAACGAGCGGCAGGCCTACCAGGCGGCGCACGCCTTCGGCGCGTTCCAGGATCTGGTCAGCGACCTGGACGCCTCCGTCATCATCGACACCATCCCGGACTTCCACAACACGCGGAAACGCTATGATCGTCTGGCGGAAATCATCGCCGCCGACCCCTGCGGGCGTCTCGCGAGCGTCCGGGCGGAGGTGGATTTCATCCAGGCGCGTGAAACCCTCGTGGACATCCTCCTCGATCTCGCCGCCGCCGGGCAGATCCCGCTGCGCGTCACGCACAATGACACGAAGATCAACAACGTCATGATCGACGCCCAGACGGATGAGGCGGTCTGCGTCATCGACCTGGACACCGTCATGCCCGGTCTGGCGCTCTATGACTTCGGCGATCTCATCCGCACCGCCACCAGCCCGGCGGCGGAGGATGAGCAGGACCTTTCGAAGGTGAAGATGCAGATGCCCATGTTCGAGGCACTGGTTCGCGGCTATCTGGATACGGCGGGCGGTTTCCTCAATGAGACGGAGGTCCGCTACCTCGCTTTTTCCGGAAAGCTCATCACGCTGGAGGTCGCCATCCGATTCCTGACGGACTACCTGGAAGGCGACGTGTATTTCAAGACCCACCGCCCCGGCCAGAACCTGGACCGCTGCCGCAACCAGATCCAGCTCGTGCGGGAAATCGAGGCGCAGGAACCGGCCATGAACGCCTTTGTCGAACTCCAGCGCCGCCAGAGCCGATGAAAGTCGCCTATGTGACTCCCTATGCCTCCGGGGATGTCCACGCCTGGTCCGGCTCGGTCTTCCACGTGAGGGAGGCGCTCGCAAATGCCGGGTGTAAGATCCTGCCGGTGGACTCGCTGGCCGAGAAGGGCCGCTATCTTGGCAAAGCCCGGGAGATTCTCATCAGGAAGCTCACGGGAAAAACCTACCTGCGGGATCGCGCGCCAGCGTTGCTGGACAGCTATGCTTCCCAGGTGGCCACCCGCTGTGCGGCGTTGGAGCCGGATGTCATTTTCAGCCCCGGCACCATTCCCATCGCACATCTGAAAACCGGCAAGCCGGTCGTTTTTTGGACGGACGCCACCTTCGCGGGCATCACGGATTACTACGCCGCATTCACGGACCTCAGTCCCCGGACGCTCCGGGAAGGCCGGGAGATGGAGCAGAGCGCGCTCACCAACTGCTCGCTGGCCATCTACACCTCGGAGTGGGCGGCGAAGAGCGCGGTGGACCACTATGATGTCGATCCCGCCAAGGTGAAGGTGGTGCCCTTCGGCGCGAATGTATCCTCCGCCCGGGATGAGGCGGTGGTGCGCGGTCTGGTCGCTGCACGTGATCCGGCAACCTGCGAGCTGCTTTTCGTCGGTGTGGATTGGGAGCGCAAGGGCGGCCCCGTCGCGCTGCGGACGGCGGAGATCCTGAAGTCACGCGGTCTGCCGGTCCGCCTGCATGTCGTGGGGTGTGAGCCTCCCGGGCAACTGCCGGATTTCGTGGTGCGCCATGGATTCATCTCGAAGAAATTCCCGGCCGGCGCGGCTCGGCTGGCGAAGCTGTTTTCGGACGCGCATTTCCTCATCGTACCATCGCGGGCGGAGTGCTTCGGCCTCGTCTTCGCGGAGGCGGGATCGTTCGGCCTGCCATCGCTCGCGGCCATCACCGGCGGAGTGCCATCCGTCGTCACCTCCGGAAAGAACGGAATGCTGTTCCCGCTGGAGGATGAGGGCGGGGGATACGCGGATTTCATCCAGTCGCTGATGGCGGACCCGGTGGCCTACGAAGCGCTCGCGCTCGGATCTTTCCATGAGTTCAAGGCACGCCTGAACTGGGACGTCGCGGGTGAAACCGTCGTCTCGCTGATGCAAGGGCTGGTAGGGTAGCGAACCTCGTGAGAGGTTCGGCTGGGTGGACTCACCATGGCCGACCGGCTCCGGTTCTCCGGTGGACTTCCCCACAGCCGGAAGTCTCACGACTTCCGCTACGGCGTCACGCCTTCACCAGCGTCATCACGCACTCCAGGTGGCGCGTGTGCGGGAAAAGATCGAACGGCTGCACATCCGCCAGTTGGTAGCCGCCTTCGGAGAGCTGCTTCAGGTCACGCACCTGGGTCGCCGGGTCGCAGGAAACATAGACCACGCGTGACGGGCCGAACTTGATGAGCTGGTCCAGGAACTCCGGCGTGCAGCCCTTGCGCGGCGGGTCGATCACCACGGCGGAGTTCGCCGCCGGGAAGCTGATGACGTCGAAGATCGCCTCGGCGGAGGCGGTGAGGAACTCCGCGTTGGTGATGTTGTTGCCCTTCGCGTTCTTGCGCGCCCATTCGCAGGACGTTTCGGAAACCTCGACGCCGGCGACTTTCTCGAAGTGCTTCGCCAGCGTCAGCGCGAACAGACCGGAGCCGCAGTAGGCATCCACCAGGTACTTCGCCCCGGCGGCGACCGCCTGCTTCGCGACGTAGCCGGTGAACAGCGGCAGGATGAACGGGTTGTTCTGGAAGAAGTCGCCCGCGAGGAACTGGAAGGTGAGGTCGCCGACTTTCTCGATGGCGGTCGCCTTCGGGTTAGTCTCCACCTTTTCGGCCGTGGCCCTCAGCAGGATGGTCGCGCCTCGCTTGTAGCGGTGGGTGTTGCCGCGGATGTCCTCGCGGATCGCGGGCAGCGCGGCGTTGATTTCCTTCATCGCGATCGGGCACTGCGGCACGTCCACCAACTGGGAGCGGCGGCCGTTCATCAGGAAACCGATGGGGCCGATGCGGCCATCCTTCTCCTTCTCGAAATGCGGCGTGATCTTCGAGCGGTAGTTCCACACCTGCTCGGAGGAAAGGCAGTGGTTCACCGGATACTCGATGCCCGCCATGTGCTTCATCAGCTCGCCCACCTGGCGGGTCTTCCAAGCCAGTTGCTGGTCGTAGGAAAGGTGCTGGTACTGGCAGCCGCCGCAGTCGCCGAAGATCGGGCAGCCGGGTTCCACGCGCTCCGGAGATGGCTTCAGCACCTCCACCAGATCCGCATGGGAGCAGTTCTTGTCATTGCGGAAGACGCGGGCGCGCACGGTTTCGCCGGGCAGGGAAAACGGCACGAACACCACCCAACCATCCACCCGCGCCACCCCGGATCCCAGGTTGGTGAGGGACTGGATCTCCACATCAATTTCCTGATGGTAGGCGAAAGGATGCGGGACAAACTTTTTGGGCGGGCGCTGCATGGGACAGGGCGGGCGAGCCTGTGCGGGGATCGCGGACGGGGCAAACGAATTTTGTGGGAGCCGAAACCTGCCTTCCGCTTGGAATGGGGAAGGTGGCAGGTCATCAACTCATTCGGTTGAAAGATGGGACGGGAAATCCATGGCCCCATGGAGGATGCGGATCACCTCCACGTTGGTGCCTGTGATTGCGAAAAAGATGACGTGCCTGCCGCTGCGGATGGAACGGCAACCACCGGGCAGATCCGTCCGCAGCCTGAATGCCTCGGGATGGATACGGATCTTCTCAAGTGCCTCCCAGATTGCCTCGAGGTAGCGGGTTTCCTGTTCTTCGCCCCAGGCTTGGAAGGTATGATCGGAAATACCCTGGAGATCGGAAAGAGCGGCTGGAGAAAGGACCAGGTTCATCTCCTGCCACGTGCCCGTGCCATGAAGTCGGCTTTGTTCGTAATGGATACTCCTTCTCCCCGCTTCAGTTGGTCGATGCCCACACCAAGCTCTTCCTTAAGCCGCTGGGTGATGGCATCGCGCTCAAGCATCATCCGCAACGATTCCCGGACGACCTCACTGGCGTTGTTGTAGAGTCCGGATTCGACCTTCAGTCGGACCTGGTGCTCCAGTTCTGGCGTGAGGGAAACATGCATGGAAATGACAACCTCGGATTCCTTGCAGACTAGCTCGTCTCCAAGGATTGTCAATCTTTGGAGGTCGCCGCGGCCGACCGCCGGAATTTAAGGGCCAGGCGTAAGGACCACCGTCGCCTCGTTTGAAATCAGCCCCCGTGAATCGCTCACCGTGTAGCGGAATGAGTCTTCCTTCTTGCCGGTGGCACCCGGGGTGTAAGTCAGTTTTCCGGTGGCTCCGGAAATGCGGATGGTGCCGTGTGCCGGGGCTTCGGTGATGCTCACGCCATGGATGCCCAGCGGGGCGTTGAAGCCGACGTCATTGTCCAGGACGTCGATGGCGGTGGGGCCGGACTTTCTCATCTGGATCTCATCATCCTCCGCCACCGGTTCCTGGTCGGTGGTGGAGGACCGGCGGTAGGCATTCTCAGGAATGATCTCGCGGGTGATGCCCGGGCCGGACCACGCCAGCTTCACCGTCGCTCCTGGGGTCGATTTGTAGAACTCCACCACAAGATCCGCTGGCCTGCCTACGGTGAGCTGGATGGGGCCGGAGCGTTCCGTCGCCGGTTGGTCCGCCCAGGAGTCGATGACCTTCACCCCGTTCACAATCACGCGGATGCCGTCGTCATTGGTGGCGATGAACGTGTAGGTCCCGGATGCCGGGGGGATGACCTCCCCGTGCCAGCGCACGGAGAAATTTCCGACCCCCACTTCCTCGGCGGGGTAGCCGTTGCCCCAATCGAAGTCCACGGCGGGGTCGGTCCGGCTCAGGACCAGTTCGTCGAAACGACTGCCCTTGTAGTAGTCCGCCTGCAGGCCGGGCTGGGTATTGGGCGGAAAGCGATCATCATCCAGGCTGCGGATCCAGTCCTCCACCAGCGCCACCGCCTTCCGGTCCACCACGTTCTTGCCCAGCGGCGGCATCTGTTTGTCCCCCGTCACGCCCATGCGTGCGGCCAGCACGGAGTGCGGGAGATCCCCGGCGGTCACCACGCGGTCCTGCGCCCCGGTGAACGGCCGGTTGACCATCCCGCGCACCAGCTTCTGGGCGGACAGCGGGCGGGTGTAGGTGGCGTCGAAATTCGCGGCCACGCCACCGGGGTGGTGGCAGTGCGCGCAGTTCGCATCGAGGTAGGATTTCACCCGGTCATCGAGCGAGGCATGCGGATCCTGCGGGTCCACCGCCCGGACCAGCGCGTGGGCATCCCGATTTCCGAAAGACTCCCCGAAGTGTCCCATGCGGTTCCAGGATTCCAGTTGCTCCGGAGAGAACTGGTGGGACCGCAGGCCCAGCACGCTGCCCGCCTCCGGGGTGTGGCAGGTGAAGCAATCCGACCTGCTCGGGAACGTCCATGTCTGCGACCGCTTTTTGCCATCCTTGCCGGTGATCTGGAATTTGCGGTTCTCGCGTTTGGAGATCAGCTCCGCATCCGTGCCCGCCTCGTTCCAGCGGTAGGTGACACCGTAGTAGAGGCCGCCTTCGCCATGGACGAAGAATCGCGTCTCGACCGGCTTCACCTGCGCGGGATCTCGGTCATCCACCGGCAGGGCGAAGTGTTTCACCAGCACCGTGCCCACCGGGAAATCCCACTCACCCTGCTCCCGGTAGCGGACTTTTTCCGCACCGGAGGGGAGGGAGATCCAGCGTTGCTTCGCCGCGCCGTCCGTCCACAGCGGGGAGTTCACCGCGTAGGGCAGGAGGGCGGGGGAGGGGGTGAGTGCCGCGGTGTCCGTGAAGGCCCCGGTCTGGGAAAGCAGGCGCGGGGGTTCCGGCACCGGCGTCCCGGAGCGGATCAGCCGGTGGATTTTCCCCGTGTCCGTGCCGGGATCGCCCAGCTCGATGAAATACGGCTCCCCGTCCGGTCCCTCGCTGATGCCGGAAAGCCGCCGCTTGTCCCCGGGCGAGCGCGGCACGCTGGTGAGGAACTCCGCCTCCACATGCTTTGCGTCGGACTGGTCCAGGGCGTAGATCCCGCGCGACGCGTGGTCCCCGAAAATGTATCTGCCGGTCAGCGTCCCGGAGTGGGCGGGGCCGCGGTACACCATCCCGCCGATCACGCAGCCGCCCATCGACCGCGCGTAGTCGAAAACCGGCGGTACTTCCTTCCCGATGAGCTTCGCGGGCTTCTTCAGCGGGCCATCGATCGTGCCTTCCTTGTAGGGCCACTGGTGATTCCCTCCCTTGCGGGCGATGGTGATTTCCTCCCGCGAGTCCTGCCCCACATCCGCCACGAAGATTTCCCCCGTCTCCTCATCCAGGCACATGGAGTGCGGGTTGCGCGTGCCGATGCTCCAGAACTCCTCCAGCACCCCGCCTTTCCGGTCCAGCCACGGGTTGTCATTTGGGATGGAGTAGCCCTGCGTGAAGGTTTCCGGCCACCCAGCCGGGACCGGGATGGCCTTCGGCTTCCGCCTCACCGGGTGCGAACGCTGCGGATCCTGGTCCACGTCGATCCTCAGGATGCCTCCGAAAAGGCGGTCGTTGATCTTCTGGCCGGACTTGTAGAAATCCTTGCTCCCTCCCTCATCGCCGATCGCCAGGTAAAGGAAGCGGTCCTGTCCGAAAAACATCCCGCCGCCCGTGTGCCACGCGTGCCGGTCGAACTGCTGGATCAGCACGAACTCGGAAGCGGGGTCGATCACCCCCGCGCCATCCGCGATGGTGAACCGCGACAGCCTCAGATAGTTCGGCGTGGCGGGGTCGAAATCGCCCGGTTGCTCCGGCACGTATTGGTAGTAGATATAGACATGACCACGGTTAGGGCTGTCCGGGATGTTGAAGTCCGGGTGGAACACCATCGACATCATGCCGGAGTCGCCGAAGCCCAGCGTGTTCGCGCTCAGGTCCAGCGCCAGCACCTTGTCTTCCGGCTTTGCGTCCGGGGAAAAAGGGATGTGCCAGATCTGGCCGTTGCGGCAGACCACGAATGCCTTCGTCGCATCGCGCGGATCCGCGGCGAGCCGCACGGGGTCCACGAAGGTCAGGTGTGGGAAGGCATCCGCCAGCGCCCAGGTGCCGCTCGGTCCCGGTGCTGTTTTCGGGAAGATCCCGTTGAGGAACGGGCCTGTCTCCGCATGTCCGGGAAGGCAGGCGGCGAGCGCCGCGATGGTGAGGAAGCTGATGGAAAATCGACGCATGAACCCGGGCCGGATGCGGAAAGCATTCTCCGGGCCGTCCGTCCGCGCAACCGCGGATGTCCTTTTCAGCGCTTTCTGCGCAGTGCCAGTCCCAGCAGTGCCAGCCCCGGCAGGACCATCACCGATGGCTCCGGAACCGCCGCGACGGAAGCGAGCTGCATGTGGTAGGCCACGCCGTTGAAGGTGCTGTTCACCGATCCGAGGATCATCTCGGAGGCTTTGGCCGCATCGGATACGGAGAAAGTCGGCGGCTGCAGGGAGTCCACGGACGGCCACTTCCATTCATCCGCCGCCAGCATGATCCACTGCGCCATGCCGCTGTTCAGGTCCTTGGTCGTGTAGCCCCAGATGTAGGCCTGCGTATTCTCGGAAAAGGGCGCGGCGTTGCTGCCCAGTGTGGCGGTCTGGATCACCTGGTCCTCCGCTTTGTCATAGGCCGCCGTTTGCAGCACCACCCAGTTCGCGGCCCACTCCGCCGGTGACGCCCCGCGTGGATCAAATCCCACGGCGAAGGTTCCCAGCTCGAACTGGATGTTCACCGGAGAGCCTCCGAAGGTCGTGGTGCCGTCCGCCATCAGGTTCGTGGCGTATGCATCGCTTGCCCATACGATCTGGATGCTCTTCTCGCTTGTGAGGCTTTCGTAGCTTTGGGCGGATGCAGGAATGATCGCGGCAAACAGGATCAGTCCGGCGACCGCGGAAATGGGGGGAATTTCCATGGTTCGGGGGGTGTCAGGGGTTCCAGGGTAGCGGGATCAGGTGGAGATGGGAAGCCTGGTTACGCTTCATAAATGCGGCTTCCGTGGGCGCGAAGATGGGGTTGTCACTGTAGTCCGGACTGCCCGGCACGGTTTCCCGCCATGGGTCCGCGAGCGTCGGATGATCGAGCAGGTAGAAGATCCGGAACGCGCCGTTCCGCATGATCTGGAACTGGTCCGCATTGCCCACGTTGGTGGACGCGGTGAATCCAGCAAGAGGATCACACATGCCGCGCTGCCGGGGTGTCATCGGCAGCGGGAAGGGGGACGCGGTGAGGTTCACCCCCTGCCGGAGCGTCTGGCGGAAGGCGTTCGCCCGCACCTGGCCACGCAGTACGATGCGCGCCGTAGGTACTCCCGCCTGGCGTTTCACGAACACGCCCTCTCCGGCGGAAATGATCCTTCCTCCACGGTCGCCGCCGCCGGGGATGAAGGCGCGCCACTGGTGCGTCGCATTTCCGGGACGTGCGTCCAGCAGGTAGAAAAGCTCGAACTTCGGCTGGGAGGTGCCGTCATTCACATGGAACTGCACTTGGTCCGCCTCTCCCGGGTTGGTGGATCCCCTGAACAGATCCTTCGGAAAAGTCCCGCCCAGGGTATCATGCTGGCACAGCACCAGATTTGCTCCGGCCAGATCCGGCAGGGTGCCAGCCAGTTCGATCTCGTTTCCGGAAATGCCGGTGACGTCGAATCTCCTGCCCTCATGGGTTCCGGTGGTGATCTCCACATAGCCGGAGGTGGCGGGCGGATCTCCCATCACCCTGAGCTTGTTGCCGGTGACCGATGTCACCTTTGACGAGAACACGGCGGTCCTGAACGGATTCCCCAGCGTGCGCGTGCCCGCTCCGAACTCCGCCGCCAGCCAGCCCAGCGGCAGGCTCACCGCACTTCCTCCTGATGGTTCCAGAGTCACCTTCAGCCGTGCGAAGCCACGGTCCGCGGTGAGGCCGGGACGTCCTTCCAGTCCTTGGAAAGCCAGCTTCTCATACCCGCTGCCATCCGGAGAAATGACGGGCGTCCCCGCCAGTGTCCAGGTCACCAGATCGGGGCTGGTGAAGACCTCGTGGCGCACGCCGCTCAGGCCAACCGGACGGCGGACCGTGAACGATACCGCGCCGCTTTGCTCCACCAGCGCCAACGGTTCCCCCGCCGCGAAGGCTCCGCTCTGTGGCGAGCCACCGAGCGCGAATTCCAGCAAATCCGGATAAAGGTCGCCGTCGCCGTTGGAGGCCGCGCTTCCACCCGCGCCGGGTGTGGATGCCGCCCACGCGGCGAAGTCGAACGGGATGGAAAGCGTCACCGTCGCCGTGTTTGATGCGACGCCCTCCGGGTCCGTCACCGTGTAGGTGAAGGAGTCGCTGCGGGAGGAAAGTCCGTTGTGGGTATAGACCAGGCGTTTGCCCGCGCCGTCGATCCTCACGGTGCCATGGGACGGTGGTGTCTTGATCGCCACGCCATGGATGCCCAGGGGTGCGTCCCCGTCCTCGTCGTTTGCCAGCACGTCCAGCGTGGAAGGTGCGCCGTGCGTGACCGTGAAGGCATCATTCCGTGCGACCGGTGCGGCATTGAAGGGCTGCGAGAGGCGGTAGGCGGAGGGCGGGATCGCCTGCTTGGAGATGCCCGGGCCGGTCCATGCCAGGGAGGCCACGGAGCCTCCGGTGGCTTCGTAGTATTCCACCACCAGATCGACCGCCTGATCCGCGGTCAGTGTCACTGTCCCGCTGTGTTCCGTCGGTGGCTGGTCGATCCACGCGTTGATGATGGTGCTGCCGTTGATCTTCACGCGGATGCCGTCGTCACCGGTGGCATGCAGCGTGTAGGTTCCCGTCGATGGCGGGATGAGTTTTCCCTGCCAGCGCACGGAAAAGTCATCCTCACTGACTCCGGCCCCCGGAGGCCCGTTTTCCCAGTTGAAATTCACCGCCGTGTCCACCCGCGAGAAGGCCAGGGTGTTGAAATTACGCCCTGTATAGTAGTCACCGCGGATGCCGAAGGTGGCATCGGGAAAGCCCGCGCTGTCCAGGCTGCGGATCCAGTCCTCCACCAGCGCGACGGCTTTCGTGTCCACCACATTCTTGCCCAGCGGTGGCATCTGGTTGGTCCCCGTCACGGAGAACCTGCCGTGCAGCAGCGAGCGGGCGATGTTCCCCGGGTCCACGACTTTGTCCGTCTGCCCGTTGATCGGCCGGTTGATGAGTCCGCCGACGATGCCCTGGGCGAACAGCGCGGTGCTGAAGGTCGCGTCGAAGTTCGCGGAAACGCCGCTGGGGTGATGGCAGTGGGAGCAGTTCGCGTCCAGGTAGGACTTCACCCGCTGGTCCAGCGACGCGTGCGGATCGTGCGGGTTGACCGCGCGCGGGAGGGTGGCCGGATTCCTGGAGCCGAACGAGGTGCCGAAGATCCCCAGCGAATTCCATGTCTCCAGTTGGTCGGACGTCCGGCCGGTCAGGGAGTAGTAGTGATCCCCGGCGAGCTGGTGGGAGCGTACGCCCAGCACGTTGTCCGATGAAGTGGTGTGGCAGGTGCGGCAGTCCGACCGGCTGGGGAAATCCCAGCGCTGCGTCCGCGTCGTTCCATCCGCTTTGGTCACGGTCATGTCGCGCGATCCACCGGTGGTCATGAGCTGGGCATCGGTGCCCGCCTCGTTCCAGCGGTAGGTCACCCCGTAGTAGGTTCCGTTGGAACCGTGGACGAAGAACCGCGTTTCGACGGGCTTCACGATGGAGGGGTTCCGCTCATCCACGGGCAGGGCGAAGTGTTTCACCAGCACCGTCCCCACGGGGAACTTCCACGCGCCCGTCTCACTGTAGGTGACCTGTTCCGCGGCGGTGTTGTGGGTGCCGTTGTTCGGGATGGCGATCCAGCGCTTCTTCTCCGCGCCATCCGTCCACAGCGGGGAGTTCACATCATAGGGAATCAGCCCTTGGGCCGGGGTCAGGGTCGCCAGGTTGCTGAAAGCCCCCGTTTGGGAAAGCAACTGCGGCGGATCCGCGACCGCACCGCCCGTCCTCACCAGCTTGTAGATCTTCCCGGTGTCCGCGCCGGTGTTCCCCAGTTCCATGAAATACACCTCGCCGTCCGGTCCTTCGCAGATGCCGGACAGACCGGCTTTCGTTCCTCCGGAGCGTTTCACTTCCGTCAGGTACTCGGCGCTTGCGGCCGCACCCTGCGGGCGGTTCAGCGCATAGATGGCTTTCGTGTTGTGGTCCCCGAAGATGTATTTCCCGGTCAGGGAACCGGAGTGGAGGGAACCCCGGTAGACGATGCCACCGATGATGCAGCCGCCCATCGAGCGGCCGTAGTCATAGACCGGCGGATTGTCCTCGCCGATCAGGTTGGCGGGCTTGGCCTTCGGGCCGTTGGCGAGTCCTTCCTTGTAGGGCCACTGGTGGTTGCCTCCTTTTCTGGCGATGGTGATTTCCTCCCGCGTCCCTTGCCCGACATCCGCGATCCAGATGTCGCCGGAAGCCCTGTCGAAGTGCATCGAGTGGGGGCTGCGGGTGCCGACGGTCCAGAACTCCTCCAGAATGCCGCCCGCCGGGTCCTGCCATGGATTGTCATCCGGGATGTAATAGCCCTGTGTGAAGCTCTGCGGCCAACCGCTGGGCATGCTGAGCTGGGCCGGTTGTCTGCGGATCGGGTGCGACTTTTCCGGATCCCTGTCCACGTCGATTCTCAGGATGCCGCTGAACAGGCGGGAGTTGAGCTTCTGCGCCGCGCCGTGGGAATCGTTCGCGTCCCCTTCATCGCCGATCACGATGTGGAGGAACCCGTCCGGGGCGAAGAACATGCCGCCGCCGCCATGCCAGTTGTGGCGGTCGTATTGCTGGATCAACACGTACTCGGAAGCAGGGTCCGCGACCGTTGCCCCGTCCGGCACCGTGAAGCGCGACACACGCATGTAGGAGGAAGATCCCACATTGTTCGCGATGGGGACGGGTATGTATTGGTAGAAGACATAGACGTAGCCACGGTTGGGGCTGCCCGGCACGCCATACTCCGGGTGGAATGCCATGGAGAGCATCCCGGTGTCCCAGTAGCCCCAGGTGTTCGCCTTGCGATCAAGGAACCTCACCTTTTGCGCCGTGGTCGCGGTGGAGGAAAACGGAATCCGCCAGATCTCCCCGTTCCGGCACACGATATAGACATGCGCCGCGCTCAGCGGATCTTTGATCATCCGCACCGGATCGATGAACGTCAGGTTCGGAAACGCATCTGCCGTGCCCCAGGTGCCTGTCGGGCCCGGCGTGGTCTGCGGGAAGACGCCGTTGAGATAGGCACCGACCGGTTGCGGGGCATCCAGACCGGGAGCGGCCCCGCAGATCGCGGAGCAGGAAAGCATCACTGCCAGGGCGAGGAGGAACTTTCTCATTTCACTGCCGGCTTGAGGGTGAAGCGGAAGAAAAGGGTCGGCTTCGCCGGGTCCTTCGTGATGGAGGTTTCCACCAGATCCGGCCGGTCGGTGAGCAGATCGTGATCCACCGGGTGCCAGGTTCTGAGATCGTCGCTGGCTTCCAGCACGTAGCCGCTTTCCGCGTAGGGATTGCGCGCGAGTTTCAATTTCACCTCATCGCCCGTTGCCTCCAGCACCGGAGATCCGGAGGAGGAAGGGTCCTTCGGATCGGTGCCCAGGAAATATTCCAGAGCGTTCGGCAGTCCGTCACCGTCCGGATCCAGATCCGCCGCCATGGAGCCGGTGTCCTTGCCGAAGTGTTCCGTCAGCCAGGTGGATTGCGGAACAGGCACGGGCCGCAGCGCCCGGCTGATGAGATGCTTCCCGTTCCGGCCGGCGTCCCCGACGATGAGCGAGATGGAATGCTCGTCGGTCGTCCACACGACGGCGGGCGACACGGAGGAGGTCGTGGCGGGCCATTGCCAAGGGGCGCTCGTCATCAGCACCCATTCCGGGCCTTTTGTGAGATCATCGCCGTTTTTCGCCCAGAAATGGATCTTCGCTCCTGCGGGCACATCGCCATGCGCATCGGTATCCACCGTTCCGGCGAAACGCTTCTCTTCGGCGTCATAGACCGCCGTTCCGAGTTCGCGCCACTCGGTGGTCCAGCGCTCGCGGTTTTCAAAGGTGGGTGTGAAGCCTTCGCGGAACATGCCGATGGCCATGGAGTATCCGGTGTCCCAGGTGCGGCCCTTGCTGTCGGCGTTCTCGACATATCCCTTGCTGCCCCAGTGGATGGTCCCGGCGTGGCCTTCAAACGGAAGGATCACGATGGCCAGCAGCAGAAAGGGGAGGGATCGGGAGAAAAATATACGCTTCCGACTGGTGTCGGCATGGATATCCTTCTCCGCCGGGGGGGCGTGGAGATAGGTCATGAGGTGGGGGGATAGCGTCCGGATCTTATGAATCCGCACCTGCCCTAACAATACCCGCAATCGCGTAGGCCCCGGAAAAGTAGCGGGAATCCGCCTTTTTCCGGATTTTTACATATCTTCGTCAACGTGCTGCCCGCCCACCGGAGTTCCGGAACAAACGATGCAGCGCTCCAGCCTTGCACCCGGCAGAACCCGGGCACCGGCCCAGATGACCGAATCGATCACCTCCGCGCCGGCACCGATGACGGCACCCTCACCCACGACGGAACCTTCGATCTTCGCTCCGTCCACTTTCGCGGACGGGTGGATGGCGTCCGCCAGCGCCAGCTTCCGGTGGGCTTCCAGATAGGACTCCCGCTCGCCGAGATCCAGCCACTCCCCTTCATCCAGCACCACCGCGCCCAGCTTCCCTTCCCGGGCGAGTTCCAGAAATGCGGGGATCACCGAAATTTTTTCGTCCTTCGGCAGCATTCCGAGGAACACCGGATTGATACAGTAAATACCGGTGAACACATGCGTTCCCTCCGCCTTGCCCAACATCCCGCGGATGTCCGTCACCCGGTCCTCGATATGGTTGAGGGCGATGTGGCGGGCCTCGCCGAAAGATCTCACCGCCAGCGTCACCGGCAGGCCGGACGCCTTGTGCGCCGCCATCAGCTCGTGCAGCGGCAGGGTGGAGTAGATGTCACCATTGTGGACCAGCAGCGGCTCGTCCTGGATCCAGCCTTCGATGTTTTTCAATCCCCCGCCCGTTTCAAGCAGGACCGGCTCATGGAACAGCGTGATGTCCTTTCCGCCGCCGAATCCTTCCCACGCTTCCGGCAGGTGGTGAGTGTTGATGGCGAACCGGCTGATTCCAGCCCGCTCGCAGGCATCCACCGTCCACGCCGCCAGCGGACGCTGGTGCAGCGGTACCAATGGCTTTGGGAGGTGGTCGGTCAGAGGCCGGAGTCTGGTGCCCAGACCCGCTCCCAGAATGAATGCCTGCGTCATGTGGCTTGATTTGTCCCTGCTCTCCATCAATTTCAAGCCGCCTGTGCTATTTCCCTGAGGAAAATACAATTACTCTCCGTATAACCCCGACCCATGCGACCAAGCAGACTGATCCCAACCATTGTCCTCGCACCCGCGCTGTCCAGCGCGTTGCCCGAAGGATTCGTGATCCGCGAGTTCGGCGGCCCGCCGCAGCTCGAGTATCCCACCGCCGTCAGCGCCGCCGCCAATGGCGACGTCTATGTTTCCTCCGACAAGAACGGCTCGCTCGGCCATGAGAAGCATTTCGGAAAGATCGTCCGCGCCCGCGACACCAACAACGACGGCAAGGCGGACGAGTTCGTGGACTTCGTCCCGGACGTGGACAGCCCCCGCGGCGGTCACTACACCGGTGGCACCTTCTACCTCATCCACCCGCCGTATCTCTCCAGCTTCCGGGACACCAACGGCGATGGCATCGCGGATGAGAAGAAAGAACTGGTCAAGGGATTCGGCTGGGGCATCGAGCACCCGCGCGGCGCGGACCACACCACCAACGGCGTCCGCATGGGTATCGACGGCTGGTTGTATGTTGCTGTCGGTGACTTCGGCATGCCGGACGCGGTCGGCTCGGATGGCAAGCGCGTGACCCTCCAGGGTGGCGGTGTCGCCCGGGTCCGCCCGGACGGTTCCGACCTGGAACTCTACACGGTGATGACCCGCAACATCTGCGACGTCGCCATTTCCCCGTATCTCGACCTTTTCTCCCGGGACAACACCAACGACGGCAAGGGCTGGAACACCCGCTTCCACCACTTCACCCATCTCGCGGACGCGGGCTATCCGCGCCTCTACCAGAACTTCATCGATGAAACGGCCCTGCCGCTCGCGGACTACGGCGGTGGTTCCGGTACCGGCGGCCTCTATCTCCATGAGCCCGGCTTCCCGAAGAACTACGGCGACATGACCTACACGACGGACTGGACCACCGGGAACGTCTATTCGCACCCGATGAAGCCCTTCGAGGCGACCTTCGTCACCGAGCAGGAAGTGTTCGAGAAGCTGCCCCGTGCCATCGACATCGATGTGGACGGCTTCTCCCGCCTCTATCTGGCGGACTGGCGCAACGGTGCTTTCAACTTCGACAAGAACAAGAAGATCGGTTTCGTCCAGCAGGTCATCGTCCCCGGTGAGAAACCCGCTGCCTATGTCGATGTGACGAAGGCGACGGATGACCAGCTCATTCCGCTGCTGGCATCCCGCAGCGGTGTGCAGCGCCTGGAAGCCCAGCGCGAGATCCTTGCCCGTGGCAAAAAGCCGCCGTTCGCCCAGGGCATCCTCGCCATCGCGAAGGACCCGAAGCAGGAAGCCTATTCCCGCGTTGCCGCCATCTTCACCCTCAAGCAACTCTTCGGCAAGGACGCGAACAAGCCGCTGCTTGATCTCGTCTCCGATGATGTCGTCCGCGAGTTCGTCCTCCGTGCCGCCACCGACCGTGTCGGCGAGCTGGATGGCATCCCGGCCAAGCCTTACCTGGATGCGCTGAAGGACAAGAACCCACGCGTGGTCCAGCAGGCCCTCGTCGGACTTTCCCGTCTGAAGGAAAAGGCCGCGGGTTCCACCCCGGCCATCCTGGAGGCCTCGGCCGCCTGGTCCCGTGACGAGTCGAAGCTCGGAAAGGGTGAGCACTACCGCCTGCCCCACACCGCCGTCAAAGCCCTCGTCGCCATCAAGGACGTGAAGCCGCTCCTCGCCGCGGTGACGAAGGACCCCGGCCAGCGTGACTACGCGCTGCGCGCGCTCCAGGAAATCCATGGCATGGAAGTCGTGGACGGCCTCATCGCCATTTCCGCTGGCAGCCAGGACAACGCCGTCCTTGAGGGTGTCGTCAAAACACTCGCCCGTCTCTACAACATCGAGAAGCAGTGGGATCTCAAGGATTGGTGGAACACCCGTCCGGATGACCGTGGACCGTATTACAACCCGGTCACCTGGGACGGCACGCCGAAGGTCAAGGCGGCCATCGAGGGCACCTTCGCCAAGCTGCCGGAAGCCTCGCAGATGCCGCTGGTGCAGGTCATCGCGAAAAACCGCATCCCGTTGGGTGACCTCAAGCTCGGCAACCTGGATCCGGTGATCATCGCGCTCGATTCCGACAAGCTCTTTGGTGGCCAGCACACCGTCCTGGAGGACGCCGCGAAGGACTCCAAGCGCGCGTGGGAACAGCGCATCGCCTGCTATGCCGCGCTCAAGAAAGCCGGTGGCGAAGGCTCGCTCAACTCCGCGGTGAACATCCTGGCCCAATGGTCCGGTGAGGCGAACCTTCCGGATGCAGCTTCCCAGGCCATCACCGACTTCATCAACGATCCGAACCGCGGCAAGGAAATCGACGCCCTGCTGAAGCTCGGCTCCAGCGCCGGGGACGCGGGCAGCCGCATCGTCTGGAAATCTCTCCTCACCGTCTTCAAGAGCCCGCTGGCCAAGGACGACGTGAAGGGCAAGATCCAGAAGGGCCTCGACAAGAATCCGCGCGAGATCGGCTTCTTCCAGGCCATCACGGACCTCAAGCTCTCCGGCTTCGACAAGCAGATCGAAGTGGGCATGAACAGCGACAACCGTACGCTCATCGACGCCGCCAAGGCCGCCAAGGAAGCGGGCGCGTCCGGCGGCGCCGGGAAGAAGGTCGCCGAACTCCCCGTCGGGGATGTGTTCAAGCACGCCCTGGACAACAAGGGGGATGTGAAAGTCGGCGAACGCCTCTACACTGCCCAAGGTTGCATCGCCTGCCACGCCATCGACCCGAAGGCGGAGCAGAAGGGGCCTTACCTCGGTGCCGCCGGTGCCAAGTTCACCCGTGACTACCTCATCGACTCCATCCTGGAGCCGAACAAGGTCGTCGCCCAGGGCTTCCGCACCGCCACCTTCGCCATGAAAGACGGCAAGACCATGCACATGGGCTTTGTCACCGGTGAGGCGGACGGCGTCATCTCGCTGCGCGACATCGCCGGCCAGGCCAGCAAGATCAACCGCGCCGATGTGAAGGAAGAGAAAGAACTGCCAACCTCCATGATGCCTCCGGGCCTCGGTGGAACGCTGACCCTTGAGGAGTTCACCTCGCTCATCGAGTACCTCGTCTCCCTCAAAGCCGTCGGCGGCTGAGGAGGGAGGACATTGCGGCAGAGCCGCTATGTCCGCTGCGCTTCCATTCATGTCCTCCAGCTGCAACAGGAAGCCATTTACCAAAGGGAGCGGAGCAATCCGCTCCCTTTTTTATTCGCCAATGCCGCCGGTGGACAAGAGTGTCCACCCTCCTTACTCCCTCCTTACACCACCACCGCCAGCAACTGCCGGGCGCGGCTGACCGCCATGAACCAGGAGAAGTGGTCATAGTCACTCTCCAGGTCCGCATGGGCGGGCAAACCGATGACGATGACCGCCTTCGAATCGAGGCCCTTGGCCTTGTGGATGGAGGTATGGCGGATGGTGTTGGGGGCCTCCTCCTCTTCCGTGCATTCCCGGAGGTTGTGCGTCCCCAGCACCCGGCGGTCGCCCAGCGGGCTGCGGGTGATGTCGGATTGCGCATGGAGGATCAGGACGTCCGATGGTCTACAGAAGCCGGACTTCTCCCAGCGGGTGAGGATCGACTCGACCAGGTCGCAGGCGTCACTTTCGTCGGACAGGGTGTGGACTTCCACGTCCGGGCCTTCCGGCAAATGGTCTCCATTCCCCAGCGCCCCGATCATTCCCATGGTCGCGTTGCTGGGGTGGTCCTTGAGGAACTGCCAGATCGGACGGGTGTAGCGCACGGCCGGTTGCAGCCGCACGTGGGCGGGCTGTGACCATGCCGCTGCCAGTGAAGAGGGATCGAAGCGTTCCGCGGCGCGGAACGGCGGACGCTGGGCGGTGTCGTAGAAGATGCCGGCGCGGGCGTTTTTCCCCTCCTTGAGGAGGGACTGGTAGATATGCCACCAGCCGCCGCTTTCTCCGGGCAGGCTGTCGATCTCCGGATGCCATGCGGTGTCATGGTCCTGCCCTTCGTCCACCACCAGGGCGTCGAAGAGTAGCCATGCCTTCCTCATCTCCGGTTGCCGTGAGATCTCCAGCACCTGGCGGGGCAGGTCCGTTTCATAGAATTTCCGGAATGTCTCCATGCGGCTGCGCGGATGCGGCGTGGCGGCCGGTGTCCCGGCGAGCGAGCAGAGTTCCAGGAAAAGCTCCTCCCATCCGTAAATGACCACTTCCCCCCGTTCGAGCTGGCGGAGGGCCACCACCTTGCGCAACCGCGAGGTGAGCGCCTTGTTGTAGGTCAGGAAAAGCACCCGCCTGCCTCCGTCATGGTCCGCCTGGCGGAAGGCGAACTCCAGCGCGTGCCATGTTTTGCCCGTGCCGGTGCCGCCCTGGATGAGGAGCTGGCGGTTGTCCGAGAGCTGCTCCAGCAGGGCGAAGTGGGAGGTGAACTGCCGCTCGAAAAGCTGCTCCGTATGGTCGATGAAGGCACGCTTTTCCTCCGGCAGGGATCCACGGCCGAATGCCTCCAGGATGGCGCGGCGTTGCAGTGGGTTGACGGGATTCCGCACGCGGTTGCCGAAGATCCTCAGCCAGGTGTCCAGCCAGTTTCCCAGGTCGTTGCCCGTCACCAGCCAGTGCCTGGGCACACCCTGGACATGGTCCACATCGGCGGCGGCATCGATGCCGGGGATGCAGAGGGCCTTTGCGACGAAAGGAGGACTCCCTTTCGCGCTGATGCCCTGGATCACACCTTTCCATTCCGCGTTCAACTGGGCGATGGGATCTCCTCCCCCGGTTCCTTCCCAATGGCCGGTATCCGGAAAGTGGCGCGGCAGGGTGCTTTTCACCTCCAGCACCAACAGCCCGCCCGCAGGTCCCAGAATCAGGAAATCCCCCTCCCGCTGCGTTCCGCCGGAGTCCTGGTAGTAGTAGCCCCAGATGACCGTCCAGGAGTGGGGGGAACCGGCGAGTCCCTTCAGCTTTTCCGCCACCCGCATCTCGGACGGGTGGGTGGTGTGGGGAGGGCGGTGGAGGATCCAGTCGATCATGGGTGTTCTCCCGCACGGGTATCATGTCCGGTGGGTGGGCCACAAGGATCCGCTCAAGGTTCTCTCACTGCCTTGAGCCGGATGAACTCCTTGTCGTTGCCGATGGGGATCAGCGAACGCGCTTTCATTTTCCGGATCAGGCCCGTGTCGCTCAACTCCGTTTCCTCCACGAATCCCGCGCCGTCGCGCCACGTGCTCAGATCAACCGACGTCTGAACCATGCCGGTCAGGCCGTTGCCCGTGACATGGTCGTAGGTGAGGGTGAGATAGGTCTGGCCCGAAATGAGTTCTGTCCCCCGGATGGCCGCTCCACCTTGGTCCGGGGACTTGGGGGCGTGGCCGGTCAGGAACTCCAGCAGGTTGACGATCCCGTCATGGTCGGGATCGGCGTTGTCGCCGGAGATGAGGGGATCAATCAGCTCGGAGGAGGTGAACCGGTTTTTCCGCCAATGATCGAAAGGCAGATCCTCGATCAGCAGCGACGCCTTGTTCGGCGTGGTGGTCGTGTATCCCGGACCTGTGGCGATGCCGATGGTGAAAGTCTCTTCTCCCTCCGGCAGTGCGTCGGCGGTGGGGATGAGATCGAGGGCAACGGAATCCGACCCCGCCGGGATCACCACCGTGGCCGGGATGCTGCCATAGTCCGCGCCATTCGCCGCGCTGCCGCCCAACGTGAGGTTGACCGTCAGTGCGGATGCGGTGGAGCCGCCGCGGGTGAGCGTGATCCGGGATGGCCGGGCCGCGGTTCCTCCCTTCGGTTCCGCCGCACGCTGGTTGTCCGCGCGCAACATGACCGCACCGGACGTGAGCTGGTTGATGGACCCCAGCGCCCGCAGGATGACCGGTGTGACGAAAAGCTGGTAGCCGTTGCTGTTGGGGTGGAGTCCATCGGATGCGTAGGTTTCGAACGAGGACGAACCTTGATCCAGCACCGCCTGCCATGCCGGCATGTGGTCGATCACCATCAGGCCGCGTTCCTTCCCGGCATCCCGGTAGTATTGCTGGCACAGCGCGAGGTTCGGCCGGACCGTTGCTCCGTCAGGACCTGTGGTCGTGTTGATGACCGGATTCATCACCTGCAGGATCACTTCCGCATAGGGGCGCTCTTTCCTGATGCGGTCGAGCATCCCGGCGAGGTTGTCGCGCGCGTCTGCCAGCGTGATGAGGCTGTGGTAGCTCGGCCGGGTCACCGCGTCGTTGACCGCGAACTCGATCATCACCGTGCCGGGAAGTTCCTCATCGAGCTGGTTGATTACCCTGCTGGTCAGGTTGTTCTTTCCCCAGAGGGAATTCTGGCTGCTGCCACCACTGTTGATGAGGGTGAGCAGCCCTGGGTAGGCCGCGTCCAGTCCGGTCTTCACCTGGCCGGGCCATGCACCGTTTTCGGTCAAACTGGTGCCATAGACGATGAGCTTCTGGGGAATCCCTGCGGAAAGGTTCTCGATGAGCTGGCTGCGGGTTCCGGGTGGACCGTCACGGATGGTGACGGTGCCGGTGGTTTCCGCCCCCAGGATATGGGTGGTCCCCGGCAACAGGGTGAGGGTCACCGTTTCATCCGGCTCCACCTCCCGGTCCGCCGCCGGTTTCACCTCGATGACCACCGTGTTGATGTCCGAGGGCAGGGTCACGTACGGCGGGATGTGGAAATCCCTGCCGTTCCTGGCGGTGCCTGTGATCTCCAGCGGGATGGTGACCTGGTGGGTGGAAGCATCCAGCCGGTTGATCCGGAACCGGCCGGTGAGCGGTGCCGCGGCCGTGGGCTCGGTGGCCACGGGATCAAGCACGGTGAGGGAAACCGTGACGGGATCCGGCTCCGGTGGCAGGGGGCCGGTGGGTGTCACCTCCGCCAGGGTGGTCGCGCAGCGCATCTCGTCGAACGACACATCCTGTCCGGGTGAGCCGGCATTGCCGATGCCGAACTGGATGCCTCCGCCGTTGGCCAGGTTGTAGGTAGTCGCCCCGCTGTAGGTCTGGGTGGCCCGGCCGATGAGCTGGCCCGCCTCCGTGCCGAAGGTGGTGACCGCGTCCCATTCGGCTTCGCCGAAGCCCCCGTCGGCATGGTTTTCGAACTGGGCCTCGTTCAGCACAT
Organism: Akkermansiaceae bacterium; assembly: GCA_019634595.1. NCBI lineage: Bacteria > Pseudomonadati > Verrucomicrobiota > Verrucomicrobiia > Verrucomicrobiales > Akkermansiaceae > Akkermansiaceae bacterium. Next base: position 54,192 of record JAHCBC010000008.1, read on the forward strand.
AGGTGGTCGCCGTGCGGGTCCCGGTGCCGCCGACGTTGGTGAACTTTCCGATGACGAGGTAGGTGGGACCCACACTGAGGGACCCGGACCCGATGGTCGTCGGTGTCACGGTCGATCTGCCGTATTGGGTCGCAGTCAGGGAGCTGGCATGCCCGGAATCGGCAAGCGTGACGAAGAAGGAGTCCGCGGCACCGCTCGTGCTGGAGGCATTCATCCGCAAGGTGATGACCGAGTTCACCGTCTTGTCCATTTCCAGTCTCACCAGGTGGCTGGTGTAGAAGGTGGACCCGACGGGCAGCGTGGAGCCGATGTACCGGTAGCCCATGAAGGAGGCTGCGCCCGCCGTGTTCTTGTAACGGCCACGCCCACCCCGCACCTGGAGGCTTCCGAATGTCAGGCCGGTGGACTGGTAGATGTTTGACGTTCCTCCCTGACCGGCCGCGTTGGCTCCCGTGATGGCCGAGCCGACCCCCAGGCTGCCCGCGCTCCGGAGGGCCGGAATCACCCCGACCAGCGTCTGGCCTTCCGTCACCTGCCGGTAGTCGAATCCGTCATACGCAAAGAGCTTGGCGTGGGTATGCTGGAGGCCGCCGAGGGTACAGGCAGCCGCCATGATGAGGCATCGCGGGTTCATGGGATGGGTTTTTCCAGGCGGGAGGGGAAATGCCACCGCCGTAGATGGAGTCCGCGTTTAGCCGTTCCGCCGCCGCCTTGCAAGTTCCCGGAACCATCCATCCTCAGACAGGGAAGCGAATTGGCGGGAATCCACAGGCGTTTCTTGCCATGGGAAACGGGCGGGGTATGGTCGCGCTCACGCCTTCATGACTCCGTTTTTGAGGAAACTGCTGGGGATGAACTGGGTGCTCGTGCTGGTGATGTACGGGCTCCTCATCTTCGGCGTGTTCATGATCGAAAGCGCGGCCCGCCACCTCTCGGTCAGCCACGACATCCTGACGAAATACGGATCTCCGGGAGCCTACTACGCCACCATGCAGAAATGGTGGATCCTCGCCGGCAGTGTCGTCTACTTCGGCGCGGCCCTCATCGACTACAAATGGATCCGCTGGCTGGGGATTCCGTTCTACGTTGTCAGCATCACCCTGATGCTCATGGCCATGCAGCAGGATGACAACGTCCACCGGCTGGTCATCGGCGGATTCAGCTTCCAGCCCGCCCAGTTGGGGATTTCCTCCGGGATCGTGCTCATCGCCTGGCTGGTCCAGGACCTGCCGAAGGTCCATCGGTGGTTCGCGGCTCCGTTCGTCCGCATCGGCCTCATCGGGGTGCTGGCGGCCATTCCTTTCTTCATCGTGATGAAAATGGGCGACATGGGGTCGGCCCTGGTCTGGATTCCGGTCTCGATCGTCGCACTCCTCATCGGGGGTGCGCCTTTCCGGTACATGTCGTTCATGGCGCTGATCGGCGTTGGTTTGCTGCCGTTGCTCTACTTTGTCGCGCTGCCCTTGGTTTCCGAACGGGGGCCGGAACGGATCGACGTCTGGCTGCGGATGTTGAACGAAGAGGAGGTGGACCTGCTCGGCCCGGCTTACGCCCCGCACAATGTTTCCATGGCCGTTGGCAAGGCGGGCTGGAAAGGCGTCGGCTGGAACTCCACGGCTCCGACCTCCCTCCATGAGAAAGGCTTCATTCCGCGGGACACCGCGCACAACGACTACATCTTCGCGGTGATCGCGGAGGAACTCGGGTTCCGTGGCAGTCTCCTGCTCATCACCGCGTTCGCGTTGCTGCTCATCCAAGGGCTTTTCATCGCCTTCTACAGCCGGGATGTGGCCGGGCGGCTGCTGGCCTCGCTGGTGGTCGCGCTCTTTTTCGCCCACGTGTTCGAGAGCATCGGTATGTGCGTCCTCCTTATGCCCATCACGGGTATTCCTCTCCCGCTGGTCAGCTATTCCGGGACATTCGCGGTCATCTGCATGTTCCTGCTCGGTTTGGTCCAGAGTGTCTGGATCCACCGTCATGAACGCGGTTCCTCCGCCGCCGGATGAGAAAAGTTACACGGTTGTTTGACTTCCGGATGGAGTCGCCGGAGTTTGGCTCATGAATGCTGAACTGTTCGCCGCGGCTCCGACGAAGGGGGAGCAAGCCAAGCACCGGCTGTTGCTTGCGGCTCTGGAGAAGATTGGAGAGAAGGGGTATGATGGAGCCTCCGTGCGGGAAATCGCGGAAGCCGCAGGACAGAATGTGGCTGCCATCGCCTATTATTTCGGCAATAAGGAGAGCCTCTACGGCGAGGTCATCGAGGGGATCATCGCTTATCTGAACCGCACGTTCGGAGGATTGACGCAGGAAGCGAAGCGGCTGTTCGAAGGCGGTGGAATGACCGCGGCACAAGGGGCGGAGCTTCTGAAAAGGATGCTGAGGGCCTTTCTGACCGAGCATCTGGAAAGGAATGAAATCGGGAAGCTGCGGAACGTGATGATCCGGGAGCAGGCGTCCCCCACCGCCGCGTTCGGGCGGTTGTATTCCGGAGGCATGGAGCCGTTGCATGAGTTCTTCTCACGCACCCTGTCCGCCGCCTCCGGAGAAGATCCGGAGTCCCATCAGGCGATCATCCGTGCGCATGCCCTGTTCGGCCAGGTGCTGGGATTCACCGTTGCCCGCAGCACCATCCTGCGCCGTCTGGGGGTTCCCAAGTTGGAGAAGGAACATTCGGATCTGATCGCGCGGGTGATCGACGAGCACGTCGATTTCATCTGCGGCGGGCTGTGCGGGAAAGGCGGTGCATCCTGTGGCGGGGCGGGTCCGTCTCAATAGACCCCGGCATCGCGCAGGCCGCGGACCAGCAGTGCCTTGCCATCCGTTTCGATGACATTGCCGTGGCCGACGATGATGCGGTCGAAGTCCTTTGCCAGCAGTTCATCGATGGAGGCGCGGAAGGCGGCCTTGTCCTTGATGAACAGGCGGAAGATCCGGCTCATGCCGGGGTAGCGCCTGAACCCGGCGATGTGGCGGTGGAAGAAGCGGTCCCAACCCTTTTCCTCCGCGGGGAAATTGAAGATGAGGTCCGCCAGGATGAGCGTGCGTGACGGAATGTGGATCATCGCGTGCTCCTCCAGTTTCGGCGCGCCGCGGATGGGCACGACCTCGATCTCTCCCTCCCATTCCAGCGGACCCGGATAAAGCGGCTCAACCGGAAAGCCGACGATCCCACTGAAACCGGGAGGTCCCAGAAAGGGCACGTCCGGGAAGAGACGGCGGCCCTCGCCCGCGTAGGTGTCGTGGAGGAGCATGGACTCCACCAGCCAGCCCGGTTCCCCCAGCGACCGGATGCCTTCCAAGTCCGGAGCGGGGAACGGAGCCATCGAGTGGATGACCAGCTTTCCGCTGGAGAGGCGGATGACGGTGACGTTCCTCCCGTGGTGGGTGCCCAGGACAGACAGCGGATAGCCCTTGATCCAGACATCGTTGGCGAGGCGTTTCATCAGCCTGACATATCATGGAAAGGGGCGGACGGCGATGATTGGTTGTTTTCATTTTCCGGGGACCGGCGATGTTGGGCTGGCTTGAAACTCCCGCATGCACTGGCGATGACCCTGGTGGACGGACTGGCTCCGTCGGTCACCCGTTGGGCGGAGGACCAGCAGCGGAGGATTCTGAGGGATGGTACCGCGCTGGACGCACGGAGTTCTGAGTTCGCCAGATTCCTGGGAATCCCGCATCCGGAGCGGATCCGCGTATTGCGGATGGAGCACATACCCTTGCCGGTGCCCTCCTTTCTGGTGGATCTGGCGGCAAGGTGCGGCATGCCGGTTTTCGCTCCGGGCGGGATGGCGCTGGGGAGGGGGATCTATCTGCTGCCGGGACAAGAGGCCTCCCTGAGGCATGAGCTGGTCCATGTCGCCCAATACGAACGGCTGGGTGGCATCCAGGCGTTCATGCGGGCCTATCTGCTGCAATGTCTCACGGTGGGATACGCGGAGGCGGATCTGGAGGAGGAAGCCAGGGAGCGGTCAACGGGATGAGATTTTACTTTGCATGGCAAAGCAAAAGCGATAGGAAATGGAGGAACGACCAACCGGACCATCCCATGAAAGCGCTTTCCCTCGTGCCATGCCTGCTGCTGTTGTCGCAACTGCCATCCGCGGCGGATGATCCGACGGCGGACCAAGTCAGGCTGGTGAAGCTGGAATTGGAACTGGGTCTGCGAAGGGCGGGAGGATTGAGTGAAAAACACCCCACCATCCGGCGGATCGAGTCCGGCATCCGGATGATCGAGAAGCGTGCCCCACAGGTGAGGAACGAGGGATACCGGAAGCTCCTGAAGCGGAACCAATCCGAGCTGGAGGGCGAGCGGATCCGCCTGATCGACGGTGGCTACGGGGACAGACATCCGCAGCGGCTGGAGATCGACAGGCAGCTCGCGGAAGCGAACCGGCGGCTGGCGGATCTCAAGGTGAGATAAGGTGGCTTTTCTGCCCGTTCATGCCGGCCATACCAGTTTCCGGCTGGTGGCGGTGGATTCCTCCACCCGGAATCCGTGGCGGAGATAGAAAGCGAGGGCGCGTTCATTGGTGAGAAACACGCTCAGGCGGAGGCTGGTTCCGAGTTTCCGCGCTTCGTCCTTGAGAATCCCCATTACCTCACCGCCGATCCCGCATCCCTGGGACCCCGGTAGCAATGCCAGGTTCAGGACGTAGATATGGTCCGGATGCCGTTCCGTCTGCAGGTAGCCTGCGAGGCCGGTTGCGTCATGGATCGCGAGCGTTTCGACACGCTCCCATTCCTCATCGAAGTTGGCGCGTTGCCACGCATCATCCCAGCCCCAGACCTGAGTGATCTGTTCCTTGAACAGAAGCTCGTGGATTGAGAACAGCGCGGTCTTGTCGGTGGCCGCGGGCTTTTCCAGGCGGAACCGGGCCATGGCAGGGTAAGGTTCAGGGAGGATCCTCTTCCGGGGCCTTCGGCAGCTTGTCCACCTCCTCGAGGAGGTTGACGATCTCAACACCGCGGATGGCGGATGCATCATGGCGGAAGGACAGCACGGGCGTGGTCTTGAGCACCACCCGTTTCATGACCTTCTTCTGGATGTCGCCGTGCTGCTTGTTGAGCTTCTCCATCACGGGCTGTGAGGAACCGCCCAGAACGCTGATCCAGACCTTCGCTTCCTTCAGATCCTGCGTGACCTCCACCTCGGCGACGGTCACGAGCTTGCCGTTCCACTCGTAATCCTTCTGCAGGATGGAGCCGATCTCACGGCGGAGCAGTTCGTTGACTCGGTCAAGGCGGCGGGACATGGAAGAAGTCTGAAGTTGGGAGTTGATCGTTGATAGTCTGACGACGACGGGCCGATGGAGCGTGGTGGATCTCTTCCACCATCAACCATCGACCATTCACTATCAACTGTTACAGCGTTTGCGGGATCTTCTCGAGCTTGTAGCACTCGATGACGTCGCCTTCCTGGTACTCGTTGAACTCGCCGAGGCGGATACCGCACTCGTAGCCGTTCTTAACCTCCTCGACCTCGTCCTGGAACCGGCGGAGGGTGGACATGCGGCCGTCGAAGACGGGGACCCCGCCACGGATGACCCGGGCGTGCGCCTTGCGGTGGATCCGTCCGTCGGTGACGTAGGAACCGGCGGCGCGGTTGCGGCCGACCTTGAAGACCTGGCGGACTTCGGCGTGGCCGATGACGGTTTCGCGGCTGAGCGGCTCCAGCAGACCGAGCATGGCCTCGCGGACCTGGTCGATGAGTTCGTAGACGATCGAGTAGAGCTTGATCTCAACACCGGCGGCCTTCGCCGCTTTCACGGCCTTGGCCTCCACCTTCACGTTGAAGCCCAGGATGACCGCTTCCGCGGACTCCGCATAGGCAACGTCGGACTCGGTGATGGGGCCTGCGGCGGCGGTGATGAAAGTACACTCCACCTTCTTCGATTCGATGGTGAGGATGGCTTTCCGGATGGCTTCGACGGAGCCTTGGACGTCGCACTTGAGGATGATCTTGAGCTGGGCCTTGCCGCCGCCATCCCGGACCATGGAGTAGAGATCCTCCATGCGGTTGCGGTGTTGGGGCTTCAGGCGGGCGAGCCGCTGCACTTCCTGACGCTCGGTGGCGAGGGATTTCGCCTCCCGCTCGTTCTTCATCTCGGAAATGTGGTCGCCGACGTTCGGCAGTTCCTCGAAGCCGATGACCTCGACCGGCGTGCCCGGAGGCGCGGCCTTGATCGCCTGACCGCGGTCATTGATCAGCGAGCGCACCTTGCCGGAGTATGGACCGCAGATGAAAGGGGTGCCGACCTTGAGCGTGCCGGACTCCACGATGACGGTGGCGGTGGTGCCACGGCCGGGCACGACTCGGGCCTCGATGACGCCAGCGCGGGCGATCGATTTCGGGTTCGCCTTGAGCTCCAGAACTTCGGACTGGAGGATCATGAGGTCCAGCAGGTCGTCCATGCCTTTGCCGGTGAGGGCGGAAACCTCGGCGAATTCGGTGTCGCCACCGTAGTCCGTGGTCTGCAGGCCGTTCTCAGCGAGCTGCGTTTTCACGCGCTCCACGTTGGCGGAAGGAAGGTCGATCTTGTTGATCGCGACGATGATGGTCTTGTTCGCCTTCTTCGCGTGTTTGATGGCCTCCACCGTCTGCGGCATGATGCCATCATTGGCGGCCACCACGATGATCACGATGTCCGTGATGTCCGCGCCGCGGGCGCGCATGTCGGAGAAAATGGCGTGGCCCGGCGTGTCCAGGAAGGTCAGCAACTGGCCGTTGTGCTCCACCTGATAGGCACCGATGTGCTGGGTGATGCCGCCGGCTTCCCCCGCGACGATGCGGGTCTTCCGCAGGTAATCGAGCAGGGAGGTCTTCCCGTGGTCAACGTGGCCCATGATCGTGATGATCGGCGGGCGGGTCTTGAGCAGCTCCTCCGGCTGGGAAACCGGTGCTTCCGGCTCCTTGATGACTTCCTCCACCTTGTGGAAGCCCTTGTCCTTGTCCCGCTTCTCACGCTCGAAGTGGAAGCCGTGGGCTTCGCAGACCTTCGCGGCGATTTCGGGTTCCAGTGGCTGGGTCGGCGCGATGAAGACGCCGAGCTTGATCAGGTCCGCCATGATCTGGAACGGCTTCAGCCCCAGGCGGGCGGCCAGTTCCGGAACCATGATCGGTGGCTTGATGATGATGAGCTTGGGATCGTCCGATGCCGGTTCCGTGGCAACCGCTGCTTCCACGGCAGGAGCGGCGACCGGTTCAGGAGCCGCTGCGACGGGTTCAGGCGCTGGAGCGGGCGCTTCCTCTTCCAGCAACTTGGAGATGGTTGGCAGGACCGACTTTCCGGCCTTTGCGGCCTTCTTGACCTTGGGCTTCTTGTCGTCCGCGAAAAGATCGAGCGCGTTCTTCTTCGCGGCCTCCACCTTGCTCACCTGAGGTGGCGGCGGTTCCGCCTCCTTGCGCTGCCTTTCGCGGCGCGAAGGTTTCTTGGTGCCGTCGAGGAGATCGAGGACCTTTGGTTTCTCAGGGGTGCTGTCGCTATTTTGGGGCATCCGGCGGTTCTATACGAGTGGAGTCGGTAATCTGTTCAGCGGGGAAATTCATCAGCCAACGAGGGCGCGGGCACGGACGAGGATTGCTTCCGCCTCATCATCGGAAATCTGGAGCGCACCCGCGATGTAGTCGGCGGGCATGTCCACGATCAGTTCAGGATTGAAGCCACCGGCGAAGGTGAGCTTCTCGGCCAGTTCATCGGTGATGCCGAGCTGTTCACCCAGAGTGTGGGCAGCGCCACCGATTTTTTCTTTGAACTGCTCTTCCTTCGACTCGTCGCGGCGGACCTGGACGTCCCAGCCCATCAGGCGGGAGGAAAGGCGGGCGTTCTGCCCCTTGCGGCCGATGGCCTTGCTGAGGTCCGCCTCATCGACGGTCACGTGGACGATCTTCGCGTCCGCGTCCACGGTGATGGACCGGAGTTCGGCGGGCTTCAGCGCCTCGCGCACGAATTCCTTCGGATCCTCCGACCAGCGGATGATGTCCACCTTCTCGTTGTTCAGCTCACGGACGATGTTCTTCACGCGCGCGCCGCGCATGCCGACGCAGGCACCGACGGGATCCACCTTCGGGTCGTTGCTCCAGACCGCCACCTTCGTGCGGAAACCTGCCTCGCGGGCGATGCCGCGGATCTCCACGGTGCGGTCGGAAATTTCATTCACCTCCGCCTCGAACAGGCGGCGGACGAAGTTCGGGTGGCTGCGGGAAAGGATGATCTCCGGGCCGCGGCCCTCATTCTCAACGGCCAGCACGTAGGCACGGATGCGGTCGCCGATGTTGTAGTCCTCGCCCTGCACCCGCTCGCGGTTCGGCATGATGCCCTCGAACTTGCCCAGGTCCACCATCACGTCGTTGCGCTCGAAGCGGCGGACGGTGCCGGAGACGATGTCGCCCGCGCGGTCCTTGAACTCCTCGTAGATCATCTCTTTCTCCGCCTGGCGGAGGCGCTGCATCATCGTCTGCTTCGCGGTCTGCACGGCGATGCGGCCGAAGTCCTTCGGCGTGACGTTGAACTCCATCACGTCACCTGGCTGTGCGCCCGCGTTGCGCTTCTGGGCGACGGCCAGAGGGACGTCGTTGAACTTGTCGGCGGCTTCCCCGTCGGCTACGACATTGAGGGATGCGAAAATCTTCGTCTCGCCCTTCTTCGTGTCCACATCCGCCCGCAGCGTCTCAATGGCTTCCGCTCCGGGGACCATCTTCCGGTAGGCGGAAATGAAAGCGAACTCGAGCGCGGCGACAACCTTGGCGCGGTCGATGCCTTTTTCCTTTTCGTAATATTCGATGAGGGCGACGATGTCGTTGGTCATGGCTTGCTGGGTCTGGATCGACGCGGATGATGTGTAGAGACGCAAAAGAGTGGGTGCGAGACCCACTCCTACTTGCGTCAGAAGTTGTGCGGCCACCCTTCTAATATGGGCAAATCCAGCTTGCAAGCCGAAAGTCCGGCTCCGTCAAGGGCCTACCGTTGGAATCACCCCGCTGGGGGCGCCGGTCCCCAGGCCGGCATCATCACCCGTGGCTGCTGCGTCCCGCAGCAGTCTTCCTCTTCTCCGCCCGCCGCACACTCCGGCTTGCGGACGACCCTCTCCCAACGCATCCCTCTTCCATGCCACGGACGGAACTCCTCCTTTTTGATGCCGCCGGAACGCTCATCGAGCCTGCCGAGCCGGTCGCCGCCGTGTATCGCCGCCATTTCTCCCGGTTCGGCTGGGAGGTGGAGGAGGAGACCCTGAAAGCTGGGTTCCGGAAAGCCTTCTCCGGCATCGGGGAACCACGCTTCGGCCGCGGCCCGGGCGATGACGCGGAGCGCGACTGGTGGCGGGAAGTCGTGGCCGTCACCGCGGAGACCGCCGGGATCGACCGCCGCGCGCCGGGCTTCGGCGAATGCTTCGCCGCCCTTTTTGACCACTACGCCGCGGGCAGCGCATGGGCCGTGTTTCCGGAGGTGGTGGAGGTGCTCGCGGATTTCAGGAAGCAGGGCTTCAAAATGGCGGTCGTCTCCAACTTCGACCGGCGGCTCCACCGGGTGCTGGACGAGCTTGGCCTGGCCGGCTCCTTCGATCTCGTCCTCACCTCCGCCGATGTCTCCGCCCGCAAGCCATCGCCCGTCCTCCTGCAAACGGCCATGAACCACTTCTCCGTTCCCTCGTCGCACACCATCCTGGTCGGTGACAGTCCTGATGCGGACGGAGGTGCCGCCGCAGCAGCCGGAGTGCGGGCCTTCATCCTCGACCGACCCACCACCGACCTCCGCGGCTTCGCCGGAATGGTCGGCGAACTTTTTTGAGAAATGAGCTTGCGCACTCCCGGGGTGGTCCCTATTTCTCCCGCCCCGCCCGCCGGGAAACACATAACGCAAGGGTAGCTCAGTCGGTAGAGCAGTTGGCTTTTAACCAATTGGTCCTGGGTTCGAATCCCAGCCCTTGTACCAAATGAAGGCTCAGTCGCGAAAGTGACTGAGCCTTTGCAGTTTGTGAGTATCGAAAGATGCTGATTAGCAGCATTTCATGAGCCCGTGGTAACCAGGTGCAACCATTCAGTAGCGTCTAACAGTGTTTTTTCCACCTAGCGCAATCCATTGAGGATCGTTCCAAAAAAGGAACCGAATGCGATCTTTTCGGTCCTGGACAGATTTGTCCACAGCACGTCATTACGGTTCATGGAATCAGGAGAATTCAGCTTCTTCCAGCCGCTGCTTCAGCCAATGCAATTTGAGCTAATACCCAAACTCCCGTAGCATCGAGCGAAACTGCTTGAAATCGAACGCGACAGCACTTTTCGGGCTCGGTCAGCCTAGTTCACGATGCACCGGGGGGATCAGGCACGACGCTGGACGACCCGGATTTCGGGTCCCAGATCCGTTGAGCCGCTGGAACCAACGAAGCGATTCGCCGGCTGACGATGTGATCCAGGACGGCATCAAGAATCCCGGCGGCTTATCCTTTCATCCGTGAACGAACTGCCTGACGGCTCATGACACGTGTCTCGGACTGACTCAACGAACATGCGATGCGGTTGGATGAAACATTAGCCTCGGGGAATTGGCATCGACATTGCCCGGAGTTGGGGGCTTTCATTTCTCATGCTTCCATCCGTTTGCCGTGACGAAAACGCCGAATTCGTTATCGATCAGCTCAGTCGCGTGCAATGGATTTCAGGCTACACCTTTAAAGAGGGCCAAGGCTACGAGTTGCAATGGCTGCCTCTGGGTTGCCACAGAATGATACTTCTCCAGATTGCCCTCAGCGGGGACAGATCCGCATCCGGAGAATTGGGCGATTCGACTGGCGATGCGCAGACTAGCGAAGCCATCCGGGACTTTTGGAACGCCTGTACCATGCAGCTTGCGCTTCGCGGAAGAAAGAGGGCGTTACCCGTGTTTGTGAATATCATCAAAAAGTGGACTCCCCGCGGTTAGCTGGGAGGACTTCTCGAGCGGTGAATTCCGCGTCCTCATCGGGTTCTATCTCTTCACCTTGGCTGTTTGCCCAGACCTGGGTGAATTCGGCCCCGAACAACAAAATGATCGATGAGTAATAGACCCATAGGAGGACAAGCGCCAGGGAGCCGGCGGCGCCGTAGGTGGACGCGGTGGCCTCACGTCCCAGATACCATCCAATGCCCGCCTTGCCTGCGGCGAACAGCACTGCGGTGAAGATCGCCCCGACCCACACGTGTCGCCAGCGGACGCGGGCGTCGGGAAGAACTTTGAAAATGGCGGCGAACAGAATCACGATCACTCCTAAGGAAACAACCGAGCTTGCAGCCGCCCAGAGCTGGGGAGGCAGGCTGGCGATGTTACCCGCCCATTCGCTCATGGATTGAAGAATCGCGCTGAGGATCATGGAAGTGAGCAGCAGGAACCCGGTTCCGAGAACCATGGTGAAAGAAAGGAACCGGTCCTTTGCAAGCCCGGCGATTCCGCGGCCCGCTTTCCGCTTCACGCCCCAAACCGTGTTGAGGGCGTCCTGGAGCTGACCGAACAGTCCACCCGCTCCAACAACCAGCATCACGATCCCGCCCAGTGAAACCCAGACATTGGTCTCGGGTTTCCGGGCGTTGGCCACCATGTCCTGGACCGCATAAGCACCACTGGCTCCCAGGCTGCTTCGCAGTTGGTCGTCGAGTTGCCCCCGGACTGCTTCCTCTCCGAAGAAAAAGCCCGCGACGGCAACACAGATAACCAACAGAGGTGCCAGGGAAAACACCGAGTAATAGGCCAGAGCCGCGCTGAGCCGGAGAGCGTCGTCTTCAAAGAATTCGGTGACAGTCTGCTTGAGCGTTGTCCAATGGAATTGCATCCGTTAGAATATAACAGGAGAGTTCCGGTTTCCAGATCGATTCATCCACCGGGGCCGCTCGGGGAAACCGCATCCAGGGCGGAAACAAAATAGGACTCCTCAACGACAAACTGGAGGGAGAGACAGCCATCGGTCCGGGCGGCACGAAGGCCTCCATGACAGTATTCGCAGTTCTGGGCATCTTCATCGTCCCACGCTCTTTCCAACAGTTCGCGGGCGATCCGCTTCAATTCGTCGGGTGCCGGAACGCCTCCTTCCTGATGAGGGCGGGTGTTGATGTTCCATCCTGCCGCGACCGCCGCTGCGATCACCTTGGCGAAGTCAAATTGGGCCATCGTCGTCTCGATGGCCCTTGAACGGAGTTCTTGGGAATCGGGATTCATGGCGCAACCGTGCACCATGATTTTCCCGTTTTCAACGGTGGCGTTCTGCTGCGTTGAGGTCAAAATGTGCTATGCTTGTGTTACCATGAGGTCACTGGCCCCGAAGCATCTTCTTCTCGCAGGAATAGCCCTGGCCGTGCCGGCACTCGCGGACCTTCTCGCGCGGAAAGCGGCCGGCCGGGGTTATCTTGCGTGGACGGGAGAGAGTCCACCACGCAACCCCGCTACAAGAACTGTCTCTTGGTCCCAGGCGATCCTATGGACCGCAATCGCTGGCGCGATCGGAGGCGTGGCCCGGATGGCATCGCGCAAGGTGTTGGCGGAAAGAGGCCTTCCGGCGGAGAAATGAGGCTCGCCAGTGGAATCCATCATTCGCAGCAAACAAGCCGGGTGTGGCGACATGGCCCCACACCAGGCATTTCCCTCGGGATACGGTCAACCCCAGGGTGCGGCTGCCGGGGCAGGGCCACAACCGCCAATTTGCATCTCTTCCTTCGGAAGTTGATGAATTCTGCACGAAACCGTTGCCTTGGAACTGCGGACCGGCTGAATCAGGTTAATCAGGGAAAAGCGGCTCTGGCGGAATCTGGGTGGGAAAGGCGTTTTTGAGCATCTCCGATTGCAGATCGCGCAGAATGGATGCCGCCGAATCGCGTTCGGCCAAGAATTCCTGAAGCATCACGGTGTCGTCCGAAAAGCCCAGTTGTTCGGCGACTCGCGCCACGATTTCGTAATAGGTGATCTCGAACTGTTCGATCCGCAGCATCTGGATCAACGAAATAAGATCGGATTGATCAGGATCGGCGTTCCCAGGAAATTCGTTGTCCGATCCATCAATGATCAGTTTGAATGCTTTGGAGATTCCCTCCTCCGGAATGGCGTCGTGGAGAGAGAACAAACCATCAAGGCGGACCAGATGTGCGGAAGATTCGGCTCCATGCTTCCCGATGAGATGGCGGAGGCCCGGATGATTCACCCTGGCAGCGAAAGTGGGAAGCCAGTGGACAAGTTGTATCTGAACCTGCCGGAGATCGGTGAGCAATTCGGTCAGGAGACTAAGCGCGGATTCGGCCTTCATGGGTGAAAAGGGCATTCGCAAATCATGTGCCATCTCATTCCGGTGGGGTCCGCTTTGCTTCCCGGGGGGATTGGAGCGGGGATGAACTTGGGGCATCGCTCCCTGCAGTCCGCCGATGCACCCGTCATTGATGCCCTTGCCGGCTATCGTGGTTCACTCCCGGCGGGACATCCGCATTGGTTTCACAACCAACTTGCCGATGTTCCCAAACGGGCGAAATTTTCTGATGGAAGCAAGTCAAGGTAGCCGGGGAGAACCTGTGCTCCGCCCGGCTGACGGTGTGGAGGGGGCGGATGTGGCCGCTGGTGCTGCGGTGGCCCAGCGGCGGCATCATCCGGTTCTGAAAACCTTGGGCCACTTTGGGGAGATAGGGGACCAAGGTCCTCTCTACCTCATCGGGACCTCCGTTCTGGTGGCAGGGGTTTTCCGAAAGGACAGCAGATGTTTCGCCGGAGGCCTTGCTGTATTGGCGGCGGTTGCAACAGCCGATCTGATCAAGAGCACGGTGAAGAACAATGTGACCCGCAGCCGTCCTAACCATTCGGTCGAGCAGGAAGAATACCGGTTTGAAACCGGAGGATCTCCCAGAAAGGAGGAACAATCGTTTCCGTCTGGTCACACGGCCTGCACCGTCGCGGCAAGTGAGGCGGCCATCTCATTCTATCCCGGAATGTCGAAGTATTTGCGGCCGCTGGCGGTCATCATGACAGCCAGCCGGCTGGCGAAGGGGCATCACTGGCCGTTGGATCTATTCGCCGGAGTTGTGATCGGAAAATTGTCCCAGAAGGTGGCCTGCCACCTCCTGTATGCTATTGTGAGGATTCTCTCGCGGCCGTTCTGTTGATCTGATCGGTTGGCCATCAATCTGATGGGGGAAGGGGCCACATTGGGAGAGGACGCCCGGGCTGAGCACCAGGATTGGCGGGATCCCAAGGGCACCAAGAGTCCACCATTGCGGGTGGCAGGTTGGCGGCTGTGGGCAGGAAGCATGTTTGGTTGATAGTTCCTGAGTTCCGTTTATCAGATGGGATGCGGGATTTGTTTATAAAAGGAATGGCCGGCGCTGCTCCACGTGGGGGTTTGCACGGTTGTTTCCTATCTGGCCCTGGTTCTGTTCATCCGGATCTCGGGCAAGAGAACAATGGCGAAGCTCAATGCGTTTGATTTCGTGGTGGCGGTGACGTTGGGGTCGACACTTTTGTGAAAAAGGGGAGATTGCGCGGGCTGTCGTCGCTCGACGATCTGGAAGAACCCGGATACAGAGGACAATGAACTTCCATGAGGACTGTCGCCCACGGGTGCCGGTTGAGTCAGTTCCCATACACGCTTGAACGAACCACGTTCAGACCAATCCCAGGATATGGCACTCTGCTCACCTGTCCATCATTGAGGGTGGATGCGAATGATGATTGCGATTTGCGATCCGCGGATTGCAATGAAAAGGACCACCCGTTCCTCGCTCCGCATTTTTAGTTCTGTTTGAACAACGATGGCGGGCGGAAGCCCGGTGATTCATGGATTCGCGCCGTTGGCATCTGGATTGCGATGGCCTCTCCCGGATTCGATCCACCAACAATCAACCAACCACCAACACGATGTCCAAATTGAATACCCTCGGAGAGCTTCTCATCCACAACGTGAAGGATCTCTACAGCGCGGAAACCCAGCTCGTGAAAGCGCTGCCGAAAATGGCGAAAGCCGCGACCGACCCGGATCTCAAAAAGGGATTCGAAGACCACCTGGAAGAAACCAAAGTCCATGTCACCCGTCTTGAACAGGTCGCCGGGTTGCTGGGTGCCAGCCCGCGTGGAGTGAGCTGCAAAGCGATGAAAGGACTGGTGGAGGAAGGGGAGGAGTCCATCAAGGAGGAGGCGGAGGAACACATCAAGGATCTCTCTCTCATCGCGGCCGCCCAGAAGGTGGAACACTATGAGATCTCCGGCTATGGATCGGCCCGCGCCCTCGCCGAAGTGATCGGAAACAAGGAGGTGGCGAAATTGCTCAAGACGACGGAAGATGAGGAAGGCGCGACGGACAAGAAGCTGACCAAGGCGGCTGAAAAGATCATGGCCTCCGCACCTGTCGAAGCTTGATGGATTCGTGAGCTGGGGTGGGGATGCCCGATTCCTGCCCCGCCCGCGGTGTTCACATCAGAATAATCCTCTCATGGAACATTCACTCAATGGATCCCGAATCCTCGTGACCGGGGCCGGTTCCGGCATCGGAAGAGCCGCCGTGGAATTGCTGGCCAAGGAAGGGGCCGATGTCGCCTTGCTCGGGCGGACGGAAAATGAGCTCACGAACGTATTCGATTCGATCCGCGGAGGTGGAGGAGATCACCTTCTCATCACGGCGGATATTTCGGTGGAGGAGGATATGCGCCGCGCCGCCGGAATGATCGGTGAGCGATGGGGATGCTTGAGTGGTGTGGTTGCCAATGCCGGCATCAACGGAGTGTGGGCCCCACTCGCGGAGATCGGACTGGAGGAGTGGAACAAGACACTCGCCATCAATTTGGGAGGGACATTCCTTACGGTCCGGGAGACTTTACCCCTCCTGAGAAAAGGCGGCGGAGGATCCGTGGTGGTGGTTGCCTCCATCAACGGAACGCGCATCTTCAGCAATTCCGGAGCTACGGCTTATGCATGTTCGAAGGCCGCGCAGGTCGCATTTTCCCGGATGTTGGCTCTGGAGTGCGCCAAGGATCGGATCCGGTTCAATACGGTCTGCCCCGGGGCGATTGAAACAAACATCGACGACTCCACGGAGCGGCGGGATCTGGATGGCCTGCATCTGTCAGTTGAGTTCCCATATGGGGATGTACCCCTTACCGGCGGAGCTCCCGGCACTGCGGATCAGGTTGCCCGGGCGATCTGGTTTCTCCTGTCCGGAGCATCGGATCATATTTCAGGAACGGAGATCTATGTCGATGGAGTCCAGTCGCTCCTCCAAGGCTGACCCATTCTTCCCATGGCTGCTTTCATCCATTCCCCTACAGACCTGTTCTTCGATCAGATGAAGGACCTGCGCAGCATGACATCCCAGCTCAGCGGCCATTTGCCGGCTTTGGTGGCGGCCACCACGGATGATGGGCTGCGGGCACTGCTTGGGGACTACTCGCAGGGTGTGGTGCTCCATCATGAGGAAATCATGGATCTCTTCCGTCGTCATGACAGGGAGCCGGGGAGCGACAAGTGCAAGGCAATCGCCGGACTCATCGAAGGTGGGAATGCGCATATTGCTTCGGTGGCGGACCCTGGCACCCGGGACCTCATGATCATCGCCCATGTCCTGAGGGTCTTCGCATATGGGGATGCCGCTTGCGAAATCACCTCGCGTCTCGCCGGGCAGTTGGGTCTCGCCGGGGATGCCGGGGTCCTCCTCGGCATGCAACAGGCCGCCCAACGTGCTGCTGAGGATCTGCTCGCCCTGCAGCCTCCCGTTTTCCAAACCGCATCCGGCCCGTCATGAACAGGTTCTTCAGAAACAACGGTCTGTCACTCGTGCTTGGGATGCTGTTTTTGGTGTTCTCAGCGGGCCAGGCGTCAAGTGGCTGGAAAGTCCATAACGAGGATGCGGCGCTCCACCAACAACCGCCCGTCGATTTTCCCGCCTACCTGCGGTCGGGACATTTCCGGCAGGCCACGGGGGAGAGTTGGGAAAGTGAGTTCCTCCAGATGGGGGCCTATGTGATGCTCAGTATTTTCTTCCGGCAGGAAGGTTCTCCGGAAAGCAAGGAAGTGACGGCTCCGAACTCTGAAACAGGCTGATTTCGCGGCTGGTTATCAAATCAACATCCATGGACAAGGAACTGACACGCTACGTGAATGACCACTTCGCCGGCTCTTCCGGGGCGCTGCTGCTGGTCGGGGAAATCGCACGGAATCATGACGATCCGGATGCCCGCCGGTTCTTCACGGAGCTGAAAGGAAAGATCGAGGAGGATCGCTCCACGCTCGGAGCATTGCTGAAAAGGATCGAGGAGGAGCCCAGCGCCTTGATGAAGGCGGCGGGTGGCATCGCGGCGCGGGTGGGGGGCCTGAAACTGATGTGGGAGAAAGTGGAGCCGGGCAAGCTGGGAATGTTCGAGGCGCTGGAGATGCTCGCGCTCGGAATTCAGGGCAAGCGGCTGCTGTGGATCATCATGCGCGAGATCCAGCCATGGTTCCCGGAGTGGAAGGATCTCAACTTCCAGGATCTGGAGTTGGAGGCGATCCGCCAGCGGGATGAGGTCGAGGAGTGGCGCGTGAGGGCGGGGAAGGCCAGCATGGTCTCCGGGGAACGGGTAGCGGAAAGGGACGGTGTGAGGGCTGGAGCAACGCATCCACGACCATGAGTCCCTCTGAAAAACTGGAGTTGGAGACCTTGGCGGGATCCGACGTGGAGTTCCGGTCGGACACGATGTACTTCCTGGTGCTGGATCGCTTCGAATGTGGGACTCCTGAAAAGGCGCGGGAGAAGGAGGATGAAATGTATGACGGTTCCCACCAGGACTGGCGCAAGTATTGGGGCGGTGATCTCCAGGGGCTGATCGACCGTATCCCTTACTTGCGTTCCTTCGGGATCTCCGCGGTTTGGACGACCCCGTTATTCGAGCAGATCCGTTCCATGACCCGGGGTGGGGAGCCGCACGCTCCGATCCATGGGTATTGGACGAGCGATTTCAAGCGGATCAACCCGCGTTGGATGAACGATCCGTCCGAAAAGCGTCTCTTCACCCGTGACGACACCACCTTTGACCGTCTTCTGGCGGAACTGCACGGGCAGGACATGAAGTACGTACTGGATATCGTCTGCAACCACAGCTCGCCGGACACGGAGGACGGCAAGGGTAAATTGTACGATGATGGTGAATTGGTGGCGGATTTCGACAACGACACGGATCATTGGTACCATCATTACGGACCGACGCTGGACTGGACCGATGAATGGCAGGTGCAGAACGGGGAACTTGCCGGCCTCGCCACGTTCAACGAGAACAACATACTTTACCGCAACTACATCAAGGATGCCATCCGCCAGTGGATCGGAAAAGGGGTGGACGCGCTCCGGATTGATACGGTGAAGCACATGCCGATCTGGTTCTGGCAGGAATTCACGGCGGACGTGGCGACCGCCAACCGCAACCTGTTCCGATTCGGCGAGTGGATCTACAGCCATCCGGAGAACGATGCTTCGGTGGATTTCGCGAACCGTTCAGGGATGAGCATCCTCGATTTCGGCCTTTGCATGGCAATCCGGGAGTGTCTCAGTGGTCAGGACCCTTCGGGCTTCCATGCGCTCCAGAGGATCTTCGATCTTGACGGGAAATACCATGAAGCAACCGAACTGGTGACGTTTTTCGAAAACCACGACATGCCCCGGCTCCAATCGCTCGGAGTGGGCGATGAAGGGATGAACCTCGCACTCGTGCTGCTCCTCACGACCCGGGGCATTCCTTGCCTGTATTATGGTTGTGAGCAATACCTCCACAACGACACGGCGGGCGGTGATGATCCCTACAATCGTCCGATGATGGAAAAGTGGGGGGAAACGGAAGCAACGCGTCTTATCGGGATTCTCGCGGGCGAAAGATCGCGCAACCGGGCGGTCCAGTGGGGTGGACAGTGGCCGAAGTGGGTGGATGAAGAGACCTATGTCTTCGTGAGAAGGTACCGCGATTCGCGATGTCTGGTCATGCTCAACAAGGGTCCGCAACGCACGCTGACGATCGAGAATGTCGAATTTCCCGACGGGGATCACGAATGCATCCTGACGGGGAATCCGGTCGAGGTGAAAGACGACAGAATCGTGATCGATCTCCGTCCTTGGCAATGCGTGGTGCTTGTCCGCCGGGGGGAGGATGTCAGCGCCACGACGGTAGCGGTGATCCAGTTGAACAATGCACCGACAGAGCCGGGGGACCAGCTTGCGATCATCGGAGACTGTCCGGAACTTGGAGGGTGGAATCTGGAAAAGGCCTACTACATGGAATGCGTGAATGCCAACACGTGGTTCGCCGAACTGCCGTTGAACGAATCAGTCAGCAAGGCCATCGCCTACAAATTCGTGATCTTCCGCGCACAGGGTGATCGTCCGCCGGAACGCGAGATCCGCACCGCGCGACGCCGTCTTGTGAACCCGGAGGGTTGCGTGAAATGGCGTGACCGATGGGAAGCTTGAAGAAGAGGGGTTGGGGTGTGGAGATGACAGCCCCCAGCGATGATGCCGCTGACTGGCCGGTGATCGCATTCCAGCGATCATAGGGGCATTTCCGGCTCCGGCCCCCATCCGGAGGCCAGCTTGGAAGAGGATCTTGATCAGCGGGCACCGCGGCCATGTTGATCGATGAGAGTCCTGGCAACCGCGATCCGTTTTCCGTAGAGAGGGTCGTTCGCCAGGTCATCGAGGCTCCAAGGCAGACGGTGCGACCATGCGCCCTCGCCATAGCTTCCTGGAAGATTGAACCGCAAGGGGATACCCAGCAGGTCGGAACACATCAGCACCGCCAGCCGCGAAGAGGTTTGGAACAATCCCGAATGGAATTTGGCGAGCAATTCATCATTGAGGTCGGCGGGAGCGCTTCCCTCCCAGCCGATGAAGGAAAGCAGTCTCTGGAGTTCGAGAGCATCCGGATTGTCCGCATCGCCCCCCGCGTGTTTGGCGAGCTGCGGATAAAGTTGGGCGAGTGGAGCGTTGTCGTGGTTGGCGTAGCTGACCAGGGAGAGTTCCCTGAACCGGTCGGGGGGGATGATGACCTTGCCGCCGGGATCGACCAGCAACTGCGGGAAGGCGAGGTTGGCCAGTTTCCGGTCTTCCAGCGTGCGGGCCATGTATGCGGGCATCTCCCCCATGATCTCAGCGACCAGGTCCATGTCGCCCGAAGCGTCCACCATCCGTGAAATCAGTTCATTGCCCTGGAGGTC
The DNA here is from genome assembly GCA_019634595.1 of Akkermansiaceae bacterium. Lineage (NCBI taxonomy): Bacteria > Pseudomonadati > Verrucomicrobiota > Verrucomicrobiia > Verrucomicrobiales > Akkermansiaceae > Akkermansiaceae bacterium. The sequence goes on from JAHCBC010000008.1 coordinate 74,360, forward strand.
GTTCATCCCGGCGGTGATTTCATCGTCGTCCGGACCCGGGACGAACCGGGGCAGAAGCCCTCCCGTCCTCTCGGCAGCCTGGATCTCGTCCAGCGCCGAGAATTCCACGTGGCGCTCCCCGCCAGCCCAGGGGAACATGTAGGCCCTGAAGTAACCCCTCAGATGATCGATTCGGCATCCATGGAAGAAACGCCTCATCCATCGGAAGCGGTCTTCGAACCACTGGAAGGAGGATGAACGATGGTTTTCCCAGCGGTAAGGAGGAAAGCCCCAATTCTGTCCCCAGCGCTCCGCGTCCTTGCTGGTGTCGAAATGAGCGAGCGGGCGCGTGCCCATGCTCCACTCCGTATCGAAGAGCGTGGGTTCCGCCCATACATCGCAACTGTCAGGAGCCATGCCAAACGGCAGATCCCCCACAAGGCGGACTCCCTTGGCGTCGCAGTGGTCTTTCACCGACCTCCATTGGCGGTCGGCCACCCATTGGATGAATGCGAACTCATCCCGGCGCGTTGACAGGCTTTCGTGATCCGGTTGCATCTGCAGCCAGTGAAGCGCTGTCGGGTATGTCCGGTGTTCCGGCCGCCAGTCCTTCCACCGCGTATCCCCGTGATACCTTCCGACCAGAATGCGATACAAGGTGTAGGGTGAAAGCCAGGCGGCCTCCGCTTCTTTGAAGACTGCGAAAGAACGGCGCAGATCGCCATCACCCTCCCTGATGAATCGCCGGTAGGCGGCAACGAGAATTTCGTTCTTCAGCGGCTGGACGACATGATAACTCACGTCGCCGGCCCGTAGCTCTTCCCGCCACACCGGAGGGCAGAGGTGATCCACCGTTTCACGATCAAGACCCGGCACCGCTTCCGGAACAAGGGATAGGAGTGATGGTGAGAGTGCGTGGGAACTGACCGGGCTGTAGGGGCTGGGATCCCCGATGGTTTCAAAGATCGGAAGAAGCTGGAGGACGGTGAAGCCATGGTCCGCGCAGAAATCGACCGCGTTCTTCACGGCAAGCGTATCGCCGATGCCGAAATCATCAGGATGCCTGAGGGCATAAGCGGGGACGAGCAGGCCGGCACGCCGGCGGTCGAATATGGAAGTGTTCATAGGGAGTCGTGGTCGGGCAATCCTGCCGTCCGTCTTCCGCAGGGACCATGCCAAGAGGTGTGTCAACGGATCGACGCCGAAGAACAGACACGGGCCTTCAGCAGGCCCTGCATGTGTTCGAGGGAACGCTTCCGTTTCGCTTCGGACTCCGCGGCAACGCAATCGGAAGGGACTATCAGCGAGAAATCCCGCATGTAGGCGTCATTCGCCGTGTAGAGGACACAGATGTCCGCGGCAAATCCCGTGAGGATCAAAGTGTCAACCGCGAGGTGGGAAAGCAGGACATCCAGTGAAGTGGAGTAAAATCCCGAGTGCTTGGGCTTCAGCACGAAATAGTCATCCGGCCCGGGAAGAAGAAGCGCCGCCACCTCCCGGCCTTTCGAATCTTCCGCCAGGCATCGCTGGATCTGCGCGTTGAAGTCGCACTGCCAATGTCCGAAATTATCATTCACATAAATGACCGGCACACCCTTGGAAGCCACCTTCTTCCGCAGTGCGGCGATGCGGTGTGCAGCGGGTAGGGCTTGCCGGAGAAGGGCGGAAGCTTCTGGAAATGCCATGTCGTTGATGACATCGATGAGCAACAGTGCGGTGTTTTTCCAGGTCATCGGCATGCTATGGCGGAGCTGGCAGACCATCGCACAAGGCCGGACACTCTCAAGGAATCCTCAGGGTTATCCTTGAAATGCAAAATGCGGTGCCAGTCCACTGATTCGCAATTCGGCGCATGGCCGGCGGGATGATGGAATGTTTGTCACCCAAGCATTTCACCAACTGGCATGCCGGAAGCAAGGGAGGGGGCACCCATGAAATCCAGAATCATTTTCATCCACGGCATGTTCCTCACGGTAAAATCCTGGTCCGATTGGATGGGGTATTTCCAATCGGCGGGCTACGATGTGGAAGCCATCGCCTGGCCCTTGCATGACGCCGAGCCGGCCCAACTGCGGGCAAATCCTCCGGCGGGGCTGGGGAAACTGACGCTTAAGGACCTTCATGGATACTACGGCGATGTTTTCCGGCAGGAGGCTGAACCGCCCATTGTCATCGGTCATTCCCTCGGGGGACTGCTCGCCCAAAAGCTTCTCGCTGACAATCTGGTCTCCGCTGCCATCGGGATCTGTTCCGTTGCCCCCAACCGGATGCTGGCCTTTGATTGGGGATTCCTACGCAACAGCGCCTCCATCACCAATCCGTTCGCAGGTGACGATCCTTATGAGATGACACCGGAGGGGTTCCATCAGAATTTCGCGAACACGCTTTCCGAAGCCGAAAGCAATGCCGCGTTCGAAGCATACGCGGTCCATGAGAGCCGCCAAGTGCTCCGGGACATCATGGGCGACGAAGGTCAGATCGATCTCAAGGCACCGCATGCGCCGCTTCTCCTGATTGGCGCGGAAAAGGACGAGATCATTCCGGCCTCATTGGTGCGGCGGAACGCGCATGCCTACGAGGATGAGCGCTCACACCATGAGTATGCCGAATTCACCGGCCGCGATCACTTCATCTGTGGCGCGCCCGGCTGGGAGGAAGTCGCCGCGAAGATCGAAAACTGGCTGGCGGGCCATCTTTCCGCCCTCCGCTCCTAACCAAACAACCATCATTCAAAATGAAAGCTCTCTGTTGGCATGGCAAAGGTGACGTCCGGGTCGATAACGTCCCCGATCCCACCATCCTCGACCCGAAGGACATCATCATCCAGGTGAGCGCATCCGGGATCTGCGGTTCGGACCTCCACCTTTACGACGGCCTCATGCCGACCATGGAGGCCGGGGACATCATCGGTCACGAGCCGATGGGAATCGTCGTTGAGATCGGTTCGGAGGTGAAGAAGTTCCGGAAGGGGGACCGTGTGGTCGTTCCGTTTGTCATCGCCTGCGGTTGCTGCTTCTTCTGCCAGAAGCAACTGTACTCCGCGTGTGACACCACCAATCCGGGTGCCGATCTGGCGAAGGTGGCGATGGGGCATGCCCCCGCCGGTCTTTTCGGTTACTCAGGACTGCTGGGCCGCTATCCTGGCGGCCAGGCCGAGTATCTCCGGGTGCCCCACGCGGATGTGGGACCGATCAAGATCGAGTCCAGTCTTTCGGACGAGCAGGTGGTTTTCCTCTCCGACATCTTTCCCACCGGATACATGGCAGCGGAGAATGCGGGCATCGAACCCGGAGATACTGTTGCGATATGGGGATGCGGCCCGGTCGGACAATTTGCCATCCAGTGTGCCTGGATGTTTGGCGCCGGCCGGGTGATCGCGATCGACCGCGTTCCGGAGCGTCTTGAAATGGCGCGCACCCATGGACGGGCGGAGATCCTGAACTTTGAGAAAGATGAGATCCACGACCGCCTCATCGAGATGACCGGTGGCAGGGGGCCGGACCGCTGCATTGATGCGGTGGGGGCCGAGGCACACGGCACAGGCTCGCTGGATGCGGTGATCGACCGTGCGAAGCAGGCCGTCAATCTTTCCATGGACCGCCCCCACGTTCTGAGGCAGGCCATCATGGCGTGCCGGAAGGCTGGCACCCTGTCGGTCCCGGGGGTCTACATCGGTTTGCTCGACAAGATTCCTTTCGGAGCGTTGGTCAACAAGGGACTCACCGTGAAAACGGGCCAGACCCACGTGCAGCGCTATCTGCAGCCTTTGCTGGAGAAGATCGAATGTGGCGAAATCGATCCCTCGTTCGTCATCACCCATAGGATCGCCTTGGAGGATGCGCCGGATGCCTATGAGAAATTCCGGACGAAGTCCGATGGCTGCATCAAGGTGGTCATCAAGCCCGGACTGCCGCCGGAAAGGAATCTGATGGCAGAGCATGCCGTTCAGGAAGAACCGCAACTGGTGGCCGCGCCCGGCGGAGCCTGAATCACCAACTAACCGAACCTAGAATCCCGACAATGGATCCCCAGAACCAAATCACCCTGATCACCGGCTGCACCAGTGGCATTGGCATGCACCTCGCGCACCAGTTCGCGAAGCACGGCCATCCGCTGATCCTGGTCGCACCCGTGGAGCAGGAACTGCAGCAGCTTAGGACCGAGTTGACCGCCATCTATGGCATCTCGGTCGAGATCATAGCCAAGGATCTTGAGATCCCGACAGCTGCCCGTGAGATCTACGATGATCTCCACCAGCGGGGCATCCACGTGGACATCCTGGTGAACAATGCGGGTCATGGCTACCACGGGGCCTGGTGGCAGCAGTCGATTGATAAGGATCTGTCGATGGTTTGCCTGAACATCGAGGCGGTTCTGCGTCTGTCGAAACTCTTCGTGCCAAGGATGGTGGCTCGGGGTCGTGGAATTCTCTTCACCACGGCCTCGGTCGCCGGGTTCGAACCCGGTCCGACCATGGCGGTTTATCATGCTACGAAGGCATTCGTGCTGTCGTGGAGCGAAGCGCTTTCCGTGGAACTGGAGAACACCGGTGTCCAGGTGACGGCGCTTTGCCCCGGAGCTACGGACACGGATTTCTTCCCGAAGGCTGGCATGGAAGAAGCAAGGATCTTCCAGGAAGGAAATCTCATGGCTCCGCAGGATGTCGCGGAGGCCGGTTACAAAGGGATGGCGGATGGGGATCTCATCATCATTCCCGGGGTGATCAACAAGGCCATGGTCCAGGGCCGCCGCATCCTGACTGAAAAGGCACAGGCCAACCTGAATGCGAAAATGTATGAGGAACTCCCGGCAGCCGACCACAAGCGCAACCGCGGGGACATCGAGAACAAGGACGTTCAGCAAAAGCGGTGATGGCGAATGACCGGTATGAAGTGAGATTGAACGGTATTTCCGTTTGCGGCCGGTCAGGTCTGGCGGACTTTGATGATTATGAACCCGGACGATACAAAACATGGTGCTGAGGTCAGGCCGCCTGCCGAACCCGCGAAGGTGGAGGTGAGAGAGGTCGATCAGGACCTGTCCTACGACAAAGGTGCGAAGCTGGATTCCGCGGCTTTGCACCAGTCGGAAGTCAATGCGCCTGAACATTCCGAGGTGGTCGAGCCAAAGGCCGACGACTGAGCGTCGGAAGTAGGGCAGGGCAGCTTGCCTCAGACGATGGGTGAGGCCGGGGATGTGCTGCTTCACCCATGCCTCATCCACCCCTCGATGAGGATGCGGGCTGTTTCATTGCACGCCTGGAGGCCATAGGAATAAGGACGCAGACCGGTGGTCAGCGGAAAGGAGATGTCATGCAGCCTGGGATCCGGCCTGCCGTCCGCGCGGACAAGACGGTAGAAAGGATCGATGTCCAGTCCGCCGATCCGATAGGCGGGCCTGCCGTCCTCTCCGGTGCATAGCTTCTCCTGCTTCTTTCCGGGCACCTCTTCCGCTTCCGCCGGATCGGCGAACGATGAGCGGGCTTCGCGGGCATCTCCGGCCCGGACGAGGGATGGGAACGGATAGTCGGAGAGTTCCAGTGGCTTCTGGCCGCCGCAGTCGATGAACATCCGGTAGTCGATGATGGCGTCCTTTCTCCCTCCTGAAACGACAATCCGCGTGCTGTCCGCATGCGGCTGCTCCTCCGCCACCTCCACACGCCCCTCCATCATCTCCAGTTTTCCGGCATCGTGGAGCGCCAGCAGGACCTCGCCTGATTCCAAGGGCATCGCTGCGACGACGTTCATCAGGAATGGCATGACCTCACCGGAAAGCCTGATGTGATCCTCCGCCGGCAGGAGCTCCGCATGGAAGTTCAGGGTGTACATCAGGTCGTCCATGTATTCCTTCCAGTGGACGGGCTGGTCATTCTCCACTGAGATTCTCGCTTCTTCCATTTCATGCCGCATGCCCGCGAACGGATCCGCGTAATCGTGCTCATCCGTCATCTTCTCCACGAAATCCCGGAGCCGGAAATCCGGAGCCGAAAGCAGATCCACCATATCCGGCATGCCGTCCTTTTGGAAAGCGCGCAGCAATGCGGGGCGGCAAACCTTGTCGAAGTATCGCTCCAGGCGCAGGAAACCCTGCGCGTCCACCAAAGCCAGCAGTCCTTCCAGACTGACGTGCCGGTGGATTTCCCGCATCGCTTCCTCTTGGGCGAACTGCAGGTGCGGGAGGAGGCCTTCCGCGGAGTGCATGATGATCCTGAAGTCCTCCGTCCCCGGAGCGGCGGCGTAGGTCAGAACTCCATCGTCATTCCGCGAGAAGCTGCCGTGGAGATGGGCGAGGGTGTTCACCACGTCGAAGGCACTGAGGGAGGCTCCCAGCGTGCCGACGGCGAAGTTGAGCAACCCGCCCTTTTCCGGCACCAGCTTGTGGATGGGCCATGGGGAGCTGTAGTAGCCTGCGGCGGGTTTGTCCTTGTTCGGCCAGTGGTGCCCGGTGGCGACCACAACACGGTCAAAGCGGTGTTCGGCACCTTCTCCCGTCACAAGGGTGATTCCGCCGCCCGCCTCGGCACGGATGTCCGAGATCCTGCAACCGGGGAACTCATGGATCTCCACACCCGCCTCCCGCAACCGTTCCACCAGCACCCGATACTGGACTTGGAAGTAACGTCCCAAGGCCAGCCGTGGATAAACCGCCTCCTCATAGACCGGAGGTTCGACACCCAGTTCCTCCAGCGTGGAGGGTAGTTGGGATCGCAACCAATCCGCGAAGGACTGAGGAAGCTCGGGAAGTTCCTCCGACGAAATGTTGGAACGGCTGTGGATGTTGGTCGTTTCCGGACTGTAGGGCATTCCTGTGCCCATGATGTGGCTTTTCTCAAAGATGGAGATCCGCCGTGGAGGGCTCTGGAGCTGGTGGAGGCGATCCAGCAGATTCTTGAGAAAGTAGAGGGCCGACGGGCCGCTTCCGATGACGCCTGACGATGATCTTCCGCTCATGGGTGGGTGCTCCGCCACACTCCGACGGATCGTGAGCCGATCAAGTGAGCCTATGGATTTTGATCGGTTTTTTTCCGGGCTGATGACGTGCAGGCATTACATTGCGGGATGACAGCCGCAGAGGAAGGATTCGCCGGAGTGTGGGATCAGGTGAAGCTGAAGAAGATCTATATCTCCGGCGGCCATGACTACTGGGGCAGGCAGGGCGCGGGCCGCCTGCAGAACGGCATCCGTGATGTGGAAGAGGTGGAGTGCGTGGCGGGGAAGGGCCTCGTGGGCGACCGCTACTTCGGCTACCGGCAGGACTTCAAGGGACAGGTCACCTTTTTCGAGGAAGAGGTGGTGGAGGAAATCCGCGGTCACTTCAAGTTGCCGAAGCTGCCCGCTTCCGTCTTCCGGAGAAATCTCGTCGTTTCCGGTGTGCGGTTGGGCGAATGGTTGGGGAAGCGGTTCGTGTTCCAGGGGATCGAGTTCGAGGGCAGCCAGGAGTGCAGGCCCTGTCACTGGATGGACCGCGTGGTCGAGGATAGGACGGAACGCTTCATGAAAGAGGGCTTCCGTGGAGGATTGCGGGCGAAGGTGATTTCCGGCGGGCTGCTGAAAGTCCAAGCATAAAGGTGATCCGGCATGGCGCCACGGCATATCTGAAACTGTGCCGGGAGGATGTTGGATTTTATCTATGTGGGTTTTCGGAAATGTTGCGGATCTTGGTCTCTTCTCCGGGACTTGACCCCGGAGGAGCGTGGAAAAGGCTGGCGGCCCCGTGTCCTCGTAGTAGCATCGCGCCACTTATTGCACAGCATCGCACCCGCGGTGCTCCCAGGGCGGCATGATCCGATTAACGGACTCATTGCGCCCATGGACCAGACCCCTGACGATTTTCGCTTCCTTCCAGGCCAGCCTTCTCATGAGAGGCAGTGGAAAAGGGATTTCTCTTTTTTGATCAAGGAACTCAAACGGCTATATCCTGACAAGTCGTCGTCGAAAATCCATCTGGCGTTGGAACAGGCACTGGAGGAATTTGCGCCTTCCATGGGCAGAACCGCCGTCCGCCGCCGGGTCAGAAGGATCCTTGATAGCGGCACCGCGGAAAGTGGGTGACAGAGGAAATCCTGGGACTAGGAGCGATGGGTGGACCGAACATGGCATTTTTATTGCAGGTAGGCAGTGCATCCGAAATGGGGGAACTTTTACCGAAGCCACTCATCCAACTCATGAAAATCCAACCGAAATCAATGCTGCCGCTGCTGGCGGGTATCTCCCTTTCCATCGTGTCCTGTGATCAGGAAGCGGCTTCTCCTCCCCCTACACGAGCGGACGGAAACCCGGCTCCGGACATCCGCCGTGATCGTCGTGACGCCCCGGCCACCGCCCCCACCGCAGAAGGATCCGGCACCAGGTCCGACTACAAGCCGACCACGGGTCAGGGCGGCAGGCAGGAAACAGGGCAGTGATTTCCAGCTGTTCCGGCTCGCCAGACGGTGGGCCATAATGCCCCGCCCATATTGCATTTCGCCAACCTACGCGAAGTTTGCGGTCCGCGTTTTCTCATCATTTGGGAAAAATCCGCGTGCCCCGGGCCTAACAGATCCGGCACGGCAAATGCGATGCATGCATCTTACTGCCATGAAAATCTCACCCTCCCACCTCCGTCGCTACAAGGATGTCGCCCGTCTGTTTTTAAAGTATGGGAATGCGGATCTGGTGAACGCGGGCGGTTTTGGCGGCGGTGACGTGGAACTCCCGGAGGCCCGGAAGGACGCGAAGGATCTCGCCGTGGATCTGGAAAAGCTCGGCCCGACCTTTGTCAAAATAGGCCAACTCCTTTCCACAAGGAGCGACCTGCTTCCGCCGGTTTACCTCGACGCGCTGAGCCGCCTTCAGGACAAGGTGGAACCGGTCCCGGCGGAAGAGATCGAGGCGGTGATCAGCGAACAGCTTGGCGTGCGGATCTCGAAGGCGTTCGCGAGCTTTGACAGGACGCCCGTGGGTTCGGCCTCGCTTGGGCAAGTCCACCGTGCGGTGCTGCGGGAGGGCAGGGAGGTGGCGGTCAAGGTGCAGCGCCCCGGCGTCCGGAAGGAGATCCTGGCGGATCTGGATAGCCTGCAGGAAGTGGCGGACTTCCTGGATGAACACACCGACTTTGGCAGGAAATATCATACCGGCCGTTTGCTGGGAGAGTTCCGTGACACGCTTTTGAGGGAACTGGACTACCACAAGGAGGCCAGAAACCTGATGGAGCTGAAGCGCAACCTCTCTGAATTCAGTGAACTGGTGCTTCCTGAAGTCGTGGATAGCTACTCTTCCTCGATGGTTCTGACGATGGACTACCTCCCGGGAACAAAGGTCACGGATCTCGCCGGGCCGGTGCTTCTGGACATCGATGGCGGGAAGCTGGCAGATGAAGTCTTCCGGGCCTACCTGAAGCAGATACTGGTCGATGGGTTTTTCCATGCGGATCCTCATCCTGGCAACCTGCTGCTGACACCCGATCGTAGGATTGCCATCCTGGATCTCGGCATGGTCGGGCGGATCAATGCCCGCGTCCGGGACCAGTTGGTGCATCTGCTTGCCGGTATCAGCCAAGGAGACGGGACACAGGTGGCGGAGGCTGCGCTACGCTTGGGCGAAGCCGAAGATCCTGAAATTGACCGCCGCCAGTTCATCAATTCGATCGAAACCATTTTGGGGGAGTCGAAGGACTCGAAGCTGGTGGATCTACAGATCGGCGGGATCGTGCTGCTCATCATGCAGGCCTGCGCCTCCGCGGGCATCCGCATCCCCGGGGAGATCAGCTTGCTGGGCAAGACCCTGATGAACCTTGACCGGCTGGGGATCGCGCTGTCACCCCAATTCGATCCCCAGGCGGCCATCCGCAGGAATCTGGAAGCGCTTTCTACCTCACGTCTCAAAGACAGCTTCTCGATCGCCGGTATCCTCGGTTCGCTCTCGGAAACAAAGGATTTCCTCACCAAACTCCCACGCCGCGTGAATGAGATCACCGAGCTGGTGGCGACCAACCGGCTGCGGGTGAAAGTCGATTCCATCGACGAGCACAAGCTGATGCTGGGTTTCCAGAAGATCGCCAACCGGATCACGATGGGTCTTTTGCTTTCCGCATTCATCGTCGGTTCTTCGATGCTTGCCAGGGTCGAGACCACGTTCCGGATCTTCGGCTATCCGGGGTTGGCGATGGTATTCTTCTTCATCGCGGCGGTCGGAGCCCTATGGCTGATGCTTCAGATTCTGGTGAAGGATGAATGATCCTGTCACCGCATCGATGGAGACGTCGGAGCATTGGATTCCGAAGTGCAAAACGCGGTGCGAACCGTGGACTTTGCGCCCTGCCTCGGCTGGCATGTGATGGGAATCGAGCAACGGCCTGCCGGAGGCACCCCGCTGACAGCGGCGTGGAAGCTGCTGGAGGACGGCTGGCGAAGACGGGGAATGGCTTGAAGGCTCACCAAGTTTTCGGCCTGGATCCAGCGATGAACCGTTTCCGGCTACGCCGCCAGCCAAATACAACCCCAACAGAATGAGACCTGCCTTTATCCCGAAAACCGCCGCCCGGATGGCGCTTGTCCCCACCGTGATGATGCTGGGATGCCCGTTGTGGGCCCAGAGTGAGAAGCCGCAACCAACCATCTCCAAGGTGGAGGGTCACATTTTCCGTCCCGCCAAGTTGCAGCCCACCGACGCGATGATGGAGAAACTGAAAGTCGCCGAAGGCTATGAAATCACCACGGTGGCGGAGGGATTGCAGGCACCGCGGATGCTGGCGCTCGCACCAGGCGGGGGAATCTACGTTACCAGACGCGCCCCTTTCAACGACGTGCATCTCCTCCGCGACGCGGACGGAGATGGAGTGCTGGAGATGAAGGACAAGCTCGTGACCTTGCCTGATGTGCACGGCATCGCGGTCAAGGACGGAAAGGTGTATCTGGCCGCCATCCGGGATCTGTATGTGGCGGACATTGGTCGTGACGGCACCTTCTCGGAGATGCGGAAGCTTTGTGATGATCTGCCGGACGCCGGCCAGCACCCGAACCGCACCATCGAGTTCAGCCCCGAGGGCGAGCTGTTCCTGTCTGTTGGCAGCACTTCCAACGATGCGCCTGAGCCGAACAAGGAAAGCGCCACCATGCTGAAGGTGAGCCTGGACGGAAAGAAGCGGGAGATTTACGCCACCGGGCTACGGAACACCATTGGTTTCGCCTGGCATCCCCTGAACAACCGTCTCTACGGCATGGACCATGGGATCGATTGGTTGGGTGATGATTCCCAGAGAGAAGAACTCAACGAACTGAAGCCCGGTCTGAACTACGGATGGCCCTTCGTGTTCGAGGATGGGAAGCCCAATCCGGCACGCGACCCTGCGGAAACCACCGGCAAGAGCAGAGCGCAGTACGCGGCGGAGTGCGAGGCTCCGGTGGGCACGCACACAGCTCACAGCGCGCCTATGGCTCTGCTGTTCCCGACCTCAAAGTTCTTTTCCGGTGAAGCGGCGGGCGATGGATTGGTTACTCTCCATGGGTCATGGAACCGGGGCACAGCAAGCGGATACGAAGTCGTCCGAGTAAAGCTGGAGAAGGATGGGTCAAGTGCCACCTTTCATCCCTTCATTTCCGGCTTCTTCCTGGAACAGGAGAAAGGCCAGTTCGGCCGCCCATGTGACCTGATCGAAGACGGCGATGGGTCGGTGCTCATGAGCGATGACAGTGGCGGTCGCATTTACCGTATCACTAGAAAGTGAATTCCTTGCCAGCTGGCTATGGTGGATTGAGCGACCTTTAGCCCGACGAGGAACCTAGAGAGGTGGTTCCCTGAGGGCGTGCCCCTCGGGTGACTGCTACCTGAATGAGTGATAACCTCCAAGAGGGGCCGGAATGGGAGATTAGCGAGAGAGGAGAATTTCAGGGTTTTCGTTGCTCAGCCTTTTCGGCAATCAGATGGAAAGGCACCTTCAGAGCACGAGCAAGATCGTATAGGGCCATTATGCTTGGGATCCGTTCGAGGCGCTCCAGACGGCTGATGATGGCCCGATCCACACCACTTTGGGTGGCCAACTGCTCCTGGGATACGCCAGCGGCCGCACGGATCTCTTTAAGTTCCTCCACAAGGGCTTTCAAAAAGGCATCCGCTTCCTCACTGGGCATTCAATAAGAATGTCATCAGCAGGATGGTCTTGAATACGGGCTGAATGACAGGTGTCAGTTGACATTATTGCGGCAGCGGAGCTAATGATCGGTTGGCCGTTCGAAGAAGAATAAGGCCACCAAACACCCGAACGCCATGGCCCTCATTCCCTGCGCTGAATGCAAAAATCCGATCTCGAAAACGGCAAAAACCTGCCCGTCATGCGGAGCGAAAAACCAAAAGCGCGGAATCGGCTGCCTCGGCTCCGGCGCGATTATCGTGTTCGCGATGATCGCTGTGTTTGCTCTGGGGATTCTGTCCATCTTTTCAGATACAGCCAAGCGGGAGGCTCAAAACTCGAGCCTCCCTCTGTTATCAACGAACCATTCACCTGCTCCGCCAATCCTGCTGGCCAAGCCGACCTCAGTAATTGTGAGAGATGCAGGCAGTGTTGGCCCCGAAACTAAAAGCCCACTGGAAATCCTGGCGGCAATCGTTGCGAAGAACCAGAACACCCAAGTTGTCACGGTCACCGCTAACTACGAGTTTGGTTCCGGAACGGGTTTCGTTAAATACCTCTACGACTCCAAGTCGCACTACCTGTTGAAAATGGAGAGACACTTATTGCCTGGAGTCTCTGTCGCCCACCGATGGTCATTGAGTAGAGAGGTGGGTGCCGCGTCTCTCTCTGAGCGGGCTCTGTGGGGATTGGAGTCCAGGATCCACCATGTGACCTCTCAACCCGCATCTGCAAAGACCTCAGTGCCTCTCCATTATGAATCCAGTCCTTCTTTAACTGCGTGGCCGTAGACGACACCTCCTTCTCAAACCTTCGAGCATTCTCATCGGATGAGATTGCCCCGCTGATCGCCTTCTTCGATCGGTACGACACCGTTGTCCCCTACCAAGGTAGCGAGGTTACCGTGCCCATCAAGTTCAGTACTGAGGATTTGAGTCTGAACGCAAGGTTGCTTCGGGGCGCTGAGAACCACGCTTTTGCCGAGGAAGCCTTCTCTTCGCGCTACCGGATTTGGGCAGAAACCTTGCGGGGAATTCTCCTGTCAGTGGAAGGCGATTTGGCTGCGGGAAAAGTGAGCAATGCCACCTCCGCCAATCTAATAAGATCGCTTAATTCGGTGGCTGCTTTCTGCGAAGTGCTGAGGGCAGTCGCAGCGATCGAAGATCGCGCGTAACCTGGATTTGCAAAGAGCTTAACATTGGTTAACCAACTGGGCTAGGGTTGGGCGGGTGACCTTCGAAAATGAAGGATTTGGGCTCCGATAGGCCAAATTCATTGATAGATTTCCAGTTATGGGAAAGAATCTTCAATATCGAATTGTTAGAAAAGTGCTCTATCGGTTACTTTGTGTTGAAATTCAGTGGGTCATCTTGGTAATACTAGACGGACGTATGCTGTGGAGATTGGCTCCTCTCTGTGGAGAACATCACTGAATCTCAGCAAACGTCGTTGGTTGCAGCCAGACCCGTTTACATACGGATTCCCGAGGCGATACGCACCTTTGGGATTTCACGAGCTAAGCTCTACCAGCTCATCAAAGCAAGAAAGTTCAGATCTATCTCCCTTGCAGAGCCAGGCCAAACGAAGGCGACGAGATTGATCGATTTCGCGTCGCTCACTAATTATTTGGAATCTCTGGCGGAACCTTCCGAACGAGAGTTGGATAATAGATCGGAGGGGACCAGATAATCATCCGTCGAATTCTTCCATTTTCGGCTTCTAGGCCGAGCCGATTTGGTCCTTCACAAATCCGGCGCTGACTGCGACAGCAAATTTCAGGCCTTTGATTGTGCCACGCAGCTACCTCTCGATTGCGCCGCTAAGACGGACAGGGCAGAGGAGGAGGAAAGGGTTCCGCGTCATGCTTGTTGTCCAGGCGCGGGTAATAAGTCGCGGGTGAAAGCCCGGGCAGCCCTTGGATTGGATTGAGTATATAATGCTCAATCAAGCTGGTAATACTGAGACATTCCCGCCGGCGAAAATTCAAGGCTCTTGAGAGAGTGCGGAAAAGACGGGCGGCTCCATGCATGAGATGGCCGAAAGTACGCAGTTGGTCCCTTCTGGGGACAACTGCGTACTTCTCCAGGCTCACCATCATAAGATGTTTTTGTCCGCTGCTTAGGAAATACGATGAGAGTGAATCGGCGGGTAAATAGACGGGTATAAACGCGGGTCCTCCGTGCGCGTCCATGTCTGATTCGATTCCATCGCCCTCTGCCCGGAGCCTGCGCGGTGACCTCCGTCGCAGCGATGAAAAGGCCATGTAAGAAGAAGTCCTGGGAGAGGCAGTTCGCCGCGGATGCTGATAGCAGATGCAGCGTCAAAATGGACGAGAGGAACTTCGGCAGAAACTACACCTTCTGAGCGAACTGACTGTGAATGGCACCAATCAACTGATGACTCGTCTCGCCACAACTCACTACGAAAGGAGACACAGAGGTGGTACCGGACCGCTGGAGGCAGATTGCCATCCCACCGATCTGGCCCGGAAGGTCACGCGGTAGGATTTGAAAGATCCTCCATCAGTAGAAAATGCCAGTATCCCGAGACCCTTTTACAGAGCCTCCTTGTAACCGAAATGCACCTTTTGGATCGTGGACAAATCTGTCCTCGATGCCATAAAATGCTCGTTTTTTATGTATGTCTAATTGTCAGTTGATCACATTGTGTTGGTGGTTCCCTAGTCAGTTCCTGCATTCCCTGGTAGCTTGGCACATCATGCGTACGAGGTGACCTTGACGATGGCAGAAGGAGCTGGGGGTAGCTCCTCCTGGGGAGCGTAGACCAACGGGGATCAGATCGTTAGGGTTCATCTCGATGAAGAAGCTATTGGGACCACTTCCAACGAACACTTTTGTCACAAAAGCGGCCCTGGCTATGGATGGCTATGAAATACCCTCTCGGGGATGTCGTCGTCCCGGAAGCTGTTACCTTATCTCCTCGTGCCTGCAGGCGGATTTTTGATCGGCCTGGCGACGGCTCCAGGGAGACATACGGAAGGGGGCAGGGACGACTCTGCCTTCGGGCATAGGCCGGCCATGTCCCCACGCATGCGGGACGGGCGTGCCTCCGCCGCGCCAATGACTCCGGGACAATTGCTGGCGGAAGCCCGCAGGCTGGTGGAAGCACCGGACAGAAAGAGCCGTCGGACCACTCTGGACGAAACGATCGCGGACTGGACGGATGCGGAGGTGGTGGCCGCGCTGGAGCAGGCCGCGCGGGAGCCGGACCTGCTGCTGGAGCAGGACAGCCTGGCGGGCGACCTGCTGCGCTCCTTCTCGAAACGGGATCCGGAGAAGGCGATGAAGTGGGCGCTGGAGCAGCCGCTGCTGGTGCGGCGGAAATTTGCCGGGCATGTCCTTTCCGCCCTTCTTCCGGGCCGGGCGAATGAGGCACTGGCTATGGCAAAAGCCCACCCGGATGTCTTCGAGGGAAAGGTCCCCACCAATGTGGTGCGGGCGCTGGTGACGACGTCAGCGAAGCAGGGCGCCGGCGCATTTGTCTCCAGCCTGAAGGAACTGATGGCGGACGGCTCCGCTCCATTCATGGAATTCCCTAAGGAGTTCGGGGAGGGATTCGACTTCGCGGCGGTGCTGGATTCCCCGGACTTCGCCCCACTGGCGTCCCATAAGCTGAGGGATTCCATGATCCAGGCGTGGATGAGGAATGACCGCGATGCAGCCTTCGAGTGGGTGCTGGAGAATGACGGCGCGGGCAGGCTGGACACCTTGCGTGACCCGCAGTGGACCTATGCGGAACTCACGGGCCACGTGAAATGGATGGCCGGGAAGGTGGACACTCTGCCGGAGGAGCAGTGGCGGAAATTCCTGCAGTTCAGCGAATATTCGCTCGTCCACCGGGAGGGCCACGCGCAGCTCTGGCTGGACTCCCTCCAACAACCGGCCCTGCGGGAGGCATTCCGCGATGTGGCGACGGGAGGCATCTTCGTCGGCGGCACGGTGCCGATGGAGCGTGGCCTGAAGGCACTGGAGAGCCTGCCGGATGGTGAGGCGCGGCTCAGCAGGTTGGAAACGCTGGCGAAGAATTTCAAGGGCTACCGCAGCCGCGCGGATGCGGGCTCCCTCTTCCTCTTGCGCGGGAAGCTGGAGCACTGGGGGGCGGACGCGGCACGGGCGGACGGGATCGTGGAGAGGCTCTATCCCTCCCAGCAGTGAGCCCTCCGGACACCGGAAAAGAAATCGATACCGACATGAAACCCCTTCCTCGCAATCTGTTTTTCCTCGCGCTGCTCTGCGGCGGCATCTTGGCCGGGCGTGCCATCCCCTCAGCAGGACCGTCCTTCACTCCCCCAGGAGAGTCCGTGGCGGACGGGAAATCCTCCAGGAAGGACCGTCCTCTGCAACGGGAGGCACCACGGACGCTGGCAACGCTGACCGCCCGGGTGAAGGCAGAGGAAACGGCACCGGAGGAACTGCGTGCGGCGGTGGCCCGAGTGAAGACGGCCATACTGAAATCCATCGTCCTGGAGCAGTACGGTGTGCTGGCCGCCATGACGGAGGGAGGAAAGGCGCGCCAGCCGCACCAGAATCTCTACACCGTCGCGATGGAGGAGCTGTGGGTCCGCGAGAAGTTCTCCGCATTCAAGTGGGCGGAGACCCTGGAGGAGCCGAAGGAGCGGGCCATGATGCAGAAGAGCCTGCTGTACCGCGCACTGGAAGAGGATGTGGAGGGTGCGCTGCCGTGGGTGGCGAAGTATCATGAGGAGAACGGCAAGTCGGACACCTACAGCGAATTCAAGACCATCGCCATGCGGGGCGCGGTGAGCCGGGGTGCGGATGCGGTCATCCGCGCGTATGAGGCATTTCCCGATCCCGGAGGTCACACCGCTATCCGGAACGTGGAGTTTCCGGAGGATTTCGACTTTGGGAAGCTCAACAAGGCATTGGGAGCGAAGATGGAAATGACGCATGTCTTCACGCAGTGGGCTCTCCGTGACCGGGATGCGGCCTGGGTGGCAATGGAGCAGCGTCTGGGCGGCTTCCAGGGCCGCCCGGAGAGGGAGATCGGGGAGGGCATGATGAAGGCCGTGCTGGTGAAGGCAGGGGAACCCGCGGGAGTGGCGTGGATGATGGAACGGCTCGCCGTCATGTCACAGCGGGACGGCTCCCGGCACGAGCAGATCCTGGGCAGCATCATCGCCAACAGCAACCTTTCCACGGAGGGGATCGCCATCATTTCGGCGAAGCTCTCCCCGGAGGGACGAGTCACGCACGCGAAAACCGCGCTGTTGTCCCACCCCAGCCATGCCTCCACCGGCCACCTGCTGGCCACGCTGCCGCGTCAGGATCTCATCCGCACGCTGCGGGAGGTGCGGCAGATGACTGCCGGAGGAAGTGCCACGGGAGCCGCCCAGCGGAACCGCAGCTACGCGGACATGCAGAGACGCTTCCAGCTGACTCCCGCTGAGATGGAGGACATCAACGGAGACACGACAAACCAATAAAGGGTAGCCAAGCGTGAAGATTCCCGGCAGCGAGCGCATGGCGGCTCTGCGGGAATGTTCTCCTTGTGGGAGATCCTAAGGTGATGATGTTAAGTGAGCTAGAATGAGGAAACGGAGATTTTCTGCTGGTGGACAGATTTGTCCAACGGCCAAAAGGTCGATTTTGGTTCCTTTTGCTTTCGTATGTTCAGGTGATTTTACGATCCGCATCCTCTTGGTGCCTTCCCTCCGAGAGGCAGTGCCCTTTTACTCCAGAAAAAACCGTTTATCCGACGGTTTCGATCGCATTAACGGTTCTGTGGGGTATAAATCTCGGAAATCCGCAAAAATTCTGATGCTGATTATTAGTGACTTAAGGTAGTTTCTGGAATTTCTGGAGACACTTTGGCCAATCAGAGATCGCGACTCTCAGGATTTCCTTTTTGGTTCGAGAGCCGAATCCGATGAGCCGTGGACAAATTTGTCCACGGCCGAAAAGGTCGATGTTGGTTCGTTTTACCTCGAGCGACGAAGCGGCGAATTTTCCACCTTCTCTGCGCTCAATCAGATCGATGGGCGCAGAAGAAGCCCTGATTGACCAAAAATTGTGGCTTTTGGAATTCCGAGGAAAGATCCAACGAAGTCACTTTCGTCTACCAAAGAGCTTAATTGGACTTTCTGGACACACTCGGAGGTATCACAGCGGAATGTCAGCGAAATTTGGTTCCAAGGACTACCTGAGCTGGATCGCAAAGGGATGCTGAGGCAGCTCCGCGTTACCTAAAGAGAAACCGCAGGGAGATTTTGCACCGCCGCTTTCAAAGCCGACAGCTCTGTATGCGTGTAGATATCGTTGATTTCTCTTGTGCTGTGGCCGGTCAACCGCATGCGGATCTCCTGACTGACGTCTGCATTGGCCAGCCAGCTGTTGAAGGTGTGACGGAGTGAGTGGAAACTCCGGGCGTATTGGGTTCTACCAGCGCCATGCTTGACCTTTTTGATCTCGGCTCGGCTGATTCCTGCGTGTGTCATCAAAGCTCCGAAGCGCAGAGAAAGCCCATTCCTTCCAGCCGGGCTTACTTTAGCGAGCTGTGGGAAAAGAGGAGCTGCAGGATCGTCTGGAACAGGGTAGTCCAGGAAATACTGTTCCAAGGCGATCGAGAGAGGAACCGTAACGACCTTTTTCTTGCGGGAGGTTTTCTGGGGCAGGTAGGTGATGCATTTTTTGGAAAAATCGATGGTTCCCGCCTTTAGAGTCGCTGCATCTCCCAAGCGGAGGCCACCGAACGCTCCCAGCAGAATGAGTCCCTTCCACTCCTTTGACGGCGCGGCGTGAATCAGCTTCTGGACTTCTTCGATCGTGAATGGTTCCCGCGAAACACTGTCTTCTTCAGAAAGGACCGAAACCGTACTCGCCGGATTGCGCGGAAGCAGACCTTCTTTTACTGCGGAAGTAATGCATGAACGAATGTCTTTGAGGTAGCCGTTGCTGGTTTTCGCGCTGCGCCCCTCCGAATGCAACTTGTCCCTGAATTTCTGGATGTCGCCTGAGGTGATTGTTTCAAGGCGCTGGGTCGCGCGCGAGCCCAGGTGGGCTTTGAAGCGAGCTACCGCGTTCTTGTAGCGAGCGAAAGTCGCGGGTTTGGCCGATGCTTTCTTGTTGGCAAGCCAGAACTCCATCCAATCGGTGATGGTGTAGCTGCGAAGGGCGGTTCCAGTGGCGAACTCTGTCATTTTCTCGAGAAATTGCCGGCCCCGGTCGGCCGTGAGTTCATTGCGCGTTGCAAGGGCGGCGGCATCCTTCAAAAGGCGGTAGATCTGCTGACTCTTTTCGTCCGTTGCACCGGCCTCGCGGAGGAATGAATCCCGCAGCATAGCGGCATATTCCTCGGCCTCGCGTTTATTGGTTTGACCCGTTTGGCGCTGAACCTGTTTGGTGCCGCCTTCCGGAGCGGGGATTCTGAATGAACAGTAGTAGCCCGGAAGGGGATTGCCCGTTTTTGGGCTCACGCGCCGGAAGAGTGTCACGCCGATCATGCAAACCAGGTGGTAACAATCAGTGACGTGCTGGCAAGTGAATAAAGTTGTTTATTTCTTATTATAAGTGTGTTGCGAACTTGTCTGACATCGCTGGATGTCCTTGGATGATCGGTTACTAATCCTGGGTTCGAATCCCAGCCCTTGTACCAAATGAAGGCCGGTCACGAAAGTGACCGGCCTTCACTTTTGGTCACCCTTATCCACCGGGGCTTTGTGTTGAAGTTTCGACTTTTCCCCTTCCGAGAGGCTGTTAGAACGGGGGTTGCAAGGTGCCTGCCTGTCGAAAACCGGTCCTTCCCATCGAAGCTCAAACTCGGTAACCTCATCGGCCGGATTTACGAGGCCTAGAAGAACCCATCTATTAAACTGATCTATGGCCTCAACAATTCGCTGGTTGCACCTCTCAGACTTCCATGTTGGAAAAGACGACTATGCGGGATACAAAATGTTCGATTATATCATCGCGCACGTCAAACAAAGGAAGGACGAAGGTTTCACGCCTGACTTCATTTTCGTTACCGGCGACCTCGCAAACAAAGGCCTTGAATCTGAATACACGGACTTCTGGTTGGGATTCATGGATGTCTTACAAGATGCGGTGGGAAATGATATTGTCGGGCGGACCTTCGTCGTTCCTGGAAACCACGATGTCGACCGCGATCTTAACCAAGCGTTCGGACGCGATGAAATGTTGGCCGCGTCGAGCAAGCATTTCGATCCGACTGAGAGGGGGTTAAAAGCTCGGCAAATGCTTATACCGCGTTTCCAGGCTTTCGACAGCAGCGATCAGACCTTGGCGAAAGGGGCCTTCACAAGTATGGCAGGAGCATTTTCTTCAGTGCTAACGCTCCGCGACAAAAAAGTCGGAATTGCGGGTATTAACACTGCGTGGCTATGCAAGGATGAACATGACGATGGGAAGCTGACCCCAGGAAAAGGAATGGTGGAGCAGGCGTTGAACGCCATAAAAGATGCTCATCTTCGTATCGTTCTTGGTCATCACCCGCTTGACTGGCTGTTGCCTGCTGAACAAAAATCCATCAAAAGCCTGTTCGGTCAAAATGGGGTCATTTATTTGCACGGGCATCTTCACGACGAATGGGCAGAGCCTACCTACGGCGGCGGGCATCAATTTTTGGCGATTCAGTCTGGTGCCGCCTTTCAGGCGCGTGAGCGCGAGAAGTGGCGCAATGGCCTCGTGTGGGGCGAGGCCGATTTAGATACGACCGAGATTCGCCTCCAACCTCGCCGTTGGATTTCTGACCAGCAGTCGTGGGTTCCCGCGACAGACGCCTTCCATGAGTATCATCGGAGCGGAGATTGGTGGCACTATCCTATGCCCGGTAGTGAGCCTGCCAAGAAGCTCGGGAAAATAGAACAGCGACCGCCAACATCTACGCCAAAAGGGTGGGCTGTTTCCAAAGCCAGCGAGCTTGCTCTTCATCTTAAACCGCTCGAAACTGAAGCTGCCGTTCGCTTCTTCAACGGTGCAGCTCCCTCTTGGGCAACAGCCCTCTCAACTTCCATTCCTCGCAGGAAGATTGTAGGATCTCTGGCCTCCCGATTTCAGGATGCAGAAGCGGCGGGGCGCCCGCTCGTGGCAGTTTTACTCGCAGCTGGTTGCGAAGGAAAGACGACTGCGATGCTTCAGGCCGCCGGCCAAATAGTGGAGGGCAAACCTGACTGGCGGATTCTCCGCCGTATTGATGACGCCGAACCATTCCTGCCTGACGACATTCTTCCCGAGCTCATCAAGGAGTATCATTGGCTGGTAGTTATTGACGAGGCCGACCGCGCAGCGAAATCAATAACTGAATTTCTGCCCCGACTTAGCCGTGAACTTGATGGTCGCGTTCATTTCTTGTTGGCGTGTCGAGATTCAGATTGGCTGGGGTCACGCGCGGATGATCTCAGATGGAGTGATGTCTCCATTTTCCAAAAGGAGCGATTAGCCGGCCTCGATGCTGACGATGCCAAAGCAATAGTTACGGCATGGGGTGACTTTGGAAACGCAGGTCTTGGCGACATGGTTAGTGTGGATGAAGGTAAGCGAGCAGAGGTTCTTGCTAATCAAGCGCGCGAGGAGGCTAAAACTCAAAAGGGAGCCCTATTCGGAGCATTGCTGGCAGTGCGTCATGGTAGCGATCTCCCGAATCACGCTCGGCTGATGCTCGATAGATTGCGTCAGCGTTCAATTCCAGGAGGGTGCACGCTTCACGAGGCTTTGGCATACGTGGCTGCGATGCACGCAGAAGGACTTGAATTCTTGTCACGGCCGGTGCTCGCCCAAGTGTTAGCGTGTCCATTGAGTCGACTTCACCGAGAAGTTTTGACCCCTCTTGGGCAGGAGGCTGCGGCCACCTCCACATCTTCTTTCATATTCACGCGCCACCGCCGAATTGCGCAAGCATTGGTTGAGGTTCTTGAGAAGGAGTTTGGCGTGGATGTGGGGGATTTGTTCGTCGCATTGGCCGTGGCAGCCATTGATGCAGCAAAGGATGGGCATTACGTGACTGACCTTTCTGAATGGCGATTCAAGTTTGCCAGATACTTCCTAGATGCGGGGAAAGAGGAGCTCGCAATCAAGATCGGCAAAGCCGTTCTATCTCGTGAATCGACCGATTTCAGACAAATTTCCAATCTATCCAGTTTGTATCGACAGACCGGGGCTACGGAGGAAGCGGTCGGACTTTTCCGCTCTCGTCCTGCTTCAATGAGCATGGATCGGGGCTCTTATTTCGAGTGGGGGACAGCTGAGGGGTTAAATGGCGATGCTGTAGGGAGTGTCATTTTGATCGGCTTCTCGCTGAGCGACGACTGCAGCTCTTCGTGGGTAGACAACAACCGCGCAAAACTTGGGCTGGCAGGGTTAGGGGTGGCGCTGGGTGAGCTTTTCGAAAATTATCGTGCAAGCGTTTTTCGTGATGCCCGTGTCGGAGTAGCTGTGCTCGGACAGCAACTCGAACTCGATACGACCACGGCGGCCCACTTTAGGAAGCACATAGATGAAGGAAAAAAAGTAGGAGCGGTTGTGCCAACCGTTGATGAGGCGTTTACTTTGTTTCGTAAGAGTGTCGCTGCAGCTGAGTCTATTGGAGTTAATGAGTTTGTGGACGCGATCGTTCCCGACGCTGCTCACCTGGATTTCGAAGGCTTGAAACGTTTAGTTTATGCCGCTGCCGAATCACGTCACCGTTGCTAGACAAGCGGAAATGCGGGAGTTAACAAGTAGAGAGGGCTGCGCTACGAAGTAGGCACCGGAGTTGGAGGCGCGTTTGAGCAGTAATCGAGTCCTCTGACTATTTTTTCGCTTCGGGCAGGCGGTCGAGGCGGCCATAGGAGGCGAAGGTCTGGAAGTCGCGACGGATCTCGTAGGACTGCTGTCTTGAGTATTCCATGACCTGGTAAGCGTTGAATGCGTTGTTGAGTTCGGATGCCAGTCCGAGTATTCTGAGCGTGTGCTTGACGACCTTGTTTTAGCGGTCATGTCGGAGTCTTTTTTCCGCTTCCCGAATAATCATACCCATGATCGCGTAAGGTATTTGGCCGTGCGGAGTCATGGCAGATCCGGAATTATGGCGCGGGCATGACCCCAATCGCATGATCAACCGAACCAAGATTGGGATGACCATAGCCGCGGGCATTTTCCTGTCCTTGGAGGGAGGAGCGTTCGCGAAGACATGGACCGACCGGTTCGGGCGGGCGTTCGAGACGGAGTTCGTGGAGATGGAGGGGGAGAAGGTGGTGCTTTCTCTCCCGGATGGCCGGACCTTCACGATGGCGGTGGCGGATCTTTCCTTGTCGGACCGGACGGATCTGCAACGGCAGCTCTCCACGTCGATGCCGATCCGGAGGGCGGGGCAGGGACCTGCGGCCCAGCCGGCGGTGCGGAACTTCGGCGGGCCATGGCCGCGGGAGGTCCGGATGGATGGGGCGTCCGCGTGCAAGGTGGTGCTGGAGGATGCGAAGAGCGGACGCTTCGTCTATGAAAGCCCGGGCTACCGATTCACGGCGGATGCGCGGATCACGGATGACGCGCTGCGGAATTTCTCGGTGATGTTCGAGACGACGCGCAAGTATGCCCGCGCGCTGCCGCTTTCGCTTTCCCCGGGTGGCCGGGACGGGAAGCTGGACATCCTGCTTTTCGGAGAAATGTCCGGCTACATCCGGGCAGGCGGCCCACCGGGATCGGCGGGGTGCTATGTGCCGGCCCGGAACATCGTGATGGTGCCGATGGAGAGCCTGGGGCTGAAGAAAGGCGGGACGGGTTACAGCCTGGACATGAAGGTTTCCAATCTGGTGCTGGTCCATGAACTGGCGCACCAGCTCACTCCGGCGGCCTACTATGCCCCCGGAGCGAGGGGATGGTTCAGCGAGGGACTGGCGGAGTACATGGCGGCGACTCCGTATAGCTGGGGATATTTCGCGCCGGACATCCATGGGAACTCGGTGAAGGCGTACGTCACCTCCACCGGCAACAACGGGCTGGGCGGGCGGAACCTCGGGACGCGGATCTCCGCGCCGCGGCTGCGCCATCTTTTCCTCATGGACTACAGCGAGTTCTCCGGGCCGAACGCGGGGACGAACTACGCGCTGGGCCTGCTGGTGACCCATTACTTTTTCCACATGGAAGGCGGCGGGCGGGGCGCGAGGATGAGGACGTTCCTGGAAGGCCTGCACGGTGGTGCCTCCGGCGAGGAGGCGGTGAAGCCGCTGCTGGGCGGTGGCACCTATGAAAAGCTGGAGGCGGAGATTTCCGCGGAATGGGCGAAAAAAGGCGTGATGATCCGGTTCGGCGGCTGATGGCCGACTGGCGGAATACGGCGACTTTGGATGTTTTTCCGTTGCCGGTCCGCAATGGGGTTGCGTCACGGCGCGGGAATCCGGAGAAAAGGGGCGGCCTCCCAGCCATCCCGCAGCCCGAAACAAACCACCATGAGTTCCCGGAGTACGACCAACGCCCGCCTTTCCCTGATGATGTTCCTCCAGTTTTTCATCTGGGGGGCTTTCTTCGTGCCGATGGGCGGTTATCTCGCGGAGCTGTTCAAGGGCCGGGAGGGACTGAATGCCATCATCGGTGAGAGCTACGCGACGCACAACTGGGCGGGCCTGATCGCGCCGCTGTTCGTGGGACTGGTGGCCGACCGTTTTTTCAATGCGGAGCGGGTGAACGGCTTCCTGCATCTGGTGGGGGCGGCGCTGCTCTTCTACTGCTCCACTCTCACGGAGCCGGGGGCGGTGTTCTGGGGCCTGCTCGCGTATTTCATGTGCTATATGCCCACGCTGGCTCTGGTGAACACCATCACCTTCAAGAACATCGAAAGCAGCGAGCGCGATTTCCCAAAGATCCGCCTGTGGGGCACCATCGGCTGGATCGTTTCCGGATTGGTCGTGGCGCAGTCCATGTTTGGTCTGTTCCCTTTCCCGGTGCTGCCGGGCATCGACAATGCGGGGGCCACCTCGTTCCCGATGAAGCTGGCCGCGGTGGTGAGCATCATCTACGGCATCTACAGCTTCACCCTGCCCGCCTGCCCTCCGGGAGCACGGGGAAAGAAGGTGAGCTTCGCGAAGCTGCTGGGACTGGATGCGCTGAAGCTTTTCAAGGACCGCTCCTTCGCGGTGTTCGCGGTCTGTTCCTTCCTCATCTGCATCCCGCTCGCCTTCTACTACGCCCGCACGTATGAGTTCGCGGACAAGATGGCTTTCGGACCCCGGGCGGGCAGTGTCATGGCGCTGGGCCAGGTGAGCGAGATCGTGTTCATGGCGCTGGTGCCGTTTTTCTTCCGCAAGCTGGGGGTGAAGTGGATGCTGCTGGTGGGCATGCTGGCATGGACCGCCCGCTATGCGGTTTTCGGTCTCACCCCGTCGGCACCTGCCATGCTGGTGCTCGGCATCGTGCTGCACGGCATCTGCTATGACTTCTTCTTCGTGACCGGCCAGCTCTACACCGACCGGAAGGCTCCGGAGGAAATCCGGGCGTCAGCCCAGGCGCTCATCGGTCTGCTGACCTACGGTGCTGGTATGCTGGTGGGCAACTACATCCTCGGCTGGTGGGGGGACCGCATCAAGCTGGACCCCACCACCCAGGCTGGCTGGCTGGCCGGGGCGCAGGAATTCTGGCTGCTGCCGGCGGGCATCGCGCTGGTGGTGGCGGTGGTATTCGCCGTCACTTTCCGGGACCGCAGTGCTGACAGCGAAAGCTGAGATGCTCCCATACCCGCCGGGCCGGGCCGCCGCCGCTGATAAATTCCGCGTTATTTTCCGTATCCTGCCCCACGATTTCCGTTTCCGAGACATCCTTTTTTCCAGATCCATGATCCGTAAGCTCCCATTCCTCGCCCTGTCCATTCTTCCCGCTGTTGCCGCGGAACTTCCGCATCCGGACCTGTTGCCAACGACCAAGGCGATCCACGAGAAGATCGCGAAAAAGGCGGACGGGGATGCCGCCTCGATGAAGGCCTACACGGAGACGGCCACCCTGGCGGGAAATGCGACCTATGACCTGGTGCCGATCCCGGGCGGGGAGTTCACCATCGGCTCCCCGGCGTCCGAAGCGGGCCGCAAGGACGATGAAGGTCCCCAGCGGAAGCTGAAGGTGGAACCATTCTGGATGGGCAAGCTGGAGATCACCTGGGACATCTACCGTCCCTTCATGGAGAACGGAAAGAGCCGCAACAAGAACGGCACGCTCAACCGTGACTCCGACATCATGACCCCGGAGCCGCCGACGGTGGGGGATGGCGAGACGTTGAGCGACTCGATCACCCAGCCGACCCCGCCCTACATGCCGATGCACTTCGAGATGGGTGAAGGTTACTCGAAAAGCTACCCGGCGGTGGGCATGACCCACCATGCCGCCAACAAGTTCTGCGAGTGGCTCAGCGAACAGACCGGCCACTTCTACCGCCTGCCCACGGAGGCGGAGTGGGAGTACGCCTGCCGCGCGGGGACCACCACCACCTACAGCTTCGGTGACGACGTGTCGAAGCTGGATGAGTATGCGTGGCACGCGAAGAACTCGGAATACAGCTACCAGAAGGTGGGGACGAAGAAGCCCAACCCGTGGGGCCTCCACGACATGCACGGCAACGTGTCAGAGCACGTGCTCGACCAATATCTCCCTGATGCCTACTCGAAGCTGAAGGACGGGGATGCGGCATCCTTCGTCCCCGCGCCCAATCGCTATCCCACCATCGTCCGCGGCGGGAACTGGGAGGCGGATCCGGAACTCCTGCGGAGTGCGGCCCGGGTGGGGAGTGACCCGATGTGGAAGGTCATCGACCCGCAGGTGCCGAAGTCCATCTGGTATTTCACCAACGCGCCTTTCCTCGGCTTCCGCATCGTGAGGCCGCTGAAGACCCCGACCGTGGAGGAAATGCACGCCTACTGGAACCAAGGTCCGGGACCGACGGAGTGATGGCATGCTGACGCGGCGGAAAGCCCTGCTCCTCATGGCGTCCGCGCTCGGGGTTCCCCGGGCGGGTGCGGCAGTGGAGGAGGGGCGCCGGTTCGAGCGTGGCCTGATGGCCACCCGCTTCATCGTCACCTGTTACCATGGGGATGCGGAACTGGTCGGGAAGGCGGTGGAGGCCGCGTTCGCCGAAGCGGAGCGGATCAACGACACCGCGTCCGACTACATCGCGGACAGCGAGCTGCTTTCCATCGGAAAGGTTCCTCCCGGCACGCCGGTGAGGATACCGCCATTGCTTTTCGGCCTGCTGGAGGAGGCGTGGTCACAGGCGGAAAAGACCGGCGGCTTGTTCGATCCCACCATCGGTCCGTTGTCCCGCCTGTGGAGGGAATCCCGGCGGAGGAAGGCACTGCCGGATGCGGCCACCCTGGCCCGGGCGAAGGCGGCGGTCGGTTGGAGAAAACTGGTGCTGGATCCCGCGGAATTGACCGCCACTTTCACCGTCCCGGACATGCGGCTGGACCTGGGGGGAATCGCCAAAGGACAGGCGGCGGACCGGATGCTGGCGATCCTGGGGGCACACGGTGTTTCCCGCAGCTCCGTGACGGCCGGTGGGGATGTCCGGATGGGGGATCCTCCCCCCGGGAAAGAGGGATGGAACATCGGCGTCCGCAACACGGATGTGGATCATAATGCCGCGGAACTCCTGCTGCGGAACAAGGCGGTGTCCACCTCAGGCGACCTGCGCCAGTTCATCGAGATCGGCGGCGTCCGCTATTCCCACATCATCGACCCGGCGACGGGGCTGGGCCTGACGAAGCCCGCGGCGGCGACGGTCATCGCCGCCAACGCCACCATCAGCGACGCGCTTGCCACGGCCTGCTGCATCGCGGACCGGGAGGCGGGAAAACGGCTCGTGGAGGCCCAGGGGGCGGAGGTTTTCCACGCGGACGGTTAGAGCCGCCTGTTGTAAGGCATGGCCTGCAGTTATCAGAAACGGTGATCCTTGCGGATTTACCATGTCATGACACATAAAAAAGAAGCGATCCGTCTGACTTGCTCCGAGGAAAAACCCTTAACCTGGAAGCTGTCAGGCGGACCGCCTTCTTTGTCTTGCGACAGACGATATTACGCCGTCCGGGAGATGTTATTTCATCTCTCCCATATTTTTCTGATTATTTTTTCGGAGCCTCGTATCCTGGGAGCGGCTTGCCGTTTTCATCCAGTTTTCCGGTGACCCACAGCAGGCCGCGGGTGATGAGGTCCAGATAGCGGGCGTCCTCGATGGTGGCGTTGTTATGGCCGAGGGTGGTGCCGAACACCTTGGTCTTCTTCGGTCCGTAGATGTTGGTCCAGGCGACGACGGCGTGGTTCTTTCCGGGTTGGTCCCCCGCGTCCTGCTTGCCTTCGATGAGCGGATGGGCGTCCGGCCAGTTCTTGAAGTTGCCCTCGATGCCGTGGACGTTGTTATAGAGTTCTTCCTTCTCCGTGGTCCATTCCTCCATCCCGACGGTGATCGGGTGCTTCTTGTCCACGAAGGTGAGGGCGATGGGCTTCTGCGGGCCGTGGCCGGAGGACTGGAGGCCCAGGATGTTGAACCATCCGGCTTCCGGGGCGTCCGGTTTCATCGGGCTTTGGAAGGGGCCGCTGCGGTAGGAGTGCATGGCACAGTGCAGGGCGACCATCGGGAGCCCTTCCTTGTGGGCATTGAAGATGTTGTCGAGATAGGCCTTGTCCGTCACGTCGGCGCAGCATTCGTCATGGATCACCACGTCGAAGGGCTTGCCCCAGTCGGCCTTCTCATAGATCGGGAATTTGCCTTTGGTGCCCTTGTCCGGGGAATACTCGATCTGGACATCGACATTGGCGCGGGCGGAGATGCCATCGGAGAGGAGATACTGCTGCTTCGCGTAGTCGTGGCAGCAGCCGCCGAGGACGAGCAGGACTTTCAACGGCTTGGCGGGTTCGGCGGCCTGGAGCCCGGAAAGGGATGCCAGGGTGGCGAACGCGATCATCTGGAGTTTCTTGATCATGGGGATGTGATGGAGAGGCTGCGCTACGGGACGGCCGGTGGCGATCTTTCTCCGGGGGATAATGTGCTTCCGGGGATGGGTGTTACCCCACAGCATCGATTGCATGAAACAAGGTCTTCTTTTTGATCTGGACGGCACCCTGGTGGACTCCCTGCCGGGTATCACCGCGTCCCTGAACCATGCCTTGGCCGGCATGGGGTTCGCCACCCACGGGGGGCTGGAGGTCCGGCGGTTCATCGGCAACGGATCATGGATGCTGGCGAAGAGGGCCGCCCCGCGGGATTCCCCGGATGAGGTCGTCGCGGCCGTCGAACTGGCGTTCAAGGCGCACTATGACCTGCACTGGCAGGAAGGCACCGCTCCCTATCCGGGCGTTCCGGAGGTGCTGGCGGAACTGCGGGGGAAAGGCCACCCGATGGCGGTCCTCTCGAACAAGCCGCATCCGTTCACCACCGTCATCGTGGAGCGGTTGTTCCCCGGCATCGCGTTTGATGCGGTCGTCGGGCAAAAGGATGGCATCCCGCACAAGCCGGACCCGGCGGGGGCGCTGGAGATCGTCCGTATTTTCGGCCTGCCACCGGAGGACTGTGTGTTGATCGGGGACTCCACCATTGATCTGGAGACGGCGCGCAATGCGGGCATCCGTTCGGTTGCCGTGACATGGGGTTACCATGACCGCGCTCCGTTGCTGGAAGGTGGGCCTGAAAAACTCATTGATGGGGTGGGTGAACTCCCTGCGGCTCTGGAATGATTGGAAACGAAAGATCGTTTCGTATTCGACGTCCCGTCCGGAGGGGTGTTAGGAATGCCTTCCATGAAAAAGGGCATCGGCGTTCTGCTGGTCATCGTCGGACTGATCGTGATCATCGCCTTCTCCGTGAGGGGAACCTACAACAGCCTCGTCGGGCAACAGGAAGGGGTGGACGCGGCGTGGGCGCAGGTTTCCAACCAATACCAGCGGCGCGCGGATCTGGTGCCCAATCTGGTGAAAACGGTGGAAGGTTCCGCGAACTTCGAGAAGTCCACCTTGGAAAGTGTGGTGAACGCGCGCGCCTCCGTCGGGCGCGTGAACATCGATGCCGGCAAGGCGCCTGACGAGGCGGCCCTGCAGAAGTTCCAGGAAGCGCAGGGCCAGTTCAGCAGCGCCCTGTCCCGCCTGCTGGTGGTTGCGGAGAACTATCCGGACCTGAAAGCGAGCGCCGGATTCCGGGATCTGCAGGTGCAACTGGAGGGGACGGAAAACCGCATCGCGGTGGAGCGGGGCCGCTTCAACGAAGTGGTGAGGGACTACAACACCAGTGTCAGGAAATTCCCCGCCGTCCTGTTCGCGGGGATGTTCGGTTTCCAGACGAAGCCCTATTTCAAATCCGACGCCGGGACGGACAAGGTGCCTGAAGTGAAGTTCGGATCCGGTCAATGATCTCCCGGCGTCTATCGGTGTGGCTGGCGGCGTTTTTCGTTTCCGCAGCCATGCTGTGCGGCTGGAGCCTGGCGGCGCCCCTGCCGCCCAGCCCTTCCCCACGCTATGTCCAGGACGAGGCGAAGTGGCTGGGCGCCCACGCCTACTCCGCTCTGGACCTGAAGCTGGAGTGGTTCGAGCGGGAAACCTCCAACCAGGTGATCGTCGGGATCTACCGGCGGCTTCCGGCAGGCGAAGAGTTGTTCGACTACAGCCAGCGTATTTTCGATGCCTGGATGCCCGGGCAGAAGGGGAAGGACAATGGGGTGCTGCTGCTGGTCTTCGCGGCGGACCGGAAGATCCGCATTCATACCGGCTACGGCCTGGAAGGCGCGCTGCCGGATGCGAGGGCGGGCAGGATCATCAGGGAAGTGATCGCACCCGGTATCCTGGCGGGCGACCGGGAGGCTGCGATCGGGGCCGGGGTGGATGCCATCATCGACTCCCTGAAAGGTGAATACGAAGGGGATGGCGGCACGAATCTGGATCACCCGGAAGGCTTCGCCGAATCGGTTTGGCCGGTGGTTCTGGTGGCCGGTTTCCTGCTGCTCGGACTCCGCTTCCCGGTCATTTTTGAAGTGGCTGACGTGATTTTCAGCGCCATGGGTTCTTCAAGAAGCCGCTCGGGAGGGGGATCATGGGGAGGCTCATCCTCTTCCGGTGGCGGAGGTTTTTCCGGAGGTGGTGGCCGCAGCGGTGGCGGTGGGGCCAGTGGCGGCTGGTGACGATCAATTCAAGAATCATGGAACATTTCATCACGGACGAAGAGGAGTTGCTGCTGATCCAGGCGATCCGGGAGCAGGAGGCACGCACCAGCGCGGAGATCCGTGTGTGTGTGACCGACCGCGTGGTGTTCCGGCCGAAGCGGTATGCCTGGCGGGTCTTCGAAAGGAATGGCATGAGGAACACCGCGAACCGGAATGCCGCGTTGATCGTGATGATGCCGCGCGTGAAACAGATCGTGATCCTCGGGGATGCCGGTCTCGATGCCATGGTGCCCGCGGACTACTGGGACAAGGCGGTCGCCGCGATGGTGAAAGGGATGCATGACCATGGCCCGCTCGCCTCCCTGCAGGAAGGGTTGCGCGGCCTGGGGGATGTCCTCAGCAAGCACTGGCCCCGGGGAGAGGGAGACCGGAACGAACTGCCGGATGAACTTCTCCGGGATTGAGCGTATCAAGCCGCCCGGTTGCGCTCATCCACCTGGCTGTTCAGCGTGCAGAAGTCGTACAGATAACCGATGCCGAACAGGCCGAAGGTGAGCAACCAGACGATGCCGCTGACAATTTTTCCAAGGTAGAACCGATGGATGCCGAAGGTTCCCAGGAAAGTCTGGAGAATCCATGCGACCGAATAGTCATAGCGCCCTGCCGTGAAGCGATGGTCCGCCTGGCGGTCCATGGAGGGGATCAGGAAAAGGTCGATGATCCAGCCGATGAACAGCAGGCCGAAGGTGAAAAACCAGATCACACCGGTCACCGGTTTTCCGTAGTAAAAGCGGTGCGAGCCTGTGAAACCGAAAAGCCAGGTCAGGTAACCGATCGTCTTGCTGTGGGTGTCACCACGGGTGGTCATGTGGTGACAGATGACGTGGATCTTGATTTCCCGCCACTTGAATTCCGGACCTTGTTTGTAGGGTCAGAGCTGGTCGGCGATGGCCTCCGCGATGGGGGCGATGGGTGACTCCGTCTGGCTGAGGCGGCGGCGCGGGGAGATGCGGAAGTCCGGCAGGAACACCTTGTCGATGAGTTCCTTCACCTGCCCCGGATCCCGGAAGGAGATGTTCAGCTCCCGGTTGATGCGCATGCTGAGGGTGTCCAGGTTGGCCGAGCCGACGCAGGCCCAGTCATCGCAGATCATCACCTTCATGTGGGTCATGAGAGGGTAGTTATAGACCTTTCCCCCGGCCTGGATGAGACGGCGGGCGACCGCGATGTTGGCGACGTCCATGATGGTGGAGTCCCCACGGGCGGGGAGAATCATGCGGACGTCCACGCCACGGCGGGCGGCCTCCTCGATGGCCATGGTGATGTCGTCATGGGCGACGTAGGGGTTCTGGATCCAGATCCTCTTGCGCGCGGCGCGGATGCCCATGAGCGTGGCCTTGAGGATCTCGTAGCGGCCCTCCGCAGGGTCCGTGCGCAGGATGCGGATGGGGGCGCCATCCCCCACGGGCGGCACGCGCCTGATGAATCTCGGCGGACGCAGCAGGCCGAAGTCGCCATACGGTCCGGCCTTCCGCCAGGTGCGGTTGTAGTCGCGCTGGAAGTCCGCGACGATGGGACCCTCGATGCGGATCATCAGATCGTGCCACTCGTTGAAGTACTCACGGCCGATGTTCATGCCGCCGATGTAGGCGACGCGGTTGTCCACCAGGATAAGCTTCGAGTGGTCCGCCACCAGCCAGGGATTGAGCGTGCGGCGTACCTCCAGTTCCGAACCGGAACGGAGATAGAGGGGCATGTTCGTGGGCGGGACGAATCCCTTCGGGGCCGGAGTCTCCGGCGGGGAGGTCTGGGCGAAGGAACTGCCCATGTCATCGAACATCACACGGACCTCCACGTCCTTGGAGCGCT
>JAHCBC010000009.1 GCA_019634595.1 Akkermansiaceae bacterium
GATGGAGAGGTAGTCCGTTTCCGAAATTGGGGTGCCTCGTTCCTGGATGAGAAGGATCTTGTCCTGCCATTTGAGCATGCGCGTTTTCATGCCTCCCAGCGCATTGATCACGCGGGCTTTTTCCTCGGCAGCTTCCGCAGTGAACTCAAGCGTCGGTTTGAGATCCGCGCCGAATCTGACAATGCCCGATGACTTGATGACTTTCAGGACTTCGGAATCTCCGAAGGAGAGGACAGCGCTTTCAGAGCCGCTTCCAACCCTTCCTTGTATATCGTCTTCTTCTGCTCTGGAGAGAGCTTCGCGAATTCTTCCGCTGATTTCCTCCGGTGTTCCTCCAGGAATTTGCGCATCTCCTCCGTCTCCGGGAACCATTCCGCTTTCTTGTCCATGATCTTGTTGGTGGGGTTGGTTGGGTGAATCCGGCTCCGAGCCGATGGAATACGAAATCTCGCTCAGGGCGTGTTTGGGCGAATTAGCCCCTTCGTCGCCGCTTCCGAGATCAGGTGCAAAATCTTTAACTGCTCCGGGGTGTATTCGTCGCTCACCGTCCGGACGTCGTCCAACTTCTGCTGCAGGCTCCATCCGCCCTTCAGCCGCCAGCTGGCCCGTGACAAGAGCGCGTCGCAATGTTGTTTCGCCAATTCCAAGTCGGCTTGGGTGACGTTCTCCGACGAGGAGATCTGCCAAAGTCTGTCTGGAAACGGGAGCGCCTGCATGGTCCACGATGGTAGCGGAATCATCGCTCAGACGCAAGCCGTCGATCTCCGGGAAGAAGTGCCGCACATATTCATATTCGTGCATCGCCAGCAGGCCCGCGTTGTGTTCGTGGTCGCCGTCCTTCCAGTCCTCGACATCTTTCGTCCCGTCGATGTGAGCGGTATTGCCCATGCGGATGGCGGAGGAGAGCAGTTGCGGCCAGCGGCGGAAGGTGGCGATGGAGGAAGCTCCTTCGGGATCGAGAATGAACTTCATCCCGTTGTTCCTGGCGTATGCCATGGCGATCTGGTAGACACCGGGCGCCATCGAGGCCTTCACCCGATGGACGTGCTTGTTCCAACCATGGGTGTCCGCTCCTCCGGCTCCGGTGGAGTTGACCCAAACCGCTCCATCTCTGACCAGGATGTAGGAGATGCCCCGGCCATCATTCAGCTCGGTGACCTGCGCACCTCTGTGTTTCCCCTTGGGCTTCGCGGTCAATGCGGGCATCACTCCACTCGCTTCCTCCACCAACCCATCGAAGTCCTTGCTCGTCAGTTCCGGCAGACGTGCGACGCCTCCCTCACCATGCAGGGATAGCCAGAACCTGCCGGTGCGTCCGAGGGTTTCCGCATCATGTTGATCCACTTTTTCCCGTGCCTTGGCAGTGGCCTCGATGATGAGTGACTCCGCGTCTCCGGACAGATCCGATCCGGTGGAGAAGGAAATCCCGTCATCGATGGCAGCCCATTGGGCGACCTTGGCGGGATCAACGGATGGTCGGGGTATGCCATGTTCCTCCGTCCCTTCCTTCCCGGTCAACTTCCCGAAGAACCCATCATACTCCGCCTGGCTGATGCTGCCGTCCGCCAGCCCGCGGCGGATGGCCACGGAGCGGTCCAGCGCCACGCCGAACCAAGAGCGGATGCCGTCGAAGAACGCCTTGAATTTCCCCGCCGTGCCCTGGCCGGAGAGCCGCGCGATGGCAGCCAGGTTCCGCGAGACCAGCCCCGGCGGCAGCCCGCCATCCTTCCGCGTGCGGAGGATCTCCGCCTCCCGCAGTTCCGCGATGGCCTCGTCCAGATGGACGTCAGTGATCTCCACATCCCCCTCCGGCAGCAGGCGCAGGCTCTGGCCCTCCCGACCCGTGCGGGTGGAGAGCACCGTATCGACCGCACGGAGGAAGGTGATGGCCTCCTGCCGGGTGATGCGGCCGGTGGCCAGCGCCTCTTTCCAGAAACCGTGCGTCTCCTCATGGAAGACGGTGAGCACGGAGGCACCCTGCTGCAGGCGGTTGGTGGTGTGGCGGACGCCTTCCTCGAAATGGGTCGTGCTGCTGCCGAAGATGATGTCGGAAAGCGAGCCGTCCCCGCCGTTGACCAGCTCCCGGGCGCGCAACTGTGCGGCGATGCGTCTGGCCTTTGCCCCGCTCTCCGCGATGGCCTGCGCCAGCGTGAGCCGCTCGCCGGGACGGAAGTGGATGCAGGCGGGAAATGATCCGCCGCCTCTCTAACAGAAATGTCTCGTCTTACTTCGGTGTCGATCCTTTCGCCACCTTGCCGGTGATCAGGTCGATGAGGCGGATGTTGCCCTGTGGGTCCTTCACGAAATTCTCCGGCCGCAGGTCGGAGATGAGATAATCTTCCCCGTCGATCTCGATCTTATAGATGCCGTGCCGCGATGGCTCGATGCCGAAAGGAAGTTC